>JAPVSX010000065.1:0-1769 GCA_047519495.1 Armatimonadota bacterium
ACCGGCGAGCCGTCGCCGGTGATCCGCATCTCCTTTTCGGAGGCGAGGTCCAGGACGTAGAGGTCGTTCTCGCGCACGAATGCGATCCGCTGCCCATCCGGAGAAAACCTCGCCAGCTCCTCCTCTGCCGGGGTCGACGTCAGCCGCCGGGTCTTGCCGCTCCGACGGTCGAGGACGAACAGGTCGCCGCCGCCCGACAGCAGCACGGCGTCCCCTTGTGGGGACCACTGGTAACCCTCGAGCCGCGGGCGGATCGTGCCGTCTCCCTCACCGAACGCGGTGAGGTCGGTGTCGGCGATGACCGCCTCGCGCCTTCCCGTCGCGGCCTCCTCGACCCGGAGCGTGGTCCTCGCGTCCTTTCCGCTACCGGTCCTCTCCAGGAACGAGAAGCTCACGTTGCCCGGCAACCACCTGACCTCGCGCGGGAGCGTGCCGTCCAGCGGTGGATCGGAGAAGATCCGCTCGACCGTGAGCGGCTGCTGGCCCGCGAAAAGCGGGGTGGAAGCCAACACGAGGACCGACAGCACCCGACACATACGCACCTCCCCGGCGAGGCTTTGCGACGCGCCATGATAGCGGGCGCCTTGACGCGCGGCGGCGGCTGCAGGGACACTGGATCGTGCCTCCGGCGGCAACACGGCGCGGCCTGTGGCTGGGGCTTGCACTCCTCGCGCTCCTCCCGCGCGCCCTTGCCGCAGTCGTGCGCCCGGCGTGGCACGACGAGTACTTCACGGCGTGGGCCGCCGGGCTGCCCTGGAGCGAGCTGTTCGCGGCCCTCCGGCTCGACTCCGGCCCTCCCCTTCCGTACCTACTTGTGAAAATCATCACAACATTAGGGCTGCCCGCGCTGGCCGCGGCGCGCGCCCTCGCCGTGGCGGCGGGGACCGCTGCGGTGCTGCTCGCCGCCCGCGCCGCCGGGCGGGCCTTCGGTGCCGAGGCCCGATGGTGGACGGGCGTGCTTCTCGCCTGCCACCCTCTGGCGCTCGCATGGTCGTGCGAAGGGCGGGCGTACGCGCTGCTGCTGCTGGCGGTTGCGTGGGGGTGGGAGCGCTTGCAGGCCTTGTCGCGCGGCGAGGGGGGTGCCGCCGGGCTTGCCGGTGCCGTGGCCCTGGCCTGCTGGACGCACGGCCTCGGGATGCTCCTGGCGGCGGTGCTCGCGGTCGCGGGGTTGACGCTCCCCCGTCCGGCGCGGGGGCGGGCCGTCGCGGCCGTGGCCGCAGGCTTCGCCACGCACCTCCCGTGGCTTCCGGTGGCAGCCCAGCAGCCGCCCGCGGCGATCGCGTGGATGGCGACGTTCTGGCGCGGCCTCCCCGCGGCGGAGCAACTCGTGGCCCCGGTGCGCCTGCTCTCCCCCCTCGGCAGCTTCGAGGCGTACCTCGACCTCCCCTCCTCGCCGGCGTGGGCCGAGGGTGGCGCCGCCGCGCTTGTGCTGGTCCTGCTGGTCGCGGGCGCCCTCTCCCCGGGCCCGGTCCGGCTGCCGCTCCTTGGTTTCCTGCTTCCGGCGGGGGCCCTCGCCACGCTGGCCGCGCTGGGCGTGCCGGCCTTCTACCCCGGACGCGGGGAGGCGCTCTACCTGGTGCCGTTCCTGCTCCTGCTGGCGGCGGGCGCGGCGCGTCCCCGACTCCTGCGGGCGGGCGCCGCGGCGCTCGTGCTCTCGGCCGCCGGCGTGAGCGCGACTGCCATCGTCCGGTGGGCCGGGCGGCCCCCGAGCCCCGAGCGGCGGCTCGCCGCGGAGCTGCGGCAGCACCTGCCGGGAGGCGGCGAGGTCG
>JAPVSX010000066.1:0-1679 GCA_047519495.1 Armatimonadota bacterium
CACTCCACACGATCGCCTCGGACCGCCCGTCGGTCGTGGTCACCATCGGCGAGCCGCGACCGTGCGCGGTCGCGCACCACGCCACATGGATGCGCGGCGGCGAGCCGGCAGCGATGCGTAGGGCAATCAGGTCGCCGGACTGCCCCGCGGGACATCCGATCCCGCGCCCCCTGAAGACGACATGGCTGCCGGCCGCCGTTGTGTACGCAGCCGCTGCGTTGATGATCGGTCCCTCCGACACGTGGCGATGGGCGAGTGAGGCGCCAATCCCGCCCAAGTTCGCCCGATCCAGCAGGTAGGCGTTGCCGTCCTTCCCGAGGGCGACGACGAGAGAGGCGGGCCGGGCCCCCGGCACCTCGATCAGGACGGGGCCCGAGCCCCCGAGGTCGGTATCGCTCGCATCCAGCTCCCGCCAATCGGCGGGCGTGAAGTAATCGGCTGACTGCCCGCTGAAGGTCGGTCCCGGCCGGAGGCGGATGACCGCCTCGCCGTCGGCCCACGTGGAGGCGCCGAACGTATTGCCGGTGGCGGCATAGAGGACGGCGCCATCCGCGGCCAGGCCTCCGGGCGCCCACACACCGCCACCCCGCGCGCGGGTCGCCCAGGCGCGGGGAGCTGCCGGCCGGTCGATCGGGACCCCCACCACCCAGCCATGGTAGTCTCCGCAATCGCCGAAGTGCCCGCCGTACGGGACGTACACCGTACCCCCCAATAGCGTCAGTGCCCCCCGCTGATTCTGCACGGCCGAGTCAAACCCCAGCGCGCCCGCCCGGACCGTGGCCGAGACATCGACCGGCCAGCCGCGCCGCGTCGAGCCGTCGTCGATCGACAGGGCCACGATGAGATGTTTCTTGGTGCGACCCCCGTCAGGGGTCGTGAGCGCGTCCAGGAACAGCGTGCGCGACGCCGGGTCGATGACGGGCGTCCCGGTGATCCCGAGGGGGTCGATGTTCCCGCACGGGAGGGCGCGCAGCGGGACCGGTGCGCCAAGCCACCGCTGCCAGACGACCGCGCCGCTCGAGGCATCCACGGCATACGCGCGGTTCTGTTCGGTGACCGCAATGATCAGGTCCTGATCCCCAGGGTGGGCCGCGGCCCAGAAGAGTGGCTGCGCGTACGTCGGTCCCTGGAGGGGGGTGTGGAAGGCGAACTCTCGGTGGAGTCCGGCGGCGGCGGCGCGGGTCAGCGCTGGCGCGATGTAGAGCCCACTTCGGGCTGCGTTGTTATGGTGCTGGAGCACCGCGGCCTCCTGGGCGGGAGAGGCCGCTCCAGCGCCGCCCCTCGTCACTTCGACGGTTCCCACGGCGACAACAACGCCCAGGCCGAGCATGCCGGCGACGAACACCGAAAAGAATCGGCGTGCCACGAATTCCACCTCCGGCGACCATCCTCTGCGTCAGTCAGTCTCTCCTGTATTTCCCACCATCGTCGATTTGTCAAGCATTCAAGAAAACAGTCGATCAAAAAGCGGCAACGCGAAACGACCGCAGGAGGGGACCGTCCGTGCTGTGTCTTCCCGAACAGAAGCCGTCCCCTGCCGATTCGGCGCGGCGTTGTTCAGCGGCCGCGCAGTTGCGGGTCGAGGACGTCCCGGAGGCCATCGCCCAGCAGATTGAAGCCAAGCACGGCCAGCATGATCGCCAGGCCCGGGAAGATGCTCATCCACGGCGCGGTCTCGA
>JAPVSX010000067.1:0-2581 GCA_047519495.1 Armatimonadota bacterium
CAGGGCCACCGCGAGCGGGTCCTCGGCGTTGACGATCGCGACGCCGTCGGGCGGCAGCCCTTCGAGGAGTTCGCCCTTCGCGGCCGCGAGTTCAGCCCGGCTCTCGAAGAAGTCCATGTGGGACTCCCCGATGTTGGTGATGACGCCGATCTCCGGGCGGGCGATCTCCACGAGCTCGCGGATCTGGCCAGGCCCGCGCATCGCCAGTTCGACGATCGCGACCTCGCGGTCGTGGGGGAGGTTCATCAGCACAAGGGGGATGCCGACCTCGGTGTTCCAGTTCTCCGGCGACCGCGCCGTGCGGAACACCCGGGATGCGATCTCCGCGGCCATCTCCTTCGTGGATGTTTTACCCACACTGCCCGTGATCCCCACGACCCGCAGCGCCTGGCGGTCCCGGACCGCGCGGGCCAGCTGCTGGAACGCGCGGAGGGTATCGGGGACGCGGATCAACACGCCGGCCGGCAGGGAACCTGCGGCCACGTCCGAAACGAGGGCCGCCGCCGCTCCCCGGTGAAACGCCTCCGCCACGAACCGGTGGCCGTCGCTCCGCTCACCCGGCAGCGCGACGAACAGCATCCCCGCCGCGACCGACCGGCTGTCGATCGCAGCGCCGCGCACCGCCGTGGCTGGGTCGCCGTGCACGATCGCGCCGCCGGCGAGAGTCGCCGCTTCCTGGGCGGTCAGCGCGACCGGCGGGGCCAACGTCTGCCCGTCCTGGGCGGCGGCGGGCGGGGGGCCGCCGGTCACGCGCGGCCCCTCGGGGCGTCCAGTTGCCGGCGCAGCACCTCGCGCGCCACGTCGCGGTCGTCGAAGTCGATTACGCGGTCCCCCAGGATCTGGTATGCCTCATGGCCCTTGCCGGCGATCACCAGGACGTCGCCCGGCCGGGCGAGCACGATCCCACGCTCGATCGCGCGACGCCGGTCCGGCTCGCTCTCGTAGTTCCGGGCTCCGGGGACCCCGGCCTCAATCTCCCGGATGATCGCCGCGGGGTCCTCGCCCCGGGGGTTGTCGGAGGTAAAGATCGCGTAGTCCGCGAGCTGCGTGGCGATCCGGCCCATCACCGGCCGCTTCGTCCGGTCGCGCTCGCCCCCGCACCCGAAGACGACGAGCCGGCGGCCGGTCCCGAGCTCGCCCGCCAGGTGCAGCACCTTCTCCAGGCTATCCGGCGTGTGCGCGTAGTCCACGACCACCGTGAACGCCTGCCCCTCATCCACCAGCTCGAACCGCCCCGGCACGCCGCGGACGGCCTCGAGCGCCTCGCGGATCGTTTCAGGAGCGACGCCCGCGGCGAGGCCGCTCGCAAACGCCGCGAGGGCGTTGCTGACGTTGAAGCGTCCGGGGAGCGCGAGCACGAGCCGCGTGCGCCCGCCCGGCCAGACAACGGTGCACTGCGTGGCCCGAGCGGTGAGCTCGACGCCCTCGCCGCGCACCTCGGCGGCGGGGTCCATCCCGTAGGTCCAGACCCGCGCGCGGCTGCCGGCGCCCATGACGGCTCCGGCGGGATCGTCTGCGTTGACGATGCTTGCCCCGTCCGGATCCACCATCGCGAACAGCCGGCTCTTGGCCTCCCGGTAGCGCGCGAGGTCGCCGTGAAAGTCGAGGTGGTCCTGTGTCAGGTTGGTGAACACCGCGGCCCCGAACCGGCATCCCGCGACCCGTCCGAGCTCGAGCGCGTGCGACGTCACCTCCATCACGACGTGCCCGACCCCGCCGTCCAGGAGGTCGCGCAGTAGGCGCTGCAGGTCGGGCGCCTCGGGGGTCGTCGGCGTCGTGGCGTGAAACTCGACCGGCGCCCCAAGCGCCCGCACGCCGAGCGTGCCGATCACCGCGGTGCGCCGGCCCGCTCGAGACAGGATCGCATCGATCAGGTACGTGCTCGTCGTCTTGCCGTTGGTGCCCGTGACGCCGCACAGCCAGAGGTGCGCGGACGGATGTCCATATAAGGACGCGGCGAGGGCGCCGAGCGCCTGCCGGGTGTCCGGCACGATAACTTGCGGGGTGCCGAGGTCGGACAGCGGATGGTCTACGAGGAGCGCCGCGGCGCCGCGCCGGACGGCCTCGGCCGCATAGCGGTGACCGTCCCGCGCCGCCCCGCGCAATGCGGCAAACAGGTCGCCGGGCCGCACCTGCTGTGAGTGATACGCCAGCCCAGTCACCTCGCGGTCGGGCGCTCCCACCAGCGTCGCAGAGGGAAAGGCCGCCAGCAGGTCCGCCAACCGCATCCTCGCGCCTCCGGATCTCAGGGACCCACCCCAGCAAACTGCCGCGATTCGAGTACCATAATATTAGAATACCACTATAGCCGTATCTCCAGCCTGCTCCTGGACCGCCGCCACTTACCGTCCCGCGGCCTGGGCCTACGGCGTGCGCCAGAACGCGCGTGCGCCGGGACGTGCCTACGGCGTGCGTCAGGACGTGCCTACGGCTGCAGTCCTACCGGACGTGCGCCTTGCGATCCTGCCGGATGCGTACCCTGCGCGCCGTCCGCGGCGGTCGCCGGCGGCTGCTCCGGAGGCACCCGCAGGTACCAGAGAACTTGGCGGGCGATTTCGCGGAAGACGGGGGCCGCCACGTC
>JAPVSX010000068.1:0-5732 GCA_047519495.1 Armatimonadota bacterium
CCCTCCTCCCACTGCGCGATCGTGTTCTTCGCGTCGTTATGCGTGGAGTAGACGTAGCCCAGGTAGCCGTGGTTCATCGCGTTCTGGGGATCCTGCCGGGTGATCTCGAGGAACTCCTGGAACGGCGTCACGCGGTCGCCGGCCACCCACGACGCGAACGCCAGCGAGTACCGCGCGAGCAGGTCGCGGGGATCCCGCTTGATCGCCGCGGAGGCGTCCGCGATGATCTTCCGTTCGAGCGCCGGTCGTCCGTTCTGCCCGCCGGTCATCCGGTCGATCTGCTTGAGCACGTGCCAGCCGTCGATCAGCATCCCCTCGTGCGCGTAGACCATCGCAAGGCGGAACCCGACCTCAGGGTCGGGATGGGAGGCGAACTGGGTCTTGAGCCCGGTGATGAGCGGCTTCCAGTTCTGTCCGCCCTCCGCGGCTACCGCCGGCGTGCCTTGCACCAGCTGGGCGGCCAGCAGTACGGCACAGGCAATCGTCACAGTGACGGATGCGCGGCCCATGAATCTCCTCGTCATCTCTCGGAGATGCTTCCCTGGTCTCAGCACTGACAGTCTACTCCTCCTCACACACTCCTGTCGATTTCTTGACTCCTCCATCTCCTCCATCCCGATGCCCGCTCGGCTCCCCGCGGGGCGGCGGCGAGTGGCTGGTTCCCAAACACAGGTTCGACAGCGCTGCTCCTTCGCCACTCCTCGAAAAGCGAGCCAGGCGGGCATTCCTACTCAAACGAATGAGCAGTCGCGCGTCACAAAACGGGGTCTGCGAGCACATATGGAGTGGGGGAGGTTCGTCTCGGAGCGATTGTTCAAGCGTTCATCTACAGCGCTCCTTCGTTTGATCCCGGCCTTATCATCAAACAGTGGTATCTTCCGGAGTGGTATCTTCCGGATTCGAAGAACGGAAGTCTCCCGGCATACCTGTGCGACCGTCGCTCCTACCAGTGCACGGCGCACTTTGAGAGGCAGCTCGGACCTGCGGGTACTCTATGGCCTACGCTGATCGAAAACATCGGAAGCGCGTACCCACGCGTGCGCCCCGCCAGGTGACGGCTGCGGGAGAATCACCTATCGCGGGCCGCCTACTGCAGGTGGCGTTCCGCATACACAACGCTCCGGCCCAGTTTCTCGCCAACGCGCTCAGACAGCTTCGGTCTCTCGCGCAGCAGATCCCGCCGAGTGCGCCGGGGGCCCAGGCATCCCTCCGAACGTCCATCGCGAGTACGCGGACGGCGCTCGAGGCGGTCCGGGAAGCAATCCGCCTCCTTCAGTCTGCCGATCCGGCGGCGCCGGGTCCCGCCCTCCTGGATCGTCTCCGCACGGCGATCGAGGAGCTGCGGCCTCTGACCGCCGCGGAGTTTTCTCTGGCCGTGGACAGCGTCGGCCGCCTGCCGCAGGCGCTGGAGGATGGGCTGGCCGTCCTGGCATGCGAGGCCTTGGCCAACGCCGCCCGACATGCGGCCGCTCAGCGCATCGCCGTCCGGGTGCGCACAGCGCGGCGCGCGGTCGTGCTGGAGATCGAAGACGATGGGAAGGGAATCCGGAGAGCCCGCGCGACTATTCACTGCGGACTGGGGCTCGGGCTGATGCGCGCCCAGGTCCGCCTGCTCGCCGGCAGGCTGACCGTCCAGCGGCGGCCGTCGGGTGGCACGTTGGTGAAAGCGACTGTCCCTGTGCCGCGGAGAGCCGGCCCTGGGGCGCGGCGTGTCTCGGCAGCCGGCCGTGCCTAGACTGCGCACGCGCGATCTGTGAGGGGGAATGTCCATGGCGATTCGTGTGCTCCTCGTTGACGACCAGATCCTGACCCGGATCGGCCTCCGTGCGATTATCGAGGACGCCCGGGACATCGAGATCGTCGGCGAAGCGGAGGATGGCCGGGAGGCGGTCACCCGGGCGCTCGAACTGCGCCCGGACGTGGTTCTCATGGATCTCAAGATGCCCGGGGGAGACGGGATCGAGGCGACGCGCGCGATCAGGCAGCGCCACCCGGAAACTCAGATCCTCGTGCTCAGCGTCTACGGCGACCGAGACCTCTTCCGCAAGGCCGCCGCGGCCGGGGCGGCTGGTTACGTCCTGAAGGATATCTCTCCCGCGAATCTCACCAACGCCATCCGATCGGTCCACCACGGCAAGGCCATTATCAATCCGGGCATCGCCCGACAGCTCTTGGAGGATATGGCCGGTAACGGCCTGGCCGTCGATACGGCAAGGCGTCGCCCCCACGGTCTGACGGACCGCGAGATCGAGGTGCTGATCGAGGTGACGCGGGGCCTCAGCGACAAAGAGATTGGCTCGAAGCTCTTTCTGTCCGAGTCCACGGTGAAGAGCCACCTGCGGGCGATCTATCGCAGGCTCGGGCTGCGCAATCGGGCGCAGGCCGCCGCGTTCGTGATCGAAAAGAATCTCTTGTCGGCCGCGGGTGCGGGATACCATGCCCCTGTGGACTTGTCATCCGTGGGCGTGATCTACTGATCCCATCGCCGCTGCCCCCGCGATCAGGACCCAAACCGGGATTTTCGCCTGTGATTGAAGTCAAAGCGAAACGAGTGTTCGCCGTCGACTCATCACTTTAGAAGTTTAGATGTCTGATGAGCGTTTGGGGCGCGCACGCTGCGGCGGCGCTGCGCCCACCCAGGCCTCGCCGCCCTCCCAGACCTCTTTCTTCCAGATCGGCACGGTCTGCTTGAGCGTGTCGATCGCGAACCGTCCGGCCTCGAACGCCTCGGCCCGGTGCGGGGCGGAGACCGCGATCGCCACGCTGGCCTCGCCGACCTCGAGGCGGCCGGTCCGGTGGACGATCGCCACCCGGGTGACCGGCCATCGGGCTGCGATCGCCGCGGCGATCCGCTCGAGTTCCCGGCGCGCGAGCGCCTCGTAGGCCTCGTACGTGAGGTGCTTGACCCGCAGGCCGCGGGCGTTGTCGCGCACGACGCCGAGGAATAGCACGATCGCGCCCGCCCGCGGATCTGCGGCCTCCCGGAGGAGGCGGTCGACGGAGATCGGGCGGCCGGTCAGCTCGAGCAGCGGCGGGCGATCGTTGCTCCCGCCGCTCACCGGCGGGATGAGGGCGACCCGGTCGGACTCCCGGAACGGGCGCGGCTCGTGGACGTATTCGTCGTTCACCGCGTAGCCCGCCGGGGCGGGCAGCGAGGCCAGCGCGGGATACCGCGCCACTAGAGCCGCCCACAGCGCCCGGCCCCCGGCGCCATCTTCCAGCGGGATCTCAACGACAGGAGACCCGACAGCTTCCCGGTACGAGGCGAACAGGCGGACCGTCACCTTCACGCGTCGATTGTATCACAGGCGGCTTGCGCAGGCGCCGGCCGGGGATACAATTAGAGACAGGGAGATAATTAGACTGGGGCCTGGCCTCGGAACTTCCGGCGGCCTGGGGCCGTTGGGAAGGTCAGGCGGCCATCCCGCCGCCGAAGAGCCGCGGGGTGCATGCGCGACAGACAGGGTGGATGAGCAACAGGACGATGGCGATGAGGATTCACCGCGTCACAGCGATCGTGGTGGCCGCCGTGTTTGCCGTGGCGGCCTCGATGCCGTTGGCCGGCCCCGTGCCGGCCGCCCACGCGCAGCTTTTCGGCGTGAGCGAACAGCAGGAGATTCAGATCGGACGCGAGGTCGAACGGCAGCTCGCGCGGAAGCCCGGGTTCATCACCGATCCGGCCTTGACCCAGCGCGTCACCAGCCTCGGCTTGCGCCTGGCCCGGGTCTCGGAGCGGCCGAATCTGCCGTGGACGTACCACGTCCTCAACGACAAGAGCGTCAACGCGCTCGCGGCCCCCGGCGGGTTCGTCTTCGTGACGGCGGGGCTCTTCAAGTTCGTGCAGAACGACAATGAGCTGGGGTTCGTCGTGGGCCACGAGACGACGCACGTGGCGCACCGCCATGCGGTCGACCTGGCGCAGCGGGACATGGAGCTTCGGTTCGGGGTGATCGTGCTGACCCAGATCATCTTTGGGGGCAGCATCACCGCCTACCAGCTGGCGCAGCTGGGACGGGCGCTCATCGACGCCAAGTACTCCCGGGATAAGGAGTTTGAGGCGGATCACTACGGCGTGATCTACGCGCAGAAGGCCGGATTCGATCCGACGGCCTCGCTGACCTTCATGGAGCGCCTGGAGAAGACCGAGAAAGAGCAGCCGGGGCTCCTCCACGCGTTCGAGGACCACCCGGACACGCCGGACCGGCTCTCGGCGCTCCGCGCCGAGCTGCGGCAGATGGGCTACCAGGTGGCCGGCCCGGCGACGCCCCCGCCTCCCGCGGCGCCGTCCCCCCCTCCTGCCGCCCCGCCCGCGCCTGCGCCGGCCCCGCCGCGGCCGGGCGGCCCCGGGGACGGGGTGTGGAACAGGTGATTGCGTAGTGACTGCGCATGGCGCGCATGGAGGACTGCCGTGGCCGATTTGAGAAGAGAAGTCATGAACCAGGGGCCACAGCGGCGGAGTCCCCGGCTCCGATGGGTCGGAACGGGTGCGCAGCGTCGCGTATGATCGCTTGAAGGGATGCCCGTCATGGACTTGACGCGGCGTTGAGCTGGTGTGCCGCCGAGGACCGCGCCGGAATGGAAGATCATCGCCAAATACTTCATCCGGGTGGTGATCATCAGCTATCTCCTGATGCGGTTTATCATCTACGGGACGCGGGTCCTCGCCTACTACTTCCTGCACGGGGTCTGGAAGTTCTTCTAGCACTATCGGCCAGCCTGGCGGCTATCCGTCGACGGCGCAGCCAGGGAGTGATCTACGGTTGAGCGGAGTCCCCTGCCCCGTTCTTTCCGCCATGTCGTCGCTTCGGCAACGGGTTTCAGACTCCTCGAATCAATCAGCAGTGAAGCCCACTCGGATCGCTGATCCCTACGCGGTCCCCGGCCGGTTCGCCAAAGCCCAGCTTCACTGTCACACGATCCAGTCCGACGGCCGCGACCCCCCGCGTGCCCTGCTCGAACGCTATCGGGCCGCGGGGTATTCGTTCGTCGTCTTCACCGACCATGACCGTGTGACCGTGTGCGACGACCTCAACGACGGAGCATTTCTCGCGCTCCCCGGGGTCGAGACGACGATCGCCCGGCCGTTTCGGCCGCTCGGCCCGCACATGGGGCGGCTCGGCGTACCCGGCTCCCTCCGGGCCCGCGGGGCGCAGGCCTGCATCGACGCGACGGTGGCCGCCGGCGGGATCGTCTCGCTCCACCACCCCTCGTGGACCGGAAACCTGTGGACCGGCGGGTGGTCCCTCGCCGAGATGCTCCGGCTGCGCGGATACCACCTCATCGAGGTCAGCAACCATCACAGCCGGGCCGAGGAGGATCTGCGGCGGTGGACGGCGGTCCTCCGGGCCCGCGGCCCGGCAGCGCCGGTCGGGGCCGCCGCCGCGGACGACCTTCACCGGGAGCGGGACCTGGACACCGGGTGGGTCATGGTCAAAGTAGCGGCCGTTGCCCGGGAGGCGTTCCTGTCGGCGCTCCGGGGCCTCGCGTTCTACGCATCCACGGGCCCCCAGGCGGAGTTCGGGGTGCGTGACGGGGCGATTCGCTGCACGACGGACGCGCCGCGGATCCGGTTTCTTGATGCGCAGGACGCGGTGCGGCACGAGGCTCTGGGGCCCGAGGCGTCCTACGCGCCGAGCGGAGATGAGGGGTTCGTCCGGGTCGAGTGCCTCGGCCGGTCGGGGGGGAGCGCCTGGTCGCAGGCGTTCTGGATCTCTGAAAACGCCGGCAACTGA
>JAPVSX010000069.1:0-3075 GCA_047519495.1 Armatimonadota bacterium
CAGTTCGTAGGCCAGGAAGACGCCGAAGCCGATCGCACCCGCTCGGCTGCCGGCCTCCCGGGCCAGGTAGGCCGGGGTCGGGCGGGCGATCAGCGTCCACGGCCGGCCTTCCAGGTTCAGCACGCGGCGAACAGCAGTCCCGGCGCCAGGTAGCGCGCCCTCCTGAGGCGGACCGACGACGGAGCCGGCGCGGCTGGTGACGCCGGCGTGGTCGACGAGTTCGACGTCCAGGTCCTTCAATCCCCCGGCCCCCCGGCTCGGAGAGACCGCGGAGAGGAGATCCTCGACGCGGAAGACACCGGTGGCGAACCCCGAGAGCTGTCGAGCCTTGCCTTCGTCCGCGGAGGCCCTGAAGACCGGGACCACGAGCAGGAAACCTTTCGATTCCCCGGTCTCCTGCGCCAGGCGCACCATCCCTGAAATTGCTGCTCGCCCTGTCTCGCCTGCCCGCGACAGGGCGTCGAGTCGTACCGGCTCCGACCCGAGGTCGAAGCCGACCGCCGCCTCGTTCCCTTCCACGGGCTCGATGAAGCGGACCGGGAAGTACCGTTCCCTCGTGCCCGCACGCACGCGCGTGCCAGCCTGAGAGCGCTCGGTGATGGTGTACCCCGTGCCGGTGTCCCGCCGCGCTTCTGCCTCGTATCGCCCGCGCTCGCGCAAAGGGACCAGCGGCGCCCACGACAGGGCCTGGAGCGGGGATCCGCGGGCCATCAACTCGAGCGCGAACCTCGCAAACTCTTCTCTGGTCGTCGCTTCGCTCGTGCTCAGCAGCGCTGCCGCCGCAACGACCGTGCGGTGGCCGTCTGCCACCGTGGACTCAACCGCCAGCACCCGCTCCGCGACCCTTCTTCCGAACCGATCGAGGGTCCTCTGGTCGTCGGCGCGGCGCCACGCACGCTGCGCTGCGAGGCCCACGAGCGGCCCGAACAGGGCCACGACGATCGCGGCCGACGCGAACGGCCTGTACTTTTTCGCGATCAACGAAGGCATCTTAGCCGAGCAGCCGCGCCGTGAAAACCTCCGGCCTTGTTCTGAGGGACGCCCGGAACACGCCCGGCCAGCGGCTCGCGCGCCCCAGCGCCGGAGGTCACGGCGGGCACGGTCCTCGCCGGCCCGAACTACCGGATCGGCGTTAAGTTCTAGGCCATCTGTTGGGGGGGGCCGGCGGCGTTCCGCACACCCGCCGCCGCCCCGTGACCCCCCTTGGCCCCCGCGCTCGCCCGAAGTGAATTCGGGCTCGCTGACGTCCACTCTGGCGAGCATTGCACTCGGGGGACGGGCTCGTGCGGGACTCGCGGCCGGGTCGGCCTCACAGTTCCCGCAGCGCCACGGGCCGCGGACCGCGCCGATCAACCGTTCGGCGGCTGGTCGCTGCGCGCGTCTCGTCAGGACCCCAGCCGGCGGCACACGACGACCGTGAAGTCGTCGTCCTGCGGCTGCTCTCGGGCGAACAGCTTCGCCTCTGCGATGAGCCGTGCGGCCATCTCGTCGGACGGACGGCCGCCCGCGGACCTCAGCACGCCCAGGGCTCCAGCGCGGCCAAACTCCCGGCCCTCCGGCGACGTCACCTCGAGGATCCCGTCGGTGAGGAGCACGAGAGCGTCGCCTGGCTCGAGGGCAATGGCCGGCCCTTCCGCGCAGGTCAGGTCAGGGAACAGGCCGAGCGGTCGGCAGCCGCTTTTCAGCTCGGCCTTGACCGCCCCCGAACGGTCGAGCACGTAGCCCGTCGGGTGCCCGAAGTTCGCCCATCTCAGTGTGCCGGACGTCCCGTCCAGGAGGGTGAGGATCATGGTCACGAACCGGTGTTCCTCGAGGTCGGCAAGCAGCAGCCGGTTGAGCTCGCCGGCCAGACTGTCGAGCGACGCCAGCGTGCCAGTCAACGAGCGAAGATAGGCACGCATCGCGGTCATGATCAGCGCCGAGCCGACGCCGTGGCCGGAGACGTCGGCGATGGTGAGCACAAGCCTGCCGTCCGGAAGCCGGATGAAGTCGTAGTAGTCGCCGCACGTTGCGCTGGCGGGCGCAACCGCCCCGGCGATGTCATAGCCCGGCACCGCGAGCGAACCCCGCGGGAACAGCCGCTGCTGCGCCGCCGAACCCAGCCGCATCTCGAAGTCACGTTCCTGGAGCTTGATGCGCTCGGTCATATCCCGCATCACCGAGACGAAGTGGGTGATCTCCGCGGTGCTGACGTCCCTCATCGGAGTGATGGTCTGCTCCGCGTAGAAGTGCTCCCCGGACTTCTTGCGGTTGATCACCGTTCCCTTGAACGACTCTCCCCGGGTGACCGTCGCCCAGAGAGTCGCGTAGTACTCGGGTGGCTGGAGCCCGGACTTGAGAAGAGCCGGCGTCCGGCCGGTCGCTTCGTCGCGGGAGTACCCGGTGGTCGCCTCGAACGCCGGGTTGACGTACTCGATGACTCCGGCGCGATCGGTGATGAAGACGCAATCGGCGGTCTGCTCGACGGCGCTGGATAGACGCTGCGAGACTTCCTGCGCCCGCTTCTGGTCGGTGATGTCCCGAAAGACGACGACCCCGCCGATCAGCCCGCCCGCGACGTCCTTCAGCGGCGAGCCGGTGACGCTCGTCCAGGCACCGTCGGGCACCCGCTCATTGCGGACGAAGACTTCGGTCTCCGGCACCTCCTCCCCGCGGATCGCCCGCAGAAGCGGCAATTCTTCCACTGGAATGTGCCGGTCGGTACCGGGCACGAACAGACCGAAGAACTTCGGCCACTCCGACGGGGGCAAGCTCGAATTTCCGCTGCCGAGCACCCGCCTCGCCGCGTCGTTGACGGCGATCATGCGCCCGCTCGTGTCCGCGACCAGCACGCCCTCCCTCACGCTGTGGATCACGGCCTGCGCGAACTCGGCCTGCCGGCGGCGGGCCCTCTCGTTCGACCACTTTTGCGCGGTCAGCGCAAGCAGGAGCAGCAGTTCGTAGGCCAGGAAGACGCCGAAGCCGATCGCACTTGCACGGCCACTGGCCTCCCGGGCTAGGTAGGCCGGGGTCGGGCGGGCGATCAGCGTCCACGGCCGGCATTCCAGGTTCAGGGTGTGGCGAACAGCGGCGCCG
>JAPVSX010000070.1:0-5922 GCA_047519495.1 Armatimonadota bacterium
CGCGGCCCCCCAGGGATCGGAGCCCGATCCAGTTCGTCGGCCGAGTAGCCGGCCAGGGCGCTCAGGACTTCGCGCGTGTGCTCTCCGGGAGCGGGCGCCCGGACCGGCGGCGGCGCGCCCCAGGCCGCCCGGTACGGCAGCCCCGGATAGGCGGCCGGACCCGTCACCGGGTCGTCGACGGTCTGCCAGAATCCTCGGGCTGCGTACTGTTCAGACGCCAGGAGGTCCGCGATCGTCGCGACAAAGCCAAGCGGGATCCCGCGGGCCTGCCCCTCATGATAGATCTGGGCCTTCGTCCGCGCCGAGAACCACGGGGTCAGGATCTCGCGCAGCTCCCGGGCGTGCGCGAGCCGCCCTGCCCGGGTCGCAAAGCGCTCATCGCGCAGCGCCTCGAGCCGCGTGAACTGCTGCACCGCGGGCCAATCGGCGTCCTGGTACACGAGCCCGATGAAGCCGTCTCGGGCCGGCAGCACCATCCATTGAGACTCCGAGCCGCGACGGCGGAGCCGCCCGTCCGTATCGAAGTACGCCCCGCTCTTCCATTCGATGAACGCCACGGCTTCCAGAAGCGACACGTCGATCAGCTGTCCGCGGCCCGAGCGGTCGCGGTGCAGCACCGCCGCCATGGTCGCGGTGAACGCGCTCAGGCCCGCGGCGTATTGCGCCTGGGCGCCTCCCAGTTGCAGAGGCTCACGGTTCGGGAACCCGACCATGTTGAGCAACCCGCCGAGCGCCAGGACCACAAGGTCCGATGCGGCCAGATCGCGGTACGGCCCGGTCAGGCCGAACGGGGTGATCGACGTCGCGATGAGGCGGGGATGGCGAGCCAGGAGGACGTCGTGCGCGCAGCCGAGCTCGCTCAGCCGGCCCACTCCCAGGCCGTCGACCAGCACGTCGGCGTGTGCGACCACCCGGCCGAGGGCCTCCCGGCCCATGTCCGTCTCGAGGTCGAGGCCGACGCTCTTCTTGCCGCGGTTGAGGTGGAGGTACGCCGCGCTCACCCCGACCCCCGCCGGGTCGTTTCTCACGAGCGGCAGCGAGCGATAGAGTTGACCTCCGGTTGGAGGATCGATCCGGATCACGGCGGCCCCGACCTCGGCCAGCAGCTTCCCCGTATACGCGGGGGCGATCGTTTCCCCGGCCTCGACCACCACCAGATCGTCTAGCGGACGGCGTGCACCCGCCACGCGCAGCCCCCTTACGCCAGGGTGAACTTCGGAACAGCCATGAGCTCGGTCGCGTCCTCGAAGACCACCCTGACCGGCATGTCGCACCGGATCCGGTCGCTCGGAACCCCGACGACCGTGCTCATCATCATCGGGCCTTCTGCCAGCTCGATCAGCGCCACAGTGTAGGGAATGTCGCCCTCGAACTCTTTGAAGTAGCGCTGATGCATCACGATCCAGGACCAGACCTTCCCGCGGCCCGAGAGCGGCACCCACTCGTAGGCGGTGGCGAGACACTCCGGGCAATGCGTCGACGGTGGGAACCACATATGGCGGCAGCCCGTGCACCGCTGCATCCGAAGCTCGCCCCGTTTGGTCCCCTCCCAGAACGGCGCGTTGAGCTTCGTCACTTCGGGCAGCGGCTTCGTGTACCGAGGCGTGGACATCTTCCTTCTCCTTTGCGCCTTAGCGATGAAAGACGTGGGAGTTCGTGATCGGCGCGACGCAGATGTACTGGACGACCTCGCAGTTGGGAACCTGGCGCGGCCCGGCCTCCCCGCGAATCTGTCGGACCGCTTCGATCGTCAGGCCAAACCCCTGCATGTAGCTCTCCGACGTGTGGCCCCCGCCGGTATTGATCGGGAGCTCTCCCCCCCGCTCGATCCGCCCCCCCTGGACCCACGATCCGCCCTGTCCGCGGGGGCAGAAGCCAAACCCCTCCAGGGCGAACAGGATGGTCGGCGTGAAGTTGTCGTAGATCTGCGCGCAGTCGATGTCGCCTGGGCTGACCCCCGCGGCCTTGTAGAGGCGCCCGGCCACGTCCCGGCAGGCCCCGTAGAAGCAGTCCCTCACGGTGTAGAAATTCGTCAACTCGGAGGCGGTATACGTCGCGGCGATGTAGGCGGGAGGGTGCCGGAGCCCTCTGGCCCGGTCCGCCGAGGTGACGATAAAGGCCACGCCCCCGTCGTTGATCAGACAGTAGTCGTAGAGCCGGAGCGGTTCCGCGATGTACCGGGCCTTCCGGTAGTCTTCGCGCGTGATCGGCTTCTGGAACACGGCGTCGGGATTGAGCGCGCCATTCTTCCGGTTGTTGATCGCCAAGGCCGCCAGCGCGTCCTCGGTCGTCCCGTATTCGTGCTGGTGGCGCCGGAACATCATGGACACGTACGCCCCGGGAGACGTCATGCCGTACATCGTGTCGTACACCGTGGGCAGGTGGGGATCAATCCCGCCCCCGTACCGCGCGCCCGCCGACCGGCCGTTGTTGCCGTAGACGACCGCGACGGTGTCGGCCTGCCCTGTCACGACCGCCATGACCGCGTACTGGAGGGCGACCCCGGCCATCCGGCCGGCGCCCTCGAGGGCGTTGACGAGCCGGAGGCGGGGAAGGCCCAGGACGTCGGCCATGCGCTGGTAGGACGGCACGCGGACGCAGACCAGCCCATCGATCTCGTTCTTCTCGAGCCCGGAGTCTTCGAGCGCCTTGCGGAAGGCCTCCGCCGCGAGCTCATAGGGAGAACGCTCGGGATCGAGGTCCCGGTACAGCGCGTCGAACTTCGTGGCGCCGATCCCGACGATCGCCGTTTTGTCGTGGATCTCGGCTGACGTCACCGTGCTCATTTCACCGCATCCCTCCTGGGCGCATGTGGGCGGGGCATGATCCCGGCGGAGTCCCGGGCGTCACCCGGCGAGCCAGGTGGTTTCATGCCTGCCGGTCAGGTAAATGCTGTAGTCCGGGTAGAATCCGCCGGCCGTGTTCCAGTACATGTGGAAGATAACCCGAAAGGTCAGGATCACGACCTCCACGTCCTCCAGCGAGGCCCGTTCCAGCGCATGGACGGCCGGCAGGCGCCTGGCCGGATCCGCGATCTGCGACTGCGATGCGAACAACCGGTCCACGTCGGGGAAGCACTCGTTCGCATAGTTGCGCGTGGACGCGCAGAGGTAGTTCTGGCCGAACACCGCGTCGGGGTCGTCCACGGGCGTCGTGTAGGTGCCGCCCAGCATATCGTAGTCGCGCCGGTCTTCCGCGGCGAACAGCGCCGCGGCCTCTTTGACGTCGAGCGTGGCATCGATCCCCACCTGGGCCAGCTGGTCCTTGGTGAAGACCCCGGTCGATTCCCACACCTCCCCTTTCTGGACGAGCAGTGTGGTTTTGAACCCGTTCGGGAACCCGGCCTGGGCCAGCAGCTCCCTGGCGCGGGCGATCTCCGGCGCTTTGGTGGGGGCGTATCCGGACACCTTCTGGAGCTCGGTCGCAGGCAGCGCCCACCGCCCACCCGGCCGCAGCATGCCGCTGATCTGTCCCGCCCCGTCGGTCAACGTCTGCACCGCCGCCGTCCGATCGATCGCCAGCGAGACCGCCCGGCGGACCCGCGGATCGTTCCAGGGCTTCTTTCTGGCGTTCATCTGCACGAAGTACGCCTGCATGGAGGTCAACGGCCGCACCCGGATCTTCCCGCCCAGGGTCTGGGCGGCCTGGGCCGCCTGGGGTTTCGAGCCCTGATGGTACATGATCTGCCCCGACAGCAACGCCGAGAGCGCGGTGTTGGGGTCGGGAATGATGAAGTACGTGATCCCGTCAAGATACGGCCGGCCCGGCATAAAGTAGTCGGGATTCTTGACCACCTCGAAGCTGACGCCCCGGACGTATTGTTTGAACTTGAACGGGCCCGTCCCGATGACGTCCGTCTTCATGTCGCCCTTGGCATCGAGGACGTCCTTGGGAAAAATGAAGTTCACGCCCTGAGCGATGTTGGTCAGGAGTGATGCCATCGGCCGCTTCAGGACAAACTTCACCGTGTAGTCGTCCGGGGCCTCGATCCCGTCGACCGCCGCGTAGATATCTTTGCGCTGGCTGATCACGCCCTTGGGAGGCCAGACGATCCGCTCCCAGCTGGCCTTGACATCCGCGGCCCCAAACGGCTTGCCGTGGTGAAACTTGACGCCCCGGCGCAGGTGAAAAGTGTACACCTTCCCGTCCGGGCCGATCTCCCAGCGGTTGGCCAGATCGGGGATGACGGTGCGCGTGTCCACCGGGCTGGTCTGCACCAGCAGGTTGTAGCAGGGGGCCAGCGCCCGGTACTCGGGGCCGCTGACGCCCTGGTGCATGTCAAAGTTGGGAATGTCGGCTTCCAAGTCTTGCTTCCAGATCCCTCCGTAGCGCGGCGCCGGCGCGGCCGCCACGGCCTCCCGCCCGCTCCACTGCGCCGCGCTCCCGGCAGCCAGGCCGGCGCCGGCCAGCACGCCGCCGATCAGGAGCTCGCGGCGGGACCAGCGATGATCATCCGATCGCCGCCCCCTCGCTGACGAACCCATGCTGCCCATACCGGACCTCCGCGATGGTCGTATGAGTCGTGGAGCGCCTGCACGTCAGGGCGTGGCCGCCGGAGACGCCGCGGGCGCCCGGGCCCCGCTCGCCACGGCGGCGAGCGCATCACGGATCCGGAGGGCGCCGTCGAGCCCCCACCAGGACCCAAGCGCCCGCTCGACCTGCTCTGGGGGCAGGCAGAGCCGGGCGTTCCGCCGGAACTTCTCCTGCAACTCCTCGGCCGTGAGCGGGTCCGCCGGGGTGCCGTGCATCGTGTGGCGGTTGGTCGAGCGGACCAGCGTTCGCCCGTCCCGCAGGCGCACCGTCACCGGCGTCTCCGCCGGGTGGTCGCTGTACGCCGGGTCCCACCGGGTGACCACCTTGATCTCCACCTTGCGCAGGACCTCGGAGAGCTCGGGGCGCGAGAGCCGTTCGTCCATGAAGCTGTCGATATCCACCCGCCCGTCCAGCAGGGCGGTCGACACCACGTACGGCAGGCTGAACTTGCCCTGGAACGCGTCGCTGGGCGTGGGATAGAGCAGCACGTGCGAAATCGCGGGAAGCCCGCCGACCTCGACCTCGGCCACATCATCGGCGCCGAACCGATGCTCCCGCATCAGGGACAGCAGCGAGTCGAGCGCGCTGTGGTTGGTGCCGCAGCAGGGGTACTTCTTGATGACCACCGTGTCCTGAATGGTCCAGAGGGTCCCCAGGTCTTTGACCATGACGCCCGGGTCGTAGTTGCCGGCTCCGATGTAGGCGGCCGCCCATCCCACCTTGCTCTCGACGATGTTATCGCACGCCAGCCAGCCCGACCTGGCCAGCAGGGCGGCCATGACCCCGTTGCGGCTGGCCGTCCCGGCGTGCAGCGGCTTGGTGTACGTGCCGAAGTTCTGGAGCACCCCGCCGGGCATCGAGCCCGCAATGCCGAGCGCCATGATCGTCTGTTCCACGCTCAACCGCAGGAGCCGGCACGCCGCCGCGGTGGCCCCCATGGTGCCGAACACGACGGTGGAATGGAACCCCCGCTCTCCCTGGACGTAGTGAGCGCCTCGCGAGAGATGACGCCCCACCTCGAACCCCAGGATGTACGCCGTCAGGACGTCACGGCCGGAGGCGCCGGCCAGCTCGGCCGCCGCGAGGGCCGGGGGGAGCAGCACGACGGAAGGATGTCCAAACCCCCCCATGTCGTCGTAGTCCAACGCGTGCCCCAAGGTGCCGTTGGCCAGCGCGGCCATTGTCGGCGGGCTCTGGAGCGGCGTGCCGACCACCGTGCATGGTCCCCGCCCGCCCTCCTGGGACGCAAACTCGACGATCATGCGGCCGTGAGGTTGCACGGCGCCCGCCAGCATGACCCCGATGCAGTCGAAGCACGCTTCGCGGGCAACCCGGTAGCACTCGCTCGGTATCGCTCTCTCATCGGTCTGTACGATGAACTCGGCGATC
>JAPVSX010000071.1:0-4382 GCA_047519495.1 Armatimonadota bacterium
CCGTCCTTGTTGGGGTCCATCGCCCACTCGAGGGCGGGGATCACCATGTTGCTGCTGCCCTGGCAGCCGAAGATGCGCAGCGCGTAGATCTGCGCGCCCGGGGCGACGCCGGGGCCGATCTTGAGCGCCGCGAACGGCGTGCTCGGACCGTAGGGGCCGGAGAACGTCAGGTTGTCCATCGTCTCCCCGTAGCCCGCGAGCGTGCCGGCCACGTGTGTCCCGTGCCCGTTGCAGTCCTGCGGGTCGGGGTCCGGCGTGGGGGTGGTGGAACCGGAGGTGCCGTCCGCGTCGTAGTTGTCGCCCACGAAGTCGGTGCCCCCCACGACCTTTGCGGTCTTGGGCCAGTTCGGGTCCACGTAGGTGTCGTCGGAGCGGTAGCTCCCCGAGCCCCCGAGGTCCTTGTGGAGGTAGTCGACACCGGTGTCGATCACGCCCACCTTGATCCCGGTCCCGGTGACGGCCAGGCCCGTGGGGCTCCACAGCTGCGGCGCGCCGATGAACGGCACGCTCGTGGAGTTGCTGATGCGCTTGGGAACGAGCGCGTGCACCGCCTTCACGCCGGGGAGCTGGCGTACCTTGTCCAGGCTGCCCGCGTCCACCTCGACCGCCACACCGTTGTAGGCCCTCGCCGCGCGGTACAGCACCGCCGCGCGGAACTCGGGTTGGCTCAGCATCGCCTCCAGCTGATCGTGGGCCCGGTTGATCGTGGCCAGCTGCGCCTGCGCGGCCGCGACGGCGGTGGTACGCGCCCCGACCGAAAGGGCGCTCGCCCGTACCTGGCGCGCGTAGACCTCGGCGACGGTGGGCTGGGTGAGCTCCACCATCACCGCTACACGTCCGTTCGGGTGCACGTCGAGGCCGCCGGGCCGTTCCGCCGCCGACCGGCCCCACGCCGTTCCCGCCGCGATCGCCACTGCCAGCGCCGCGCTGAACACCCCGCGTGCCGTTTGAGAGCCGTCGTTCCGAAGATCGCCCATCGTTGGAATCTATGCGCATCGCCTGCCGGTGTCAAAACGGACGGTTCCCACCCAGGGGCAGCTCCCACCTCGCTTTCCGCGGTTCACCGAGAAGACCGCGGCCGCAGAAGGAGCACGAGTCTCAGGATGATATTCCACGGTGCGACGGCGCTTGACCGGAAGGTGTCAGCAAGCCTAGTTTGTCGGCGGGGGGTCAGCTGCCGATGGCACGTCCGCGCGTCCGGCATGCGCTGCTGCTCCTGCCACTGCTGCTGGTGGGGGTGTGGCTCGTGCTGCGCAGCCGCGACGTGCGGGAAGACCCGGCCGACGTCCTGCGCGCGCTGCGCGCGGCCCACGGGCCGAGCCTCCCTACGGCGGGGGCCGCCGGGGCGTTCGCCCGCTCGGAAACCTCCTCGTACGGCCGCGAGACGCTGTACGAGTACATCGACGGCGCTGCCGAGTCCTACCTGGCACGCGGCTTCGAGCGCTGTCTCGTGGCTACCTACACGTTCACTTTCGGGAGCGCCGCAGCCCCCGCCCTCGACGTGACTGCCGAGGTCTACCGGTTCGCCGCGGACCGGGGCGCCCGCGAGCAGATGATGGCGGAGCGCCCAACCGCGGCCGCGCCGCTGGAAGGGCTCGCCGACGCGTTCGTGGACCCCTCGACCCTGGTGGCGGTACGTGGGCGCGACTACCTCAAGCTCACGGCGCTCGCCTCGGATGCCCAGAAACCGCTCGCCGGCCTCGCCGCGGCCTGGGCCCGGGAGCAACCGTGACCGACCCGTACGCGCCCGGCATCACACGCCGCGAGGCGGTGCTGCGCCTCTCAGCGACGGCTGTCGCCGCCGCCGCGGTGGGTGGCGGGGCGCTCGTCTTTCACGACCGCCGCTCGATCTCGGCGGCGGCCGCGCCGATCCCCGACTGGCGCCTCCCGCCCCGAGCGTCCTCACCGGGAGCGGTCGCGGCCCGCGGCTCGGACCCGGGCGTCAACGTACGCCGGGTGGTCGCGGCGCTGGGAGGGATGGAGAGCTTCGTGCGGCGCGGCGAGGTGGTCCTGATCAAGCCCAACATCGGCTGGGACCGCCTCCCCGAGCAGGCGGCCAACACCGACCCGCGGGTGGTGGCGGAGCTGGTGCGGATGTGCCTGGCCGCCGGCGCCAAGCGGGTGCTCGTGACCGACATCTCGTGCAACGACCCGCGTCGTTGCTTCGCCCGCTCCGGGATCGCGGCGGCGGCCGCGGCGGCGGGCGCCGATGTGCTCGAGTCCCGGGGCCTGCACCTCGTGCCCGCGGCTCTTCCGGGGTTGTCGGCCGGGCTCGAGGTCGTCGGTGAGGTGCTGCGGGCCGACCGGGTGATCAACGTCCCGGTGGTCAAGCACCACAGCCTCTCCAAGGTCACCCTCGGGATGAAGAACTGGTTCGGTGTGATGGGGAAGGGCCGCAACCGTCTCCACCAGGACATCAACCGCGCTCTCGCCGAGCTGGGAGCGACCTTTCGGCCGGTGCTCACCGTCGTGGACGCGACCCGGGTGCTGGTGGCCAACGGTCCGGTGGGCGGGAGCCTGGCGGACGTGCGGGCGGTGGGCGCGGTCGCGGCCGGGACGGATCCGGTCCTGTGCGACGCCTGGGGCGCGGCTCAGCTCGGGCTCGTGCCGGGGAGCCTGCCGTTCCTCGCCGAGGCGGAGCGACGCGGCCTCGGGCGCGCGGACCCCTCGCTCGTGAGGGAGCTGGGCACCTTATGAGCTGGACGACCCGGGTCCGCATCGTCTGGCAGGCGTTCTTCCTCCTGATCTTCCTGTGGCTGCTCTCGCGCCTGGCGCTGGGCGACCCCCGGGACCTCCCCTACTCCGCGTTCCATCACGGCGACCCGCTCTCCGCCATCGGCGTGACGCTCTCCTCGGGGACGCTCCCCGGTGCCCTGATCTGGGCCCTCGTTCTGATCGGGTTGACACTCGTTTTCGGGCGCGTCTTCTGCGGCTGGATCTGCCCGCTCGGGACGCTGCAACAGCTCTCGAGCTGGCTTCTCTCCCCCCGCTCCCGGCGCGAGAGCCTGCAGGTCAACCGCTACCGCCGCTGGTACGCGCTCAAGACGTACATCCTCGCGGCCCTGCTGGTGGCGGCGCTCGTCGGGACGCTGCAGAGCGGCCTGCTGGATCCCCTCTCCCTCACTGCCCGGGGTCTCGCCTCCGGGCTGTGGCCGGTGCTCCCCGGCGGCCGGCCGGTGCCGGGGGGGTGGCTCGCGGCGTTGCTGCTGCTGGTGATCGTGGTGGCCAGCCGCTGGATGCCGCGCCTCTTCTGCCGCGGCTTCTGCCCCCTGGGCGCCCTCCTGGGCGTCTTCTCGCGCTTCGCGATCTTCCGCATCCACCGCACCAGCGACGCCTGCAACAACTGCAAGCTGTGCGCCTTCGCTTGCCAGGGCGCGGACGAGCCTCTGGGCGACCACCGGGTGAGCGAGTGCCACGTCTGCCTCAACTGCCTGCCCGGCTGCCCCGAGGACGCGATGAGCTACCGCGCGCTGGCGCCGCTGCCGGCGCCCCCTCACACGCCCGATCTCTCGCGTCGCTACCTGTTCGGGACGGTGCTGGGCGCGTTTGCCGTGGCGCCGCTGCTGCGCGCCACCGGGGGTGGGCGCGAGGCCGCCCGGCCGCGCCTCATCCGCCCGCCAGGCGCGCTGGGAGAGACCGAGTTCCTGCAGCGCTGCGTGAAGTGCTCGCTCTGCCAGCAGGTGTGCCCAACCGGTGCGCTCCAGCCCGCAATCGCCCAGGCCGGCGTGGAGGGCTTCTGGAGCCCGGTGCTGGTGCCGCGCCGCGGGTGGTGCGAGTTCGCGTGCGTCCGCTGCGGGGAGGTGTGCCCCACGCAGGCGATCACCCGCCTCACCGCGGCACGCAAGACCGGCTACGACGGCAAGCCGCCGGTCAGCATCGGCACCGCGTTCATCGACCGCGGCCGCTGCCTGCCGTGGGCGATGAGCACGCCGTGCATCGTCTGCGAGGAGATGTGCCCGACCGACCCCAAGGCGATCTGGTTCGAGGTCGCGGACGAGCCGGTGCGCGACGGCTCCGCCCGCAAGTTGCAGCGCCCACGTGTGGATGCCGCCAAGTGCGTCGGGTGCGGGATCTGCGAGAACAAGTGCCCGGTGGGCGAGGAGGCGGCGATCCGCGTGGCGTCCGTGGGCGAGACCCGCGACCCCCTCAACCGCCTGCTCGCCGGGGAGAACCCATCATGATCCGCCAGTTGCGTTTTGGTTCTGCCGGCCTTATCAGTGTGTTAGCACAGAGCGGTGCCCTGCTCGTGGGGGTGCTCATGACCACACATCGCGTGAACGCGGAGGTCCGTCCGCCGGCGGTCGCGGACGCCTTCTATCCGGGTGGCGTCGTGGAGTTGCAGAAGGAGGTCAAGGCGTACCTGCGCGGCGCGCCCGCGGGGC
>JAPVSX010000072.1:0-5268 GCA_047519495.1 Armatimonadota bacterium
AGCGCCCGGCCCGCGGGAACCCCCGCACGGTAGACTACGCCCGGCGGTTCCCGCCGCCTCCTTCCCGCCGTCATCTACCGCGAGCGTATGCCGACTTTCTCTCACCGGCCATCGGGTCTGGAGGGGATTTCCGCACAGCTCGGGGCCCGACTTCCTGGCCCCAGGCTCTCGTGAGGCGGGGGCGAAAGAGGCACGGCGCCGACACGTCCGGCGCCACGTCCTGAGAGCGGGGGATGGCATGGCCGGCGCAGCGCGCCGGTTCACGTCACGGTGGCGTTTGTCCCTCTGACCACGGGCCGGGTCAACGCCATCCGGCTGTGCAGTTACGCCATGACTGGCCAGCCCTCGCAGCCAGGGCGGGCCCGGCTCCCGGCCGTGCTCCTACGTTACCTGCCGAAGCGTCCGCCGTCCGCGCATTGCTGATTCGACCGCGGATCTGAGCATCGCTGATCAGGCTCGCGGTCCCCCGACCCGTGCCGGCGGCCGCCTGTCTGAGGCGCCGGCCGATTCCAACCTGGCCCGTTGTATGCCGGACCACTCTCGGGGGCTGGGGCGCTCCGCCGCAGGACGCCATGCTCGACCTGTGCCGGGCCGTGAGGATCACGGTACCCGGGACCGCCCTGGTTGCGCACGTTGCGATCCGCCGGACCGTTCCAACGCGGCACGTTCTGCTGAGCGGGAAGCGGGCCGCCAGGGTGGTACCCTGGCCCGTCCCGGCGATCGGTCTGGGGCCTCGGCAGACCCCAGTCGGGCCTGTTGTACGCCGGAGCAGTCTGGGGGGCCGGAACGCTCTGCCGCAGGACGCGCTGCTGAACCGGGACTGGCCCGCGGGAATCACCGTACCCGGGACCGCCCTGGCTGTGCACGTCGCGATCAGTCGGTGCGCCCCAGCGGGGACCGCCCTCGTGCACCGGAGCCTCACGGTAGGGCCCGTAATAGGGCCGATACCCCGGCCTGTAGTAATACTGGCGGTATGGACCGTAGTACGGATACCGGGAGAATCGGCCATCGCGGTCGCGCACAACCAGATACTCGAGCCCGCCGACGACGGCCGTCCCGAGCACGATCCCTACAATGGCCGGCGGGGCCGCGACGATCAGGACCAGCGAAGGATACGGCCCAAGGTAGGGCCGGTACTCCGGCCGGTAATAGTAGCGGTAGTACGGGCCGTAGTAGGGATATCGGTAATACCGTCCATCGTGGTCACGGACGAGAAGGTACACCAGCCCGGCGACAACGATCGTGCCCAGGATGATACCCACGATCGGCAGCGGTGCCACGACTGCCGCGGGAGGCGCGGGATACGCCGCCGCGGCCGGGCCGATCACATCAATCCGCGTGACCGTGAATTCGTTGCCGCTGGCCAGCAGCCATGCGGTCGCCGGCGCGCCGATATACTGCTGCAAGGCGCAGAATGGCACGCTCGTGGAGTTTACCAGCACCGCGGTATACGGCGCCGCACTGACCGTGTTCGAAGTGCCGGGGCCGCTCAGCACGACCGTCTGCGCCTGGCAATCGACGGCTTGAATGGTCCCCTGGACCTGCACGGACGACTGGGCCTGACCGACCCCAGACCATCCCAGCAGCGGGAGAAGCATCCCTAGCAAGAGCGCGGTCACCTTTCGCATCGTGAGCCACCTCTTCCCCGTGCCGTCGCGCCTGCTTCGCATCGCGATTCTCTCACTACAGTCTAGCAGCGACTTTCGAAGAACCTGTGAAAAACTTGTGAAGAACGATCACTCGTTCGCGTGTTCCAATATGCGGTGCTACGGCCAGGAGATTAAAGAACAGACCGACGAGCCATCGAATCATTCGCAGACGCTCTCAGAGTCGCGCAGGGCTCAAATTCTCTGCATGCCCCCCATCTTCTCTGCATGCCCCCCATCGGCTTGCCGATTCGGCGAAGGCCATTAACTCCCCTGTACGGATCCCGCGCCCCGTGACGCGGACCACGAGTGTATCGCCTTCTCGGCGCGATGGCCAAAATGCCCCAAGCGCCCGGTGACTGTCCACCTTACAAGACAAGCAGGATGTCAGGCCTCTGCCTCGACCGAACCCGCCGCAATACCCTGCTGGCGTTCGACGTCGGGCGTGCTACTCCCGGGCCCGGCGCCCCGGCACTTCGCTCCTCCCGAGGAGCCGTTCCAGCAGAAAGATCGCCCCCGCCTTGTCGAGCGGCTCGTTCAGGTTGCCGCACTTGGGCGACTGGATGCACGACGGGCATCCGGCCTCGCACGGACACGACGTGATCGCGTCCAGCGTGCGCGCGAGCAGGGCGTCGAGCAGCTCGAATCCCTTCTGGGTGATCCCAACGCCCCCGGGATATCCTTCGTAGATGAAGATCGTGGCGCGCCCGGTCTCCGGGTGGTGCGGGTAGCTCACGCCGCCGATATCCCACCGGTCGCACATCGCAAACAGCGGCAAGAGACCGATCGCGGCGTGCTCGACCGCGTGGATGCCCCCCGCGAGGTCGAGCGCCTGAGCCTCGACGGCTTCCGCGAGGCCATTCGGGAGCACGAGCCACAGCCCCGTCGTTGAGAGCTCCTGCTCGGGCATGTCGAGCGGCTCAACGCCCAGCACCGTGTCCGTGAACAACTGCTTGCGGCGGTACTCGACGACCTGCCGGGTCACCCGGACGTCGCCGAAGTGCGCCGCGGCGTCCCCGAGCGGCCGCGACGCGTGGCCGCGGACGATCGCAAGATCAGTGAGCACCCGGGCCTCAGTGTAGTACCGGCCCTCGTCCGGCTCGACCACCGCCGTGCGGGTCGCGAGATCCAGGCGGGTCACCCGGAACGCGTCACC
The DNA here is from genome assembly GCA_047519495.1 of Armatimonadota bacterium. GTDB lineage: Bacteria > Sysuimicrobiota > Sysuimicrobiia > Sysuimicrobiales > Segetimicrobiaceae > JAPVSX01. The sequence continues at coordinate 2,803 of JAPVSX010000072.1, forward strand.
CTGGTGGAGGTAGATCGCGCCCTCGTGGACCTGCTCGAACGCGCGGGCGGCGTCCACAGTCCCGATGAGCCGGCGCGTCCGGCCGTCTATGATCCTGTAGAGGTCGCCCGACGCCGCGCGGATATCGACCCCGCCTGCCGGGTACGCCCGGGAGCGGGGGTGCCAGCGGTCGCGCCGGCGTACGAGCGCGCCGAGCCCCTCGAGCGCTTCGGCGACTTCGTGCATCCGGGGACCGAAGAGCGCCTCGTCGCCCGGCCACAGTGCGATCTCGCTCGCGGCGCACGTGAGGTGGGCGGCGAGGATGTACGGGTTCTCCGGGTCCACGGTCGCGTGCTCGATCGGCCGCCCGAAGAAGTAGGCGGGCTGGCGCATCAGGTACTGGTCGAGCGCGTCCTCGAGGGCGATCAGGACGGCCAGCGAGTCCTCCTGGCCCCGCCCCGCGCGGCCGGCGCGCTGCCAGACGCTCGCCATCGTCCCCGGGTAGCCGACCAGCACGGCCGCGTCGAGGCCGCCGACGTCGATCCCCAGCTCGAGCGCGCTCGTGGTCACGACGCCGGCCAGCTCTCCCCGGAACAGCCGCTGCTCGATCTCCCGGCGCTCCTCCGGCAGGTACCCGGCCCGGTACGGACTGATCCGGGCGGCCAGGTCGGGCGCGTCCTCGAGCGCCTCGACCGCATACCGGTACACGAGCTCCGTGATCTTCCTGGCCTTCGTGAACACAATCGTCCGGATCCCCCGGCGCACGAGCGCGGCCAGGAGCCAGCTCGCTTCCGTGTAAGGGCTGCGCCGGTGCATTCGCGCGCGCTCGATCACGGGCGGGTTCCACAGCGCAAACCGCCTGGGGCCCCTCGGCGCGCCGTCCTCCGCGATGATCCGAAGCGGCACCCCGGTCAGGCGCCGGCCGAACTCGTCGGGGTTGGCGATCGTCGCGGAGGTGCAGATGATCCGGGGGTCGGCGCCGCGGAGACGGCAGAGGCGCCTGAGGCGGCGCAGGATGAGGGCGACGTGGCTTCCGAAGACGCCGCGGTACACGTGCATGTCGTCCAGTACGATGTACCGGAGCGACTTGAGGAACGGCGTCCACCGGAAGTGCTGCGGGAGGATCCCGACGTGGAGCATGTCGGGGTTGGTGAGGAGAATCTGAGCTTCGTGGCGGAGGCGCCGCCGCTCCTCCGCGGGTGTATCGCCGTCGTAGGTCCCGGCGCGCACGCCGGGCTCCAGCTCGCTGAGCGCGTCCACCTGATCCTGAGCGAGCGCCTTCGTCGGGTAGATAAAGAGCGCCCGGGCGCCCGGGTCCCCGAGCAGCGTCTCGAGGACGGGCAGGATGTAGCACAGCGTCTTGCCGCTTGCCGTCGATGTCGTGACGACGACTGACTCCCCGCCGCGCACAGCCTCGACCGCCTCGGCCTGGTGGGTGTAGAGCCGCGTGATCCCCCGGCGCCGGAGGGCCTCGTCCAGGGGTGGGGGGAGCGGATCCCGGAGCGTGCCGTAGCGCGCCGGCCGGGCGGGGAACCGCTCCTCGTGGACGATCTGATCCCGGTACTGCGGTTCCCGGCGGATCCCGTCGAGGAGGCGGGCGACGTCCATGCTCCCCGAGTTCGGTGCCGGGAAGGCTGGCGCCTGTGAGGATCGCGGCAACCCGGGACACCGCGGCTTGCGCTACCATCCTATGACCCAACCGGCCGCGAGGCCGCATCCTCCGCATCCTTCGCGCACGCGGCTCCGAGTCGTCCCCTGAGCGCCGGAACGAGCGCCTCCAGCGCGCGGCGCTCGAGCACAAACACCGGGCGGATCCGCCGCACCCACCGCAGCGCCGCCCAGCGGCGAAGCGTGAAGCGCACGGCCGCTGGATCCCCGCAGAGAGGGACCGCCACCCGAGGGTCAATCCGCACCTCGACGAGCCGGCCGCCCCGGTGGATACCTCGGAGACGGGGCCGAGTGGCGTTGGTCCGGCCGTCCACGAGTCGCTCGATGAACTGCGACAGGGCCGCTACGTCTTCTGGTGCAGGGGATGCCATCGAGGCCTGCAGCCCGTCCGGAGGATGAAGGCTTGGGCTGTGGAGAGAACCTTCAAGAACTGGCGGGTCGAGCCCGGGCGCGGCCGGCGTGTCTTTCGCACGGATCAGGGACGGGGATCCGCAACCTGGAGGGTCCACTGATGATGCGACGTCCGGGGTCTCTGGACGGGCCGGTACGACTGCGACGGGGGGTGCGACATCGGCGGCGAGGCCGCGTTCACACTGGCCCTTTCCCTGAGCATGCCGGAACCAAAGGTGGTGATACACGACCAGTTCGGCGGTCGTGGGCGGCCGGTCTGGAACACGCCTCCGATACTCGGTCCTGGCGTGAAACGGGGGGCACCACAGGCGCGCGGGCGGCAGGCGCGGGCAGCGCAGCAGCACCTCGTCCTCGGGCACCCCGATGCCCTGGAGCTCTTCGGGGCGGCGCAGCGGAATCGGAATCTCC
>JAPVSX010000073.1:0-11665 GCA_047519495.1 Armatimonadota bacterium
CCGCGAGCACGCAGCCGAGGAAGATCAGGGAGCCGTACAGCAGCCAGCGGACGATGTGAGGCCACCGCGGCCGCCGCGGTTCGGGGGCGGAACCCGGCGCGCCGGCCGCGGGTATCCCGGGAGAAACCGTCACACCCAAATCATATGCCATTCTGTGGGGGTGTCAAGACGCCGGAAGAGCGGGCAAGAGCGGGCAGGAAGACGCCGCGGCGGAGAGAACTCTCCTCGTAACAGGCAAGGTCGTCCCGGCGAAAGGGGGCGGAGATGCCCCGGTCGCGAACAGCGCCCGTATCCGTGTACGCTTCTTCCCGTGGTGTACCCCGCGGTGGCCGCCTGGTGGCGGCCCCGCGGGTTGTGTTTTACCCCGGCAGGCTGGCCGGAAGGGGGGTGCCGCGTTGAAAGAGCTGCGCCTCAACGCCTACGCGAAGATCAACCTCACACTCGACGTGCTCGGGGATCGACCGGACGGGTACCATGACATCGAAACGGTCCTCCACACGGTGGAGCTGCACGACTCTCTCATCCTCCGCGAGGACGGGGACGGCATTACCATCCGATGCGCCAGCCCCGACGTCCCCGCGGACACGCAGAACATCGTGTACCGGGCGGCCCATCTGCTGCGCGAGACGTTCCAGATCCCGCGCGGCGTGGAGGTCGAGCTGAGAAAGTGCATCCCGATCGCCTCGGGCCTCGGCGGCGGCTCGAGCGATGCGGCGGTGACGCTCCTCGGCCTCGCGCAGATGTGGAAGCTCCGGCTGACCGAACGGTCGCTCCTCGAGCTGGCGGGCAAAACCGGCTCGGACGTGCCGTTTTTCCTGGCCGGCGGCTCTGCCCTCGCGATGGGGCGGGGGGAGCGCATCCGGACCCTCCGGCCGCTGCCCACGACGTGGGTGGTGCTGGCCCGGCCCGCGATCCAGGTGTCCACGGAGTGGGCGTACAAGGTGCTGGACCACGCCGCCGTGCGGCGGCGGCCCGACACCGCCGCGATCGTGCGCGCGCTTGAGGCCGAGGACGCGGTCGGGGTGGGCCGCCACCTGTGCAACGTCTTCGAAGACGTCGTGGTCGCGCACTACCCGGTCGTGGGGACGATCCGCGACCGGATGATGGCGCAGCACCCGCTCGGCGTCTCGCTCTCCGGCACCGGGCCGGCCCTGTTCGCGCTCGTCGCGAACGAGGCGGCGGCGCGAGAAATGGGCGCCGCGCTCGGCACGACCCCCGATCTCGAAGTCTTCGTAACACGGACCTTCGCCGAGGAGCGCTAGTGCTGCATCTCATAAGTCCGGCGACAGATCCTGCAGGGGCCCGGGGGCCTGCCCTCCGCTTTCTGTCGAGGAACGGATTCGAACGTGCGCTCCGGGCAGACCCCCGTGTCCTTCTCCACAACCGCCAAACTTCGGCAATAGTGCGCTAGCGGGCGCGGATGCCGGTCGATGCAGTGGTCTTGGCCGGGGGGCGGCCGGATCCCGGCCTCACGGGCCAGGCCCTGCCGAAGGCGTTCGCGCCTCTCCGCGGGCGCGCGATGGTGGAGTGGGTGCTCGACGCGCTGCGCTCCACGCCCCGGATCGGCAGGATCACGCTCGTCGGCCCGGATCCGCTGCCGGCGGCCGTCGCGGCGCGGGCGGATCTTTCCGTGCGTGAGCGGGGCGGGCTGCTCGAGAACGCCGCCGCCGGCCTCGCCGCGCTCGCCGCGGACGGGCCCGTGCTCGTCGCGGCGGCGGATATTCCGCTCCTGACTCCCCGCGCGGTGGAGGCATTTCTCGATGCGGCCGCGTCGATCGACGCCGACGTGTGGTATCCGGCCGTCCCGCGCGAAGACGTCGAACGGATGTATCCGGGCGCGGCGAAGACGTTCGTGCGGTTCCGCGACGGCGCGTTCACGGGCGGCAGCGTGATCCTCCTCCGGCCGGAGGCGTTCCACCGGGCCCGGCCCCACATCGAGTGGGCGGTCCGGGCCCGCAAGCGCCCGTGGGAGCTCGCCCGCCTGTTCGGCGTGGCGACGCTCGTCGGGCTTGCGACCGGAGGCCTGCGCATCGCCGACGCCGAGGCGCGGGCGGAGCGGATCGCCGGCATCCGCGCGCGCGCCGTGATCTGCCGGTATCCGGAGCTCGCGATCGACGTGGACCGGCTGGAGACCCTCGCCTGGATCCGGCGGTTGCTTGATGAGCGCCGGGCGTCCGCGCCCGCGGCCCGGGAACTGGGAGCCCGGTGAGGCGGCTGCGGCGCGGCGACCGCATGGTCATGATCGCCCACCGGCTGTTTCAGGAACCGCACAAGGTCTTCTCGCTGGGGACGTTCACCGAGGCGCTGGGCGCCGCCAAGTCGACGATCAGCGAGGACATCGCCGCCCTCCGCGAGGTATGCGAGCAGTTCCAGTTGGGCCGGATCGAGACGCTGGCCGGCGCGAGCGGCGGCGTCCGGTACACGCCGCACTGCACCGCAGCGCAGATCCACGCGCTCGCGGAAGATCTGGCGGCGCGGCTCCGGGAGCCGCCCCGCATCCTGCCCGGCGGCTTCCTGTACACGACGGACCTCCTGTCGCTGCCCTCGCTTGTGTCGCGGCTCGGCGACGTCTTTGCGACGTTCTTCGCCAACCGCCGGCCGGACGTCATCCTGTCAATGGAAGTGAAGGGCATCCCGCTTGCCCTGATGACCGCGCGCGCATTCAACGTGCCCCTGGTGACGATCCGGCGCGGGGAGCGGGTGACCGAAGGCGCCTCGGTCACGGTGAACTACGTCTCGGGGTCGTCGCGGACGGTGCAGGCGATGACGCTGCCGCTCCGGGCGGTTCCGCCCGGCGCCCGGGCCCTGTTCATCGACGACTTCCTGCGCGGCGGCGGGACGGCGAGGGGCGTCTACGACCTGATGCGGGAGTGCCAGGCGGAGGTCTGCGGGATCGGTGTGCTGATCGAGACGACGCAGCCGCGGGAGAAGCTCGTGGACCAGTACGTCTCCGTGCTCACCTTCGATGGGGTGGACGAGCAGCGGGGCGTCGTCCGCATCGCGCCGAGCCGGTGGGCGAAAGGGCGGCCGGACTCGTAGCGCCGGGTGGGCCGCGAATCTCTTCTCGCCTCTTCGGATTCCGTGCTGCTTTTGGATTCGCACACCTGTTCGCATCATCGGGGATCATAGTGCTCCCCATATTTTGCGATTTCTTACGCTTGACATTTTCCCTAACTATGTTAGATAATCAAAGCGCCGTTAGATGGAGCCAACGGTGGGAGGAGACCTAGGGGGGAGACTACGGATGGGAGTAAGGGAGCGCCGGGTACGAGAGCGCGAGGAGATGCGCCGGGGGATCCTGGACGCCGCGCGCGAGATTGCAGCCAGCGAAGGCTGGCAGGCGGTTACCATCCGCCGCGTCGCCGAGGAGATCGAGTACAGCCCTCCCACGATCTACGAGTACTTCAACGGCAAGGAAGAGATCGTGATCGAACTGTTCCGTGAGGCGTTCCGCCGGATGCTCGCGGACATGCGCGCGGCAAGAGATGCGTATGGCGATCCGGTCGATGCGGTTGTCGCCATGGGGAAGGTGTACTGGGAGTTTGCCCTGGCGCATCCGGAGATGCACCTGGGGATGCACGGTGAAAGCGCATTTGAAGCCTGCGTAGGACGCGCGCACATGCTCGGGCACAAGGAGCCGCACGGCCAGCACCCGTCGCCCTCGCCTCGCCATATGCCATTTGAGGAGGTACACAGGCCCGAAGAGTCGCGGGAACTCTTTACGTCCCGCTCTCCAAAGTTGCCTGAGGACGAGCCATTTCCTGAGGCCCACGAGATCTTCCTCGCGGTGCGGGACGCCCTGGAAAGGGTGGCTGGGGGGAGTGATCACGACCTCGAGGACCTGTCGTGGAAAGTGGTCATCGTCTGGGCCAGCATGCACGGGCTGGTTTCGCTGGCCGTTGCCGGGCTGATTCCGAACGGACGAGTAGAGGGGGCCAGGCTTGTGGAGAAGACGCTCAGAGATCTGCTCGCGGTTTGGCGTGCCGAGCCGAAGCATGTCAGCCACTAGGCGGCCGTCCGCAGGGAGTTTTTTTATGGCCATGACCTAACAGTGTTAAGGTTACCGAGTCGTGTTCAGTATTCGGGATACAAGATTCCGCCAGTCGGACCGACATGGGCGGTCAGGCAACACCGGTTTGCGAAGTCACCAGGCTCGAGGGGCAAATGTGCGCCGAAAATGGAGAGCGCTCCATGCGTGTGGGGATCGTAATGATCGGGCTTGATCCAGGTTCGGTTCCGAGCGGTGCCGTCAAGGAGGAACACCCATGCGGTTGCGTGCGATCATCGTTGGAGTAATCCTGCTGGCTCTGGTCGGTGGGGGCATGGCGGTCCGGGCGAGAGGCCGGACCACACCCCCGCGCGCGACACTTGCGGCCGTGAGCCAGGACGCGGTCGCCGTAACAGTTGCGACCGCGCGCCGGGCCGATGTGGTGACCCCGGTGGTGGCGTCGGGCTCGGTGACGAGCATCCGCGACGCGAAGCTCGGCTCCAAGATCTCAGGCCGCGTGGCGGCGGTGCTGGTGGAGGAAGGGGCCCGTGTCGGCGCCGGGACGCCGCTGCTGCAGCTCGACACAAGCGACCTGTTGGCGCAGCAGGCCCAGGCGCGGGCCAACGTCGCGGCGGCCCGCGCAAATCTCCGGAAGGTCCTGACCGGCGCCCGGCCGGAGGAGCGGCTCCAGTCGATGGACGCCGTATCCCAGGCGCAGGCGGCCCTCCGCCTTGCGCAGGCGAACGTCCAGCGGATGCGGACGCTGCACGCGCAGGGCGCCGTCTCCACACAGGACCTCGATACGGCCGAGACGCAGTACGCGCAGGCGCAGGCAGCCTATGACTCCGCGGCGCAGAACGCCGCGCTCGTCCGCATCGGTTCCCGCGAAGAGGACATCCTCCAGGCGCGCGCCCAGCTGGCGCAGGCCGAGGCGGGCCTGGCCGCGGTAGAGGTGCAGATCCGCGATTCGACGATCACCGCGCCCTTCGCCGGGACGATCACCCAGCGTAACGTGGAGCCCGGCGAAACCGTCTCGTCCGCCAACGTCCCCTCCGTCACCCCGCTGTTCGTGCTGAGCCAGGTGGACGACGTGTATGTCGAGCTCATCGTACCGGCGCAGCACCGGGCAGAGCTGCAGCCCGGGCAACCGGCGGAGATGGCGGTGGACGGCCTGCCGGGACGGACGTTCCGGGGGCGCGTAGAGGAGATCCGGCCGGCCGCGGACGCGGCCAGCCGGACGTTTGGCGTCAAGGTGCGGGTCGCCAACCCGCAGGGGATCCTCCGGCCGGGGATGTTCGCCCGGGGCGCCATCATCGTGGGCGTACGCCATAACATCCTGCAGATCCTGGAGCCGGCGGTGATGACGGCGACCTCGGGCCCGATCGTCTTTGTCGTGCGCGACGGGCGGGCGATCCGTCAGGCCGTCACCCTCGGCGCGCACCGTGACGGGCTGGTCGAAGTGACGTCCGGCCTCAGCGACGGTGATGCGGTCGTCGTGCAGGGTCAAGACGCCCTGACGGACAGCCAGCCGGTCACGCTTCGCACGCCGTAGGCCCCAGGCCCGAAGGCCCAAGGAGGATTGCTCATGCAGTGGCTTGCCGGTCTCTCAGTGCGCCGATCCGTTCTCGCCTCGGTGATCACCCTGGCGATGGTCTTCCTGGGAGTCTTTTCCTACGCGGGCCTGAAGATCGAGCGCTTCCCCAACATCGACATCCCCATCGTCGTGATCACGGTGACGGAGCCCGGCGCGTCTCCGGAAGAGATCGAGAGCGACGTCACCAATAAGATCGAGGATGCCGTCAACTCGATCAGCGGGATCGACCACATCAGCTCGACCTCGGCCGAGAGCGTCTCGATCGTGGTCGTCCAGTTCGTCCTCGAGAAGAACATCGACGTCGCGGCGCAAGAAATCCAGAATAAGATCAACGGCATTCCCGATCTCCCGTCGGGGATCGATCCGCCGACCGTCTCCAAGATCGACCCGGGGGCGTTCCCGGTGATGACCCTGGCCCTGTCCGCGAACCGCCCGGTCCGGGACATCTCGGAGTACGCCGACAAGGTGCTGAAGCCCCAGCTGGAAGGCGCTCCCGGCGTGGGGCAGGTGACGCTCATCGGCGACCAGCCGCGGCAGATCAACGTCTGGGTCGACCCGGACCTCCTGGCGTCCTACGGGCTCCCGGTGACGTCGGTGCTGCAGGCGGTGCAGAACCAGAACGTGCAGCTGCCCGCCGGCCACGTGGATCAGGGAAATACGCAGGTGACGCTGCGGGCCCTCAGCCGCATCACCTCTCCACAAGAATTGGCCCGCGTGGGACTGGCCACGCGAGGTGGCCAGCCGATCACCATCGGCGACGTGGCTCGGATCGAGGACGGCGCGGCCGATCCCGTAACCACCGCGAACGTCAACGGGACGCCGGCCGTGCTGCTGCAGATCCAGAAGCAGTCCGGCACCAACACCCTCAACGTCGTGCGGGATATTAAGACGCGCCTGCGGGCGATCACGCCTCTCCTGACGCCCGGCTACAATCTTCGGATCGTGCGCGACCAGTCCGTCTTTGTGGAAGCCTCCACCCGGGCCGTGCAGGAGCACCTGATCGTCGGCTCCATCCTGGCCGCCCTGGTGGTGCTCGTGTTCCTCTGGAACCTGCGCACCACGGTCATCGCGGCCCTGGCCATCCCCACGTCGATCATCAGCACGTTTACCCTGATCGCGGCGCTCGGCCTCACGCTGAACGTGATCACGCTGCTCGCGCTGGCCCTCGTGGTCGGGATCGTGATCGACGACGCCATCGTGGTGCTGGAGAACATCTACCGCCTGCTCAAGGAGAAGGGGATGCCGCCCGTCCAGGCGGCGATCGAGGGCACGCGCGAGATCGGCCCGGCGGTGACGGCGACGACGCTCAGCCTGATCGCGGTGTTCCTGCCGCTCGCCTTCATGAGCGGGATCGTCGGGCGGTTCATGCGGAGCTTCGGCTGGACGATGGCGTTCGCGATCGCCGTCTCGCTCCTGGTGAGCTTCACGCTGACGCCCTCGCTCTCGGCCCGCTGGCTGGGCGGCGGCAGGCGCAGGCAGGCCGGCCTGCCCCCCACGGGGGGTACGGCCAGGGATCCGCTCCCGGCCGGGCACGATGTCCCCGCGGACCGGGGGCCCGAATCGGAGCAGCACCGCGGCAGAGTCTACACCGCGCTGGACCACGGGTACCGCTGGCTGCTCGAGCACGCGCTCAAGCGGCGGTGGGTGGTTGTGGTCATGACGCTCGGGGTGCTGGTGACCATCGCGCCGCTGGGGGCCGCGGTCAACAAGAACTTCCTGCCGGAGGACGACGAGTCGCAGTTCGAGGTCGTCGTGCGGGCGCCGGAGGGGTGGACGCTCGACGCCACCAACCGCTTCGCCACCCAGGTGGCCGCCGAGATCCGGCAGCTCCCGGGCATGGACTACACCATCGTCACCGCCGGCGACAATCCGCAGAACACGCCCAACCGCTTCACGATCTTCGCGAAGATGGTCGACTTGGACAAGCGGTCGGTCAGCCAGCAGGCCATGTACGGCATAGTGCGGGACAAGATCCTGTCCCGATACGCCTACCTCGGCCTCCAGGCCCAGGTCGAGCAGGTGTCGGAGTTTGGCGGCAGCGGCGGATTCCAGCCGGTGGACTACGTCGTAGGGGGCCCGGATCTGGGCGTCCTGACCCGCGTCGGGGATCAGGGGATCCAGATCCTGCGCTCCATCCCCGGGGTCGTGGATGCCCGCTCGTCCCTCGTGAGCGGCGCGCCGCAGCTGGGGATGCGGGTGGACCGGGCGCGGGCGGCCGATCTCGGCGTGAACGCCGTCGACGCCGCCAACGCCCTGTACATGCTCGTCCAGGGCGTCGAGGTGAAGACCGCCAAGTACGCGGAAGCCGGCCAGCAGTACAAGATCGTCATCCGCGCCGACAAGCAGCACCGGTCGAATGAGGACCTGCTGGCGCAGCTCCCCGTCCTCTCGCCGGGCCAGGGCGTGGCCGACCTCGAGCAGGTCGTGAGCATGAGCCGCGGCACGGGCCCCAGCGAGATCAGCCACTACAACCGCCGCCGCCAGGTCGAGCTGACCGCCAACCTGGTGCCGGGGGCCTCGCAGCAGACCGTCCTGCAACAGCTGGACCGCAAGATCCGCGCCCTCGGCCTCGGGCCGCAGTACGAGATGACGTTCGCCGGCCAGGCGGCGGAACAGGGCAAGCAGGCGGCGGCCTTCATGGCGTCGTTCATGCTGTCGTTCGTCTTCATGTACCTGGTGCTGGCCGCGCAGTTCGAGTCGTGGATCCATCCGGTGACGATCCTGCTGTCGCTGCCGCTGACCGTGCCGTTCGCGCTGCTGTCGGTCCTCGTCCTCCACGGATCGCTCAATATCCTCTCCCAACTCGGCATCCTGGTGCTCTTCGGCGTGGTGAAGAAGAATGCGATTTTGCAGATCGACCGGGCGAATCATCTCCGGGCGCAGGGCGTCGACCGCAACGCGGCCATTGTGCAGGCGAGCCGCGACCGGCTGCGGCCGATCCTCATGACCACGATCGCGTTCGTCGCCGGCATGATCCCGCTCGCGATCTCTAGCGGCGTGGGGGCGGCGACCAACCAGGCGATGAGCTCGGTGATCATCGGCGGCCAGGTTCTCTCGCTGCTGCTCACGCTGGTCGCGATCCCGGTGATCTACTCGCTGTTTGACGACCTGGGCGCGATCGGGATCAGGACGCCGGCGGGCGAAGGGTTGAGGAGCGCGCTGGCCGCGCTCGCCGCCGCGGTGACCGCGGTGAAGCGCGGGAAGCCGTCCGCGCCGCCGACGACCGAGGCGTGATCACGGACGGACTCCGGCACGGCACTGCTGGGGTGATGGCTTAGTCCGAGGCCAAACCTCGCGATCCCGCTTGCGAATTGACACGGGCGGCGCAAGGACAATACTATGAATGAGCGGTCAGTCATTATTTGGGAGCGCGATGAGCAGGGATTCAGCAAGTGCCTCGCACTCGCGGGAAGGGCTGCTATGGCCCGGCTGAGTGCATCGGCACGGGGGGAGCGGGCGGAAGAGCGGCGGGGTCAGATCCTCCGGGCTGCGCTCGAGGTTTTCAGCCGCAAGGGCTTCCACGGCGCCACGATCAAGGAGATCGCGTCGGCCGCGGGGCTCGCTGAGGGAACGATCTATCTCTACTTCTCCAGCAAGCGGGAGGTGCTTACAGGTGTCTTCACGCTGATCTCCGAGGAGGCCGTGGCCGCCGGCCCGAAGTTCCCGGAGTCATCCCCTCTCGGGGATGACTCCGCGTTCCTTGTGTCCCTGATTCGGGAGCGTATTTCCTCGCTGGCCAGGTACGCGCCGTTCATCCGTCTTGTCGTACACGAGGCGGACCTCCACGAAGATCTGCGGCGGGAGTTCTTCGCGCGGCTGCACGCGCCGTTCGTCGCACAGTTCGAGGGCTATCTTCGAACCCGGATCGCCCAGGGTGCGTTCCGCCCGGTCAACACCGCCCTCGCCGCATCGATCTGTTTTCGGATGGTCATGAGCTACCTGATGACCCAGCACGTCCTTGACCTGGACCGGTCGGTCGGCCGCAACGCCGACGACGAGTATGTGCCCGAGATGGTGTCGCTGATGCTGTACGGTCTGACCGGGCGCCCATTCACGTCCGGTCCGGCCCGCGGCTCATAGGGTTCCAGAGAACTCGTAGGGTTCCGGAGAGGGAGGTCCAGCATGTCCGATCGGCGGTATCGCTTCATGTCCGTCGCGCTGGTCGCAGCGCTCGCGCTGTCCGCAGTCCCCGCGGACGCGCAGGTGACCTCGCCCCCGCCGGCGCAGGCGCCTGCGCCGCCGGCGGCGCCCGGAGAGTCCGGCTTCCCACCGATCCCGGCCGTGCCGCCGGTCCCGCTGGTCGGCGCGGGGCGGCCGCTGACACTCGGCGACGCTGTCAGCGCCGCGCTCCAGCAGAACTTCACCATCCGGCTCCAGGCGCTGCAGGTCGCAATCGCGCGCGCGGGGGTCGCCCAGGCGGAGGCCGGCGTCCAGCCCAAGGTCAACGCCTCGGGGACCTACCTGCAGACGTGGTCCCCGGAGGGCCCGCGGCCCGTCACGGGGACGGCCGGTGGGGTGCCGTTCACGATCACGCTGCCCCAGTCCCCAAACCCGCAGTATACCTTTAACCTGTCGCTGTCCTACCCGCTCTACACCGGCAACGCCCTGCAGGACCAGATCACGATCGCGCAGGACACGCTCAAGAGCACCGAGGCGCAGCTTGCGGCGACGATCTCCCTGGTCGTTCTTCAAGTTCGGCAGGCGTACTACCAGGTGCAACTGGCCCAGGGACAGGTCGCGGCGGCCCAGCGGGCGGTCGACGCGGCCCGGGAAAACGTCCGGGTCACCACGGCCCGCGTCCAGGTCGGGACGTCCCCACAGTTCGACCTCCTGCAGGCGCAGTCGCAGCTCGCCCAGTTCCAGCAGAGCCTGACCCAGGCCAAGGCGAACGTGGTCTTAGCGCAGCAGACCCTCGACGTGGTGCTCAACCAGCCGCAGACCACGATCGTCTCGACGGCGACGCCCCTCGGCCTCCCGGAGCCGCCGCAGGACCAGGAGGCCCTCGTCCAGCTGGCGCTGCGCACCCGGCCCGAGCTCGTGGCCGCCCAGGCGACGATCGACGCCCAGCAGGCGGCGATCGACCTGGCGGAGGCAGGCCTGCGGCCGAACGTCACGATCTCGGGCGGGCCGCAGGTGCAGACCGGGGACCCGACGGTGAAGGACTCGGCCTCCTGGACCGGACAGCTTCTTCTCACGCTGGCGATCCTGGACGGCGGTCTGACCAGGGCCAAGGTGGAAGCGGCGCGCCAGCAGCTGGCGGTGGCCCAGACGCAGGACGCGCAGCTCCGCCAGACGATCGAGCAGCAGGTCCGCACGGCCTACCTGAACCTCCAGAACGCGGCGGAGACGCTGCGGTCGGCCGAGAGCCAGCAGGTGGCGGCCCGCGAGCAGGTACGGATCGCCAACGTGCGGTTTCAGGCCGGGGTCGGCACCCAGCTCGAAGTCGTGCAGGCGCAGCAGACCCTGGCCACAGCGGATCAGGCGGTCGTGCAGGCCCAGTTCAACTACAACCTGGCGCTCGCCCAGATCGATCAGGCGACGGGGGTTCAGGTGAGGTTCTAAAGCGCCGCGGCGCGACACGCCGCGGGCGCTCCGCCGCGCACGGCGGCGCAGCAGGTGATAAGCAAAGATGACACCCGGCACACCCTCGTCTCGGGCAACACGGCGGCTTCCGCTACGCGCTGTCGCGGGGGTCCTCCTGGCAGTTGCCGTGGCAGCGGGGGGAGGGTGGTGGCTGTACGAACAATCCTCCAGGGCCGGCCGGATCGTTGGCGTCGGCTCCATCGAGGCTACCCCCGTGGACGTGACGACCAGAGTGGCCGGCCGGGTTCTCCGGCTGCTGGCCCGGGAAGGAGAGCAGGTCAGAGCAGGTGCCGTGCTTGCGGAACTCGAGCCGCAAGAGGCTCACGCCCAAGTCGCCCAGGCCGACGCCGCCGTAGCGCAGGCGGGGGCGCATCTCGCGCAGGCGCAGCAGGCCGTCATGGCCCAGCAGCAGGTGACAGACGCGCAGGTCGCGCAGGCGCAGGCGCAGATCGCTTCCGCCGCAACCGCGGTGCCTCAATCCGAGACGGCCCTGGTCATCC
>JAPVSX010000074.1:0-10581 GCA_047519495.1 Armatimonadota bacterium
GTCCACGGCTTTGCCGTCGCGCGGGGTGACCGCCCGGCCGCCTACGCGGGCGTCCATCCAGGTGAGCGCAAGCCCGGACGCCCCGGCCTCGAGCAGGCCGTCCGCGGGATCGATCCGGATCCCGTGGCGCGTCCCGTTCCGGTAGCGCTCCACGATCTCGCGGAGCGTCGGGAACACGAGCCCGAGGAGCGTGCGGTCTCGGACGCGCACTAGGTAGCGGTCGATCGCGCAGAAGTACCAGAGCGCCGCGTCGGCGCTCGTGTATTCGGGCGGCCCGGCGCCGTCCGGGAAGCGGCTCGGCAGCATCCCCTCGTCGGCGGCCTCGGCAAACGAGAGCAGGATCTCCCGCGCGTCCTGGTGGCGCCCGGTCACGAGCGCCAGGCCGGGGAGCGCGATCATCGTGTCGCGGCCCCAGTCGGCGAACCAGTGGTACCCCGCGATCACCGTCCGGCGGGTCTGGCCGCGCACGAGGAACTGGTCCGCCGCCAGCACGAGCCGCTGGGGGAGCCCGCCGTCCTCGGGAATCGCGACGGGGTCGGCGGGCAGGCGGCCGGCCCGCCGCAGCAGGAGGCTCTGCCGCGCCCGCTCCTGCCGGAAGGCCCGCGCGCCGTCCACCGACGGGTACGCCTCGGGCGGCTCCGCCGTGGCCAGGAGCGTCACATCCTCTCCGGGCCGGAGGTCCACCCGGAACTCCCCGGGGACGTAGAGGTCCTCCAGGTCGTCTAGGCCGCGCGCGCGCTCGGCCCGGTGGAGGAACTGCCAGTACCACGTGGCGCCGGCGGCGAACGTGCCGCGGCTTGTCTTGAGCACGTACGGTGCCACGCCGGGCCGCGGCTCGACCCGGATCCCCGACGGGACCGGGGTGACGGCGAACCGCCACTCCGGATCGCCTCGCGTGGACGCGTGGTAGTCGCGCCCGGTCAGATACGGCCGGATCCGGAGGCGCGCGGGCCGGCTCCCCGGCAGCAGCCGGTACCGCACGTAGGTGCTGTTGGCCTCCCGGGCCATCCAGACCGACTTCTCAAGGGCCACCTCCGAGACGCGGTATGTCCAGATCGGGACCGTGCCGGCGAGCCGGAACCCCGAGAGGTGCACGTATCCTGTTGGGGCGATCGTGCCGTCGTGAAACTCGTTCGTGCCCAGCTCGGCGAGGACGCCGTCCGCCTCGACCACCTCGTCCACCTTGCTGACGAGGACGGTCCGGCGGACGGGCGGCGCAAGTGCGGCGACGAGCAGGGCGTGATACCGCCGGGTGCAGGCGCCGGCCACGGTCCCGGACGCGTACCCGCCGAGTCCATTGGTCACGAGCCACTCGCGGGCGAGCAGCGCGTCGAGGAAGCGGAGGAGCGATGGCGAGAGGGTTAACGTACGCACGCTCCTCGGAGGGGGCGCTAGTGCCCCTCCAGGTATTTCTCCGCGTCCATCGCCGCCATGCAGCCCCATCCGGCGGCGGTCACCGCCTGGCGGTAGCGGCGGTCGTGCACGTCCCCGGCGGCGAAGACGCCCCGGACGCTCGTCATCGTGTCTCTCTTGAGCACGACGTAGCCCTGGTCGTCCAGCTCGATCTGGCCGCGGAACAGCTCGGTGTTGGGGTGGTGGCCGATCGCGACGAACAGGCCGTCCACCCGGAAGTCCCGCCGCTCATTCGTTTTCACGTTGCGCAACCTGAGGCCCTCGACCTTCCCGTTGCCGACCACGTCCTCGACCACGGTGTCCCAGAGCACCCTGATCTTCCCGTGATGCAGGGCCCGGTCGATCATGATCTTGCTCGCCCGGAACTGGTCCCGGCGGTGGATGATCGTGACCCTGGTCGCGAACTTCGTCAGGACGAGCGCCTCCTCCATCGCGGAGTCGCCGCCCCCGACGACGGCCACCTCCTTCTCGCGAAAGAAGAACGCGTCGCACGGCGCGCACGAGGAGACCCCGTGGCCGATCAGGCGCTGCTCGTTCGGGAGGCCGAGCCAGTTCGTGCCCGCGCCGGTGGCGATGATCACCGCTTCCGCCTGAAGCGTGCGCCCGGCGGCGGTCACCTCAAACGGCCGCTTCCGGAAGTCCACCGCGGTGGCGTCCTCGTCGATGAAGTCGACCTCGAACCGCTCCGCCTGGCGCCGCATGAATTCCATCAGCTCCGGCCCCTGGATCCCGTCCGGAAAGCCCGGGAAGTTCTCGACGTCGGTCGTGAGCGTCAGCTGCCCGCCGCGCTGGCTCCCCGCGATCACGAGCGGGCGCAGCTGGGCGCGCGCGGCGTAGATCGCCGCGGTCAGGCCCGCGGACCCGGAGCCCAGAATGATGACCTTGGTCGCGTCGTCCATCCCTTGCACCTCCCGCCACTCCCCACAGGAACGCCGCCGTTGCTACAATTCTTCCCCCGCCTCCTCCGGCCATTCCCGGCCCCGGCCGTCCCGGCGGGCGCGCGCGACGCGGTGGACCTGGACGAAGTTGGTCCGTCCGCGCGCGATCAGCGGCACCGAGCCGACGATCACAAGGACGGTCCCCGGCCGGACGAGCCGGCGGCGCACCAGCTCGCGGTCCAGGAACCGGATCATCGCCTCCGTCGTCGGCTGGAACGGCGTCAGGATCGCCCGGACGCCCCAGTAGAGGCTCAACAGGCGCGCCACGCGCTCGTCCTCGGTGCACGCCAGCACCGGCGCCGGCGGCCGCAGGTGGGAGAGGAGCCGGGCCGACCGGCCGGTCGTCGTCAGCACGACGATCGTGTCCACGCGCAGGTCCCCGGCGAGCGCCTGCGCGGCCGCCCCAATCGCGTGCAGCACGCTCGGCCGGACCGGCCGGCGGGGGGCGCCGCCGAACCACATGCCGGCCTCGACCGCCAGCGCGATCCGGGCCATCACCTGGACGGCCTCCACCGGATGCTCCCCGGCCGCGGTCTCCGCCGAGAGCATCACCGCGTCGGTGCCGTCCAGGATCGCGTTAGCGACGTCGGACGTCTCGGCGCGCGTCGGCCGCTCCTGGTACACCATCGACTCGAGCATCTGGGTGGCGGTGATCACCGGGATGCCCCGCTCGTTGGCGCGGCGGATGATCCGCTTCTGGAGCAACGGCACCTCTTCCGGCGGCAGCTCGACCCCCAGGTCGCCGCGCGCCACCATGACGCCGTCCGCCTCCGCGATGATCCCGTCCAGGTTGGCGATCGCCTCGGCCTTCTCGAGCTTCGCGACGAGGGGGACAGCGCGGCCGAGGCGCCGTAGGACCCGGCGCGCGTGCCGGAGGTCCGCGGCGCTCCGGACGAAGCTCAGCGCGACGTAGTCCACGCCATAGCGCAGGCCAAAGCGCAGATCCGCGATATCCTTGGGCGTAAGCGCGGCCCCGCCGATCCGGGCGCCGGGGAGGTTCACGCCCTGTTGCGCGCCGAGGGTCCCGCCGCGCACGACGCGGCAGCGGATCTCGGGCCCGCGGCTCCGTCGGATCCGAAGGACTTCCAGCTCGATCGTGCCGTCCTTCATGAGAATCCGGCCGCCGCGACGGACGATCCGGGGCAGGCGCGGAAAGGCGATCGGGATCCGGGCGCCCTCGCCCACGACGCGGCGGGTCGTCAGCACGACCTCGGCGCCGTCTCTGAGGTCGATCGGATGCGCGAGGCGCCCGACCCGGATCTTGGGACCCTGGAGGTCCTGCAAGATCGCGAGCGGCACGCCCGCCTCGCGGGCCAGCCGCCGGAGCCGCCGGATCGTGCGGCCGTGCTCGGCGCGCGTGCCGTGGGAGAAATTCAGGCGGGCGACGTCCATCCCGGCGCCGAGCAGCCGGCGGAGCACGGCGTCCTCCTCGCTCGCCGGACCGAGGGTGGCGACGATCTTCGTGCGGCGGACGGGGCGGCCGGGACCTGTGCCTGCGGCGTAGCCAGGGCGCGCGTGGGCCAAGACGCCCGGCCCCGGCGCGCGGCGCCGCGGCATCGCTAGGCCCACTCCCGGGACGCGGCGAGGGCGTCACCCCGGATGCCGAGTGCCGCCACCTGGGCCCGGATGAGGTTGCTCTCCTGCCGGCGGTACGTCGGCTGCCCGCAGCTCTGGCAGAGGTCGAGCCCGTGGAGGCGGTCGAGGTACCGGAGCACCGCGTGGACGAACTGGCCCTGGCTCCACGTGAGGGGCGACACCGAGAGCGGGGTCCCGTCGTACGGGTGCACCTGCTCCGGGAGGACGCCGCTCGGGAGCGCCCTGGCCACCGCCCAGCGGATGAGCTCGAGGGAGCGGGCGAGGTCGGCCCCCGACTTGGCCCGCATCGTATGCCACTCGGCCAGCCACAGGGTGCAGAGGATCCAGGGGTTGCCCGGGACTGCGCCCGTGTCCTGGGAGACTTGGTGGTACGGGTCGTTCTCGTAGCGGGCGAGCCCGCCGATCGGGGTCTGGACCCAGAGCCGTTTCTCGACCGCCTGGACCGTGGCGGCGACTCTGGGCTCATCGGCGTCGAACATCCCGAACGCGCTGAGGCTCAGCAGGCTCGCGTCGAGCGTGAGGTCGAGGGCCACCGCGCCGGACGCCCCCGGCACCAGCGTCCGCCCGAACCGCCCGGCCTCCTCGCTCCAGAGGTGCCGGAGCACCCCCGCTCGGATCTCGTCGGCCGCCTGCCGGTACCGCGCCGCGTGGTCCGTCTCCCCGAACGCCTGGGCCAGCGCCGCCGCGGCCTCGAGGCCGCCGACCACCGCGCCGCAGGTGAACGTGTGGACGCCGTACCGCTCCTCCCACAGGTCGTATGAGGGGAGCGGAAGCCCCGTCGCGGGGTCCCGGAACCCGGACAGGAACTCCGCCGCCCTGATGACCAGCGGACGGTAGAGGGGCTTGATGAACTCCACGTCGCGGTTGACGGCGAAGTGGAGGAACAGCGCCCACACGACCAGCGCGGTCTCGTCCTCCTGGATCGGGAACCGGCGCACCTCGTCCACGGTCCACGGCATCCACGACGACCCGAGCGACCGATCCGGGTTGTACTTGTGGAGCAGGAAGCCTTCCCGGGTCATCACGCTCCCGCAGAACTCGAAGAACGGCCGGGTCAGGTCGTTGTACCCGGCCATGCCGAGCGCGCGGGCGACCAGCGCGGCGTCGCGCGGCCACACGTACGCGTACGTGTCGCGGCCGAACCGCAGGATGTCGGAGTCGGTGCTCGCGATGATCGCGCCCTGGTTGTCGATCTGGGTGCGCAGGATCAGGAGGCTCTGCTTGAACTCGCGGACCACCTCCGGCGGCAGCGGCCCGAAGTCCATCGCCTCCTTGTTGGCCCACATGTACCAGTAGTCCCGTGTGCGGCGCAGCAGGGTCTCGGGGCCGCGCGCGTGGACGAACTGGTTGAGCTTCTGCAGCGCCTCATACGTCTCGCCGGCGAGGAGCCAGTAGAAGAAGACCTGCGCTCCGCCGCCGGGCACCGTGAGCGTGACGCCGCCGGTGCTGTCCACGGAGCCCTGCGCGATCGGGTTCATCCCCAGGACGCCGTCCTCGGCGTCGCGCCAGGTGCCTTCCCGGTGGTCCCACTCCTTGATGCCGGTCGCATACTGGGTCCAACCCATGCCCGCGGGGGTGAGGGCGTTGGCGTGGAACCAGCGCCGCCGCTTGTAGTGGAAGAGGCCGCGGCTCTGGGGGTCGTAGTAGGCGGTGTCGCCGTACTCGGTGCCGCTGATGTGGAAGTCGTGGTGGAAGAAGAGGCGGATCTCTCGCGGCCCGGGCGCCAGGTTGGTCACGCTGATCCGGCGGACGAACGCGTTCACGTGGAAGTCCACGCATTCCTGGAGCGCGAGGCGCACGCCGAGCCCGCCGTGTTCGAGGGTGACGTCCGTCACGAGCGTCTCGGGCAGATACCGCTGCGTGCGCTGCCATCCGTCGTCCCCGATCCAGGCCAGGCGCCCGTCCACCCACACGCCCAGCCGGAACGGGTGCCCGAGCGCGTGGTTTTCCCCGCCGACGTCCGGGTAGTAGAGATCCACGAGGTCGTGGGCCAGGTCGAAGTTGACCTGGAGCTCCCCGTTTCCCAGCGGCAGATCACGCGGCATGGCGCGCCCCCCTTCTTCCCACGCATAACTTCGCCGCCGGAGTCCTTCATTCCGACGCGCCGACCCGCCCCCGCGGCCGGCGCCCGAGAAGGAACCTCCCGGCGGCCTCGATTCCGACATGCCGATCCGGGCGTCCGAGGGCGGATGCAATCTGGAGAGAGGGGCCTATGGCGATCGGGAGCGAATATCACGGCCGTGAACCGCGCCGCCTGCCTCCTGTTGGGCGTGGCCCTCCTGGCCGTGCTCGCCCCTGCGCCCGCCGCGGGCAAGGCCGGGCCGCTCGCATTCGCCCTCTCCGGCGGGCCCGACACGCTGGACCCCCAGAAGACCGCCGCCACGCTCGCGTTCCAGGTGATGAAGAGCCTGTACGATACCCTGGTCGAGCCGGACGACCACGGCGTGCTCGTGCCGGCGCTCGCGGAGTCGTGGACGACATCGGCCGACGGGACGCAGTGGACGTTCAAGCTCCGGCCCGGCGTCCGGTTCCACAGCGGCAAGACGCTCGACGCCGACGACGTCGCGGCGACGTTCGCCCGCATCCTGGACCCCAAGACCGCGTCGCCCAAGCGCGCCGACTACGGGGCGATCGAGCGGGTGGAGGCGGTCGGCCCGCTGACCGTCCAGTTCGTGCTCTCCCAGCCGTTCGCTCCGTTCCTGGCCGCGCTCGGGCAGGGGTGGGGCGCAATCCTCCCGCGGGATGCGATCGCCCAAGGCGCCGATCTCAGCACTCACCCGGTCGGCACCGGCCCGTTCCGCCTGGTGGAGTGGTCCCGCGACAGCTTCCTCAGGCTCGGGCGGTTCGACCGCTACTTCATCCGGGGCCGGCCCGTCCTGGACGAGGTCGTGTTCCGGTTCGTCTCCGAGGACGCGGTGAAGACGGCCGGGCTCCTCTCCGGCGAGTTCGACGTCGTAGACGCGGTCAGCCCGCTCGACCTGCCGCGCCTGGCCCGAGACCCGCGCGTCGTCGTCCGCCAGCAGCCGAGCGCGACTGTGAACGTCATCGCGGTCAACAACGCCCGGCGGCCCTTCACCGACGTCCGGGTGCGCCGGGCGCTCTGGTACGCGATCGACCGCCGGGCCGTTCTCAAGACGGTCTACGGCCCGGGCTCCGCGCCCGTCGCGGTGTTCATGGACGCGTTGAGCCCGTTCTACGTGGACGTGGGCGACCCGTACCCGTACGATCCGGCGCGGGCGCGCCAGCTGCTGGCCGAGGCCGGGCTCGCCGGCGGGTTTGCGGCCGACCTGGCGCTCCCGCAGCCCTACGAGGTACACGTCAAGGCCGGCGAGCTCGTCCAGGCGATGCTGGCGCAGGTCGGCATCCAGGCCAGGATCCGCGTCGTCGAGTGGGGGTTCTGGCTGTCGCGCGTGTACACCGGCAAGGACTACGACCTGACGATCATCGGCCACACCGGAAAGCTCGATCCGGACGGCCGGCTGGCCGGGTTCGGGGACCCCGCCCGCAACTACGTGAACTACGCGAACCCGCAGGTCGCCGCCCTGATCGACGCCGGGCGGCGGACCCTCCGGCCGGACCTCCGGAAGCGGACGTACGCGGAGGCGCTGCGGCGCATGACCCAGGACGCGATGATGGTGTTTCTCGGCGATCCGGACGTGCGGATGGCGATGCGCGCGGGTGTCCGGAACGTCAAGATGATGTACGCGATCGACACGTACGACCTGCGCACGGCGGCCAAGTAGCGCGCTACCATCCTCCCGCGGCGCCGGCCGTCGCCCCCGCCGGCGGCACCGTCTGCGGGACGTAGTCCTCGGCCGCTCCCGGGACATTGTAGTCGTAGGGCCAGCGGTGGACGACCGGCTCGGTCTCCCCCCAGTTGCCGTGCGGCGGCAGCAAGGTTCGGCCGGTCCGGGAGCGAATACCACGCCCGTGACGCGACCCGCCATCCTCTTCCTCGTGGCCGGCACCGGCTCGTTCCGGCCGGTGGAGTGGTCCCGCGACAGCTTCCTCCGGCTCGGGCGCTTCGACCGCGACTTCCTCCGGGGCCAGCCCTTCTTGGACGAGGTGGTGTTGCGGTTCGTCCCGGCGAAGTAGCGCGCGCGATGCGCGCCGCCCGAGTCCTCAGCGTCGTCCCGACCGCCCTCGTGACCGCGACGATCGTGTTTGTCCTCATGCGGGTCCTGCCGGGCGATCCGGCGGCGTTGATTCTCGGGGTAGACGCGCCGCCGCAGGAGGCCCGGGCCCTCCGCCACATGCTGGGACTGGACCGGCCGCTCTGGGAGCAGTACGCGGCGTGGCTCGGCGGGCTCGCGCGGGGCCGGCTGGGGGACTCGCTCTACTATCACGCGCCGGTCGCCTCGCTGATCGCCCAGCGCCTCCCGGTCACCCTCTCGCTCGCGTTCGCGGGACTCGCGCTCACGGTCGCCGCCGCGGTCCCCCTCGGGATCGTCGCGGCCGTGCGGGCGTGGTCGGCGGTGGACCTCGGCGTCCTCGTCGCGACCCAGGCCGGCTTAGCCGTCCCGAGCTTCTGGGTTGGGATCCTCCTCCTGCTCCTCTTCAACGTCGCGCTCCACTGGCTGCCGCTCCAGGGCTATGCGCCGCTCGTCGAGGGTCCCGGCCAGTGGGCCCGCCACCTGCTGCTGCCGGCGGTCGCCCTCGCGGCCGCGCGGGCGGCGCAGTTGACACGGTTCGTCCGGGGCGCCGTCCTCGAGGAGCTTGGCCGCGAGTACATCCGGACCGCCCGGGGGAAGGGCCTCGGCCGCGGCGCCGTTCTCCTCCGCCACGCCCTCCGCAACGCGCTGATCCCCACCGTGACCGTAGCGGGCCTGCAGTTCGGGTACCTCCTCGGCGGCGCGATCGTGATCGAGCAGGTCTTCGGCCTGCCCGGCCTGGGGCGGCTCGTCCTGCAGGGAATCTACGCCCGGGACCTCCCGCTCGTCCAGGCGGCCGTGGCCGTGCTGGCGATCCTCGTGGCTTTCCTTAATATGGTCGTGGACCTGCTGTACCGGGTCCTCGATCCGCGCGTGGAGGCGGCATGAGGGGCCTGCTGAGCGGCGGGCGACGGAACCTCCCCCTGATCGCCGGGGCCGTCCTGCTCACGGTGGTCGCCGGTGGGGTCGCGTTCGAGCGCGGCTTTGGCGGGGGCCGGAGCACCCGGGTCGCGGTCGCCCAGCGGCTCGAGCCGCCGGGCCCAGGGCACGTGTTCGGCACGGATGACCTGGGCCGCGACGTCTTCGCGCGCGTCCTCGCCGGCGGGTGGGTCGCCCTCGAGGTCGGCCTGGTGGCCGTCGGGATCGGCGCTGCGGCCGGGGTCTCGCTCGGCGTCATCGGCGCCCGGACGTGGGGATGGGCGGCGCGGGCGCTCGCGGGGCTGATGGACGGGCTGATGGCGTTCCCGGCGATCCTGCTCGCCCTCGCGATCGTCGCGGTCCTCGGCGCCGGCCACCTCCAGGCGATGGTCGCGATCGGGATCGTGCTCGTCCCCGTGTTCTGGCGCCAGACCCGTGCCCAGGTCCTGGTCGTCGAGGGCCGGGAGTTCGTCGCTGCGGCCCGGGGGCTCGGCGCGAGCGAGTGGCGCGTCCTGTGGCGGCACGTCATGCCGCAGGTCGCGCCGCTCCTGGTGATCCAGGCGACGACGACGTTCAGCGGCGCGGTGCTGAGCGAGGCATCGCTGAGCTTCCTCGGCCTCGGCACGCAGCCCCCGGTCCCGTCGTGGGGACGGATGCTGCTCGAGGCGACCCGGGCGCTCGGGGTCGCCCCGTGGATGGCGGTGTTCCCCGGGATCGCGCTCGGCGTCACGGTCCTGGGGGTCAACCTGCTCGGCGACGGCCTGCGCGACGCCCTCGACCCCCAGATGCGACGCGCCGCTCTCTCGGAGAGCGTGGTCTGATGGGCTGGCAGGAGCGCCTCGAGCGGTGGTTCGAGCGGAAGTATCAGATCCGCGAGATCGGGGAGGGAGGGTACGTCCTCCGCCTGGGCCTGATCCGGCACCGCGGCCGGCGCGTCGTCCTCTCCGACGGCACCGTCGTGACCCCCGGCGACCCGGTCGCTGAGCTGCACATCGACAACCGGCGGGCTGCGGCGCTTCACAAGGAGGAGACCCTCCAGGGGGGGCAGGGGGGCGGGCTCCGGTTTCGCCGCGAGGTGTTCCGCCTGCTTCCGGTGCTTGCGCGGGACCTGGCGACCCGCCCCGAGTACCGGGAGATCAACGCCGTCTGCGGCGCGAGCCTGTTCTGGGAGGGAGCGCCGAGGGCGGGGTTCGAGCACCGGCCGTTCCCCGTGTTTACCCGGTGGTGGCTCACGTGGTGGGAGCGGTTCCTGATGACCCGCTACCACCCCGCGGGCCGCCGGCGCCTCGCCGTGGGGCAGCGGACGGAGCTCCGCCAGATCTGGATGAGCCGGCGGACGCTTCTGGAGCGGTACCTGAGCTAACCCAACGAAAGGAAGATGCGAATGGCTGGAAAGGCGAGGAGGAGGCGGGCCGCGCGCCGTGTCGCGAGGAGGAAGAGGGGGGCGAGGGCTGCGTCAGAGGCTTCTGTCGGGCCAACGCTTCGGTCGGCCTCTCAGATGGAAGTCCCCCTGGCGAGGGGCTCTCGACCGCTGTCGCCCACGGAGCAGGCCGCACGCCTCGCCA
>JAPVSX010000075.1:0-15407 GCA_047519495.1 Armatimonadota bacterium
GTCCGCGTTACTCAGCAGCAGCACGTCCGCGCTCTCCTCCTACCCGCGCCGTCTGCCGTCCGGCCGAAGGCCGCGCCCGGCCGCGTTCCCCGGGGCTCACGGGACCCAGACGCTCCCCCCGGTGGTGACCCCCGTCGCGCTCGCGCCCAGCCGCAGCACACGCGCGCCTCCCGGACTCACCACGCGGAACCCGTGCACCACCTCGCACGGGAACACCATCAGCGAGTGGGGGCCGACATCGTATTCCTGGTCCCCCACCCGTGCGCGCACGGTTCCATCGATGACGTAGTAGGCGTGGTCGGAATCGAGGCCCTCGTGGTAATGGTTCTCGATCCCGCCCCCCTCCTCGATCACATCGAGCGTCACCTGCAGCCACCGGGCGTGGTGGCCCGGGCTGGCGAAGGGGTAGGCGGTGAGGCCCACGTGTCCCGGGATATCCGCCCGGCCGGTCAGATCGGCGAGCCGGATGACGGCTCCCCGCGTGTCCCGGCTCATCGGACCCCCACCTCGGTCTGGCTCAGCGCCGCTTTCGCGGCGCTGGTCCCGGCGATGCGCCCAAAGACCGCCCCCGCCATCATCCCCGAGCCGGAGGCGTAGTTCTTGTGCCAGAGCCCCCCGAGCATCTCGCCGGCGGTGTACAGCCCCGGAATCGGGCGCCCGGAGACGTGCTGCACCTGCGCGGTCGCGGGATCGACCATCAGGCCCCCGAAGGTGAACGTGATGCCGCAGCACACCGCGTAGCCCTCGAACGGCGGCTCCTCAACGCTGAGGGCGTAGTTGCTCTTCTGGGGTGTGATGCCGGCGGTCCGCTTCCCGTCCCGCCGCCAGGGGTTGGGATCCACCGGCCCGGCCTGGATCGCGGCATTGAACGTTCGGACTGTCTCGGCAAGGGTGGCCTTGTCGACGCCCAGCTTGTCCGCCAGATCGTCGAGCGTCGCGCCCTTGACGCCGGTCGCCTGCACGCGATCGTAGTTGTCGAGCAGGCCGAGCCGCCTCGCGTTCGCGTCGAAGAGCTGGAAGGCGATCCCCCGGGGCTGCCCGTGGATGGCCTTCCCCATCTTGGCGTAGGTCAGCGCGCGGATGTCGTCGGCCTCGTCGACAAACCGCTGCCCGAGGCGGTTCACCATGATGCTGTACGGGTACGCGTACCGGTTCCACTCCTGCGTTTCGCTCAGCTTCGAGGAGGGCAGGCTGTACCACGGCCGGTTGTGGTCCTGCGGGGAGGCGTGACAGCTCGACCAGCTCCCGAACGGCATGGCGCCGATCGCCAGCGCCATGGTGAGCCCGTCGCCCGTGTTGTAGGGGATGCCCCGCAGCTTCACGACGTCCCACCCCGGCCCCAGGTAGCGAGCCCGCATCTCGGCGTTGCTCTCGAACCCGCCGCAGGCAAGCACGATGGCTTTGGCGCGAAACGTGACGAACCCCCGGGGGGTCAACGCCTCGACCCCGGTCACCGTCCCCTGGCCATTCTGTATGAGCGCCCGCGCGGAGGTCGCGTAGTGGATCTCGACGTCGTCCCGTTCCAGGTAGGCGAAGCTGCGCTGCTGCAGCTGATACCCGCCGCCGTTCATGCTGATGATGTTGCCGGCGCTCGGGTTGGTGTAGGTGGGGGTCCACTCGTGCCCCTTGCTGCGCAGCCACAGGATCGTCTTATACGCTTCGCGCAGGTGGACGCCCAAGAGCGCCTGGTCGCTCTGCCCGTCGGTCGCCCGCATGATTTCATCGTACAAATCGGCCTCGGTGCGCGCGGGCAGCCGCTCGTGGATCGCTTTGAGGTCCTGTTCCGCCGGGTTGTTGATGAGCGGGGCGAGCTCTTCGACAGTGTTGTAGGGGAACCGCATGTGTCCGGTGAGGGCGCTGTTCCCGCCACGCTCTTCCCGGGGAGCCTTCTCGATAATGCCGACCCTCGCCCCCTGCTCCAGCGCCGCCATTGCCGCGCACAGGGCGGCGTTCCCCCCGCCGACCACCAGCACATCGTAGAACAATCCGTCCGCCATCCGCTGGCCTCCTCACCCATTGTCAGCTCATCCCGTGACGTCGCGGGCAGCCTCCCGCGCGATGAGGCGCAAACCGCATCGGACGGCTCACGAGGGGAGCGCAGCCCCGCGCCGGCCGCTCTTCAGAAACGACACCAGTCCCCCCGCCTGCACGAGCGCGAGGATCATCGGCGCCCAGGGGACGATCCTCACCTCGGTCCCGCGTGGCGGCGACCCGTCAGGCCTTCGCCTGGAGGTTCACCTCGCGGAGCCGACGCATCATCCACTCGCCCGCCTCCAGCACGTGCGTGCGCATTGCACGTTCAGACTGCTCAGGATCACGCTGGCGGAGCACCGCAAAGAGGGTCTCATGCTCCTTCGCCGCCGCGCGGTGACGGCCGGGGATCGCGATGGTGAGATGGCGGTAACGGTTGATGTGATCACGGAGCAGGCGCAGGAGCTCGGTGCACGTCTGGTTGCCGCTTGCCTCAAGGATGATCCGGTGAAACTCCTCGCCGAGTGCGGCGATCCGGGCGACATCGGGGGCCGACCCATCGGCATTCTTAAGCTGGCGGATGAGGCC
Source organism: Armatimonadota bacterium (assembly GCA_047519495.1). Classification (GTDB taxonomy): domain Bacteria; phylum Sysuimicrobiota; class Sysuimicrobiia; order Sysuimicrobiales; family Segetimicrobiaceae; genus JAPVSX01. The sequence continues at coordinate 2,560 of JAPVSX010000075.1, forward strand.
GGTGAGGCGGTCGATCTGCTCGTCGGTCAGGCGCTCCGCCGCCTCGCGCGCGGCCAGGCCCTCGAGCACGCTGCGAACCGCATAGAGCTCCCGGATCTCCGCCGCGGAAAGCGCCTTGACCCGGACCCCGCCGCTCGCGAGGCGCTCGACGAACCCTTCGGCTTCGAGCCTGAGAATGGCCTCGCGGAGCGGGGTCCGGCTGACGTTGAGGGTTTCGGCGATCCGGACCTCGACCAGGCGCTGCCCGGGGCTCAAGGTCCCGCGCACGATGGCCCGCTTGATGACGTCATAGGCCTTGTCCCGCACAGATACGGGGAACAGGTCCGTATCTTCGAAGACCTCTTCCGGGAGCCTAGCCATAGACCCCGGGTCTCCGCATACCTGAATACATAGATACAGTATACTTGCATACTTGAATCCACGTCAAGACATGGTGAAGACGCCGCTTGATCCTGCCGCTCACACCACCTCTATGAGCGGGCCTCGCCGAAGGCGCGGATCGGCGCGCCGGTCCGATCCGTAATCGCCCGGGTCACCGGACTCGTCATGCCAAACGTCGGGAGATACACGGAATGCGTCCCGGGACCTCCGGCAACGACGATGGTGATGTCCTCCGGAGACACCGAGATCGGAATCTGCATCTCAGGTCCGATCGGGCCGAGCTCATCGCCTCGGGAGTTGAGCAGGCGGGCCAGATCCTGCCGCGGGAAGCGCTCGGCCGGTTGCCGCGAGGACTCCCACAGCCGTCTCTTCACGTCCGCCTTTCGGAGCCCGGCCGTTGCCAGGACCCCCGCATGCTCCGGACCCAGGATCACGAGCGGCTTGCCCCCCCGCAGATAATCGTTGCTCAAGGGGAACGCCATGGTGTCGCCGACCGCACGCAGGAACTCGTCGGCGTCGTTGCAGACCGAGAGCATATTCAGCGTGCCTGACACGCCGACGGCCGTCACCGTACTCGTGCCCGGCTCGAATCCGCGCTCGACGTGGAGCGGCTCCCAGGGACTTGCGGCCTCGTCCTCGGCGCAACACAGAGAATACTTCCCGGGCTGGCCATGCGTCGCCCGGTCCATGTCGCCTGGCAGCGCTCGCCCTACGTTCTGAAGAACGAGGCGTAACGCCCGGCCGATCGTCGCGTTTGCCCGCCAGCCCTGGCCCAGGCAGTTGGATGAGCCATTGATCCGGAGCTGACGCGCGGCCGGTCCGTTGACGAGCAGCATCACCGTCGCGGGATTCGTGGTGGTCTGGATCGCTTGCAGGTTGAAGGGCTGCTGGGCGATCGCCTCCACCGCGGTAATCAAAACGGGGAGATAGCTCGGGCGGCAGCCGGCGAGGATGGCGTTGATCGCGATGCGCTCCACGGTCGCCTCGCCAAACCCGGGAGCGACTGTTGCGATGAGATCCGCCGGTGCCCGGTCCGTGTGACGAAGCATCTCGAGAAGGCGCTCCACGGTAGGGGGGACCACCGGCAGGCCGTCGCCCCATCGCTCCGAAAGGTACAGATCGTTTACCGCTTCCGGCGTATTCTCGACCGGCACCAGGCGCGAGCGAAACTCCATGGCCGTGACGCGCTCCTTCCCGGGCACAGGGCCGCGGCCCGGCGCCGCCGGGCCGCGGCGAAGACCGAGCGGCCCCGGGCGCATTCACGCTGACAGGTAACGGACGATCTGTTCAGCACACTCCGAAGCAATCCGGCGAAGCTCATCGCGCGTGCGGCTGCCAAACGGGTGCGGAACCGTCACGATCGGCAGTCCCGGGTAGCCGAGGGCGCGGGCTTGTGCTCGACCCAAATCGCGGAATTCCGTCGAGCAGATTGCCACGGCCAGCGCACCGCGCTTGGCCGCTTCGACCGCATCGTGGATACTCCACGACGTACACGACCCTCAGTCCCCCGATCCGGCAATCACCGCCTCGCACGCCCCGGTCAGCTCCTCCAGGACGGCGTCGGCGGCGGGCTGACTTGCGGTGCGTTTTCGGTGCGTGCGGACGCTCCGCACACCGTACCGGGCGATGAGCAGAGCCCCCAGATCGGCCACCAAGACGTCGAAGTTCGGTTTGCCATTGTCGATGAACCCGACGACCTTGCCTTCGATCGTCTCGATTCGGCGCGGGGGCATCGCACCCTGGCCGAGGAACGGCGCGGTCGGGTCGAACACCATGATCGTGTTGGACACAGCCCTCCCCCCCAACATCGGCTCGCCGGAACGTCACCCCAACTCATCGGGATAACGAAGATCGATCTCCCGCACGTCGCCGCCCACCGGCACCAACCGCTGGATCATCGCCTCCATGAGTTCCTTCGGAATGAGGCACTCCGCGCAGGCCCCTTCCAGGGGGAAGACAGAGAGGCGCAGAACACCGGCGCGCGCCTCCTCGATCCTCAGCTCGTACCCGTCGGCCCGCAATGACTGACGAATCGGCGCTAGCGCCTCCTCGATCGACGCCACCCGTCTACTCCTTTCCTCCGGCAGGGAAGGCCAACCGCCTCGTGATGGCGTTTCCGCCGAAGCCCCAGCCGGGCAGCTGCACGCAGAACCTTCCCTCGCCGCCCGCGACGATGACGAGAATATCCTCCGGGACGGCCGTGGGGGGGACACGGGCGTCGTCATCGTCGACGTCGATCCAGGAGGGCCATCCTTCCCGCGCATATTCTCGGACGAACGCACCGCACTCTTTCAGGTGGCGCACCGTCAGACGCGCATGCTCCCAGACGTGCCGGCGGATGCTAGCCTTCGTGTGGCCGGCCGCTGCGAGAACGCGCGCACTCTCGGGGCCGATGACGAGCAAGCGCTGGCCGCCTGCGACATAGTTGTTGCTGCCGACCCTGGCGGTCGCATCGACGAACGCCCGCAGAAACTGCTCGGCGGTCCCATGGACCGACACATTTTGCGGCGCCTCGCACGCGAAGACGGTCACCGCGCTTTCGTTCTGGGCAAGCCCGCGCTCGACGTGGAGCGGAGGCCACGGACTGGCCGCCTCGTTTTCGGCGATCACAAACGACCACCGGCCTGGGTGAGCAAACGTACTCTTGTCCGACGCCCCCGGGCGCCGCCCCCCGAGATTCCAGAAGATCAGCTCGAGCGCTCTGCCGATCGTTGCGTTGGCGCGGTACCCGCTCCCGAAGACGCCGTGGTCGGCGTTGATCCCGAGGTCTCGGGCCGCCGGCCCGTTGACGATGACCAACGGCTCACACGAATGAGTCGTGAGGAGCACCCCGTTGAGATTGAAGTCCGGCTCGAGCATGCACGCGAGCGCGGTCACGACGACCGGAAAGTATGCCGGGCGGCAGCCGGCCATGACGCTGTTGATCGCGAGCTTTTCGATCGTGGCCCCGCCGCCTTTGGGCGGAACCGTCCCCAGGGATTCCTGCGGATCACGCCCCAGGTGGCGGATCATCGCCTCGACGCGCTCCGTGACCGGCGGAGCGACCGCCATGCCGTCGGTCCAGCCGCGCCGGTACGCCTCTTCAAGCCAGTCGAAGTAGTCGGCCACCTCGATCTGCTCAGACGTCAGCTTCGTCACCGGCCCGGCGGGACCTCGCTGTTTCCATCGTAGCCCCCAACGCTCCGCATCGCCCGCTCGAAGACGGCCCTCAGCTCGGCCTGCTGCCGGGCGGCATCCCAATCCGGCCGGGGGCGCGGCATCACGGCAACCGGGAGATCCGGAACACCGAAAATCCCGGCCTGGGCGCGCGCCGCCAGGGCGAAGGTGTCGTGCGCGACGACGACGGTCGGCTTCCCAAGCTTCTCGAGCGCCGTGGCGTCGAGCATACAGCCCGACGTGCAGGACCCTCAGCCGGCGATGCCGACGATTACGGCGTCCGCTGTGCGGGCGATCTCCGCGATGAGCTCCACGGGGGCGGGCCGGGTGTGGAACGGCTTGGCCCAATAGTGGACCCTGGCGGCCGGGAAGGTGTTCTCGATCGACTCTGCGATCCCGCGCATGTAGTACCCGCTGCCGGAGAATCCATCATCGAGGACGCCGATCGTCTTGTCGGTGAGATCTGCGAGCCGCGGCGCCAGACGGCCCCGCCCAGCCTCCGGCTCACGAACGACCCCCTCCGGGCTCAGAACTTTCATTCACACACCTCCATCGCTGTGGCCTGCTCGCCGCCTGGACTCGCCGTTCGTCCCAAAGCTCGACGGAAGCCGCCCCATCTCTGCGAGCGCGGCGCTAGCCACCGGCGAATGCCTGCCTCCAGTCCTGGATCAACGACGGAAGGCGCTGGCCGTAGGCCGTGATGTCAATGGCGGCAGGCGCACCTGACGGGGGCTGGTACCAGGATTCGTGAACAAACGAATGCCGGTCCGGCACGTCGTCCCGGTAGGTGTTGATCTCGTCCCGGTCGCTCATGAGACTCTGCGCGTAGGCGCTGAAGGAGAATTCCTGGAAGAGTTTGGCCGCATTTGGGTGCGGGGCGTTTCTTGAGATGAACTGGCCGGATGGGAGAAACACGCTCGTCCGAGGACACCTCCATGCGACCGGTGCCTTCTTGAGCCACCGCTGGGCAAAGTTCAGATCACTGCCAAAGAAGATGACGTCGGTTTCGCCGGCGGCGAGCGCATCGCTCGCCGGCTGGATGCTGTTATAGAGCTTCTTGGGGTACTTCGCCAGTCTCTGCCACCATGCTTTGCCGTAGGTCGTCTCGAGGTAGAACAGAGGGAGAGACGTCATGCCGCCCGCCGCCGGATTTACGAATCCCACGGTGTGCTTGCCCCACACGTCTGCGCGCTGTAAGCCGTCCCACGTCGCCAGGATGCTGGCCTCCGCCGGCGTGACCTTCTGCGTGTTCCAGGCAGCCGCGATCTGTGTCCGTTCAACCGGGTACCAGTAGCCTTCCAGCTTCGCGGCGGGAGGGTAATGTTTGCTGCTCGTGATTTCGTAGCGCACCATGTAGCCACCATCCGCGAACTGCTGGAGGGCCGACAGATCGCTGCTGTTCATGACATCCGCGATGTGCTGGCCGGCGCTTTCCTCCGAGCGGAACCGCTCGATCATCTGCCCGGCGGTCATCTGAAAAGTCTCGACCTTCACAACACCGGCGAACACGCGGTTAAACTCTTCCGCGAGCGTCGGCCATGCCGCCGAGGCCAGGTGGTAGAAGGTCAACGTGCCTTCTCTCTTCGCCGCTTGCACCAAGTCGATGGGGAGGCCCGGGATCTGCTTGGAGACAAACGCACCATAGATCTTTTGGACGGCTGGGTCGACCTCGCCCGGGGTCGCGCCCGCCGCGCGCGCAGCGCTCCTGCAGACCGCGAGCACGCCCGACACGGCCGGGAGGCCGGCGCACACGATGGCCCCCCATCGAAGCACCTCGCGCCGACGCAATGACCGTCCGCGGCCCGCCTGCTGGTCTCCCGCCGTCATGCCAACCTCCACCTAAGCCTGGGACGCTCTCTCACCCTCGTGATTGTTCCAGTCCGGAGCCGCCGTATCCTCGGAGTGCAGGCAGACGATGGAGTCAGGATCGATGCTGACCCACACGTCGTCGCCGACGGGCACTCCCCGATCAGCCGCGTCCACGCGAAGCTCGAGATCCGCGACGCGAACCCAGTACTCCGTTCGACTTCCCAAATACCTCCGATCCCGCACGATCCCCCGCCACGTGTTCGCGGCTCCATCGGCCGCCGGAGCGACCCGGTTGAGGTGAACCGCCTCGGGTCGAATCACGAGGACCGCGGCTCCGCGGGGCGCGCTGTCACGCCAGCTGCCCGCCAGACGCGCGCGGATGTGCAGCCCGCCGGGCGTCGCGGTCCAAACCGATGCCCCGTCTGGCTGAATCTCAAGCCCGCTCACTCGTACGAGATTGCTGGAACCGACGAAATCGGCGACGAACAGGTCCACCGGTCTGCGGTACAGCTCTTCCGCCGCCCCTTGCTGGACGATCCGACCATCCTTCATCACGACGATCCAATCGCTGATCGCCATCGCCTCGACCTGATCGTGAGTTACGTAGATTGAGGTGATTCCAACCTCCTTGAGAATCTCGCGAAGGTCGATCCGGACTCGCTCGCGGATCTTCGCGTCGAGGTTCGAGAGCGGCTCATCGAGCAGGAGCAGACGCGGGTGCGCGACGATCGCACGCGCAACAGCGACCCGCTGTTGCTGGCCGCCGGAGAGCTCACCCGGGTACCGCCCCTCCAAGCCACCCAGGCCGACAACCTCCAGCGCCCGTGAGGCGCGCTCGCGCCGCTGGGCGGCACGGACTCTCTGGATTTCGAGGGGATACGCGACGTTTTGATATACGGTCATGTTGGGCCATAGGGCATACGACTGGAACACCATGCCGATCCCACGACGCTCCGGCGGCACGGTGTACTCCTTCTTGAACACCGGGCTGCCGCCGAGCAGAATCTCCCCGCCATCGGGATCCTCGATCCCTGCGATGCAGCGGAGCAACGTGGTCTTGCCGCACCCGCTCGGGCCAAGCAGGGCGACAATCTCGCCGCCCGGGACCGTAAGCGATACGTCATCCACGGCGGCGACCGTCCCGAATCGCTTGACCAGGCGCGAGATGACGACCTCCGCCTTCCCGCGCGTCGATCCTCCCCGCTCGTCTCCCCGGCCGTTCGCAGCCGACGATCGCCGCCAACCTTGCGCGCCCGCGCCGGCTCTACTGTTCCACATGGCCCACGTACCGGATCGTGCCCACGAATCTGTGGCTCAGCCCAATCGCCAGCAGGCCGATGGTTGCGAGGATCGCCGCGGTTCCGTACGAAATCGTCGTGAATCCGCCGGCCTGCTGCTCCCAGAGTTGGACCGCGAGTGTTGCCGTTCGGGCATTGGCCAAGAACAGGGTGATGCTGATGTCGAGGATGATGTAGACGAAGAGCAGGATCCAGGTGGACAGAATCGCCGGCCGCAAGATCGGAAGCGTGATGCGCAACAGCGTCCGGAGGCGAGAGCTGCCGTGCACGCGCGCCGACTCCTCGAGCTCCGGCCCGAGCTGGAGCATCGTCGGGGAAAGAATGCGCAACCCGGTCGCGGTGTAGCGCGTCGCGTAGGCGATGAGCAGGATCCACGCACTCCCGTAGATGCCGATGTTGATGTACAGGTACGTCCAGAGGAGCCCGAGCGCCATCGCGAGTGACGGGATCGTCAGCGGTGCCATCGCGAGCAGCTCCAGCGCCCGTGCGGCGGTTGACCGGGTGTGGACCGTGAGCCAGGCGACGAGCGCGGCCAACATCGTCACGACCACACCACCGACCAGCCCGTACATCAGGGTATTGCGCAGAGCCAGGAGCATGTCCGGCCTCTCAAAGATCGTCTGGTAGTTTCTCAACGACAGCAGCGAGAGGCGAATGTCCGGGGTAATGTAGGACATCAGCGAGCCAACCACAAGCGCAGCGTAGGGCAGAGCGACGGCCAGGATGAGGTAGAGGGTGCAGAAGCCCAGCGCGGCCCACCCGGGAGAGCCGAGCCGGCTCAGGCAGGGGCGAAATCCCTTGCCGCTTATCGTGACGAAGCGTCTACTGCCCCGGGTGAGACGCCAGTAGACCACAAGCAAGCAGGCGGTCAGCAGCGTGAGCACCACGGCCAGAGTCGCCGCGTACGGAGGCCGGGTCGGGTATTCGATGATCGCGGTATAGACCTCCAGCTGGACCGTCGGGTAGCCTGCGGACAACCCCAGGAGCACGGGCACCGGGAACTGCTCGGAGGCCAAGACGAACACCATCAACGCCCCGGAGAGGATCGCCGGACGGATGACGGGCACGACCACCCGGCGCATGGTCGTGAGGATGCCGGCGCCGGAGACCAGCGACGCATGCTCCAGGTCCGGATCGACCGACTTGAACGCTGCGAGGGTGACGAGGTAGATAAACGGAGTGAAGTAGAGGATGAGAATGAACACCATGCCGCCAAACGTGTAAATATTGAAGAGCGGTCCGGCCAGATGGAGAAGCCTGGAACCCAGCACCACGTTCAAGAGGCCGGCGTTCGGTCCAGCCAACGCGACCCACGCGAGCGCCGTGAGCAGGGGCGAAATCAAGATCGGCACCACCAGTAATGTCTCCATGACGCGCCGACCGGGCATGTCGGTCCGCGCGACCAGCCACGCGAGGCAAGTCCCGAGAAGAGCCGCGCCCACTGTCGTGACGAGGCTCAACGTGATCGTGTGCCCGACGAGCCGGAACACATCCGGCGCGAGCATCGCGCGCCAGTTGGCGAGCGCAAAATGGGCCGTCCTCAGCCCGGGAGAATCGCTCCGAAACGTTGCAAACCCCAGGAAACCCATGGGCAGGATCGCCATGAGTCCGAACAGCACCACGACGATCGCGCGGACAAGATTATCGACGCTTGCCAGGGTGCGGATGCGTGCGCCCAGCGCGGACTGCGCGACTGGCAAAAGCCATCCCCCGGGCCTGGACGCGGGGTGCCGTCGGCGGCGATCCGAGCGTGTCCCGGGGCTCGTTGACATTTGGACGCTTCCCCCGAACCGTGTTACGGCGCTGTTCTCGCCAACTCCTGCGGAGGGAGACGCCCAGCGCTGAGGTAATGTCTCCGCGATCCCAGGGCTTGGGCCCAATCAGACAGGCAACGTAGCGCTCAGGTGCAACTGACCGGTGCCAGCGCAGGCCGCGCACGGCGGCTCGGGCCTGCCGCGGTGATGCTCAGTCCGCCGGCATGTCTGGAAACGCCACGATGCGGCAGATGGAGGCTTCTCCGCCGACAAACTTCCAGGGAAATGCGCCGACCACGCAGCGCCGGTTGAGGAGGGTGGCCAGCTCCCCGCCAAGGTTCTCCGCGTGAACGACGCCGTGCCGGAAGGGCGTGCGGTGCATGCAGAACAGGTGTTCTTCAGGGAAGCGGTCCTCCACCTTGACGCTGAAGCGGCGCTCGTACTCGCGCGCCAGATCCGGCCGCTTGTTCCGGATCGAGGTGTTCATGGGGTGGTCGGCGGATCCGGTATCGACTCCGATCCAGCGGAACCTCATGCGGACGGCCCACTCTGCGAACCGGTGGTCGGGGCCGGGGTGCCGGCAGAAGTAGGTGACCAGATCCTCTTCGGGCATGCCGGAGTAGTACCGATGCCAGCCGGTGTGGATGATGAGGATGTCCTGCGGACGGACGTCCACCTTGGACTGCACCAGCTCGGGCGTATAGACGCCCCACTCCCCGACCTCGCTGACGTCTGCGATCGCCGCCGGCCCGACGCACTGCTCCAAGGGCACCGACGCGATGTCGCGCCCGCCGGAAACCCCGTGCATCTCCCCGTCCAGGTGGGTGCTGAGGTGCAGCGGGGTCTCGATCATCTGGCTGACGATGCCGTTCGTCTGATGGGTCTGAACGTACCACAGCCGGAGCCCCGGGTATCCCACCCATCCCGGAGAATGAATAGTCACCGGATGACTGAGATCGACGAGACGCATCGGGCTATCCTCCTCCTCTCGCAGGCGGTCGCGCGCGCGTCTTGCCCCCGTAACCCGCCGGCCCGCGTTCAATAGGTCACTCCCCCGGAACCGCGGCGCCTCGAAGCCGGGCGGCCGCCGCGACGAGCGCATGGACTCGATCAGGGGAAAGGGGGAGCGCCGTGACCTCGGCCCCCCACAGCCGCAACGCGTCGGTCACCGCATTCGCGATCGCCGCGCCCGCGCCGACCGTCCCGCCCTCTCCGGCGCCCTTGACCCCGAGGGGGTTGAGGGGCGTCGGCGTCTCTTCAAGGATTTGAATGGACAAGGCGTCCGGCATCTCCATCGACGTCGGAAGCAGGTAGTCCATGAACGTGCTGGAAAGCATCTGGCCCTCGGCGTCGTACGCAAGCTCCTCGAGCAGGGCGCCGCCGATCCCCTGGGCGAGTCCGCCCGCCAGCTGCCCCTCCACGAGCATGGGGTTGATCGCCTTGCCCACGTCATAGGCGATGGCGTACTTCAACACGGCGATCTGACCGGTCTCCGGGTCCACCTCGACGACCGCGACGTGAGTGCCGTAAGGGTACGTCATGTTGGAGACCTGGAAGAAGCGCGTGGCCGAGAGCCCCGGCTCGATGCCGAGCGGGAGGGCGCGGGTGGGAGCGGCCGCGGCCGCGAGCTCCTTGAAGGTCAGCGCGCGCGCCGGGACCCCGCGCACCGACACGCGGCGGTGCTCCAGTACGAGATCTTCCCGCGGGACCTCCAACGACCGGGCGGCGCAGTCGAGGATCTTCTCCCTGACCGCCTGGGCAGCGACCAGCGCGGCATTGCCGGCCATGACCGCGCCCCGGCTGGCGAATGCCCCGCCCCCGTACGGGATGAGGGCCGTATCTCCGTGGATGACGGTGACGTCGTCGGCGGAGAGGTTGAGCACCTCGGCGCAAATCTGGGCCAGGGACGTTTCCAGCCCCTGGCCCAGAGACGCTCCCCCCGAGTACACGGCGACGTATCCGGAGCCGTCGATCTCCACTCGCGCCATCTCCCAGGGGCCCAGTCCGGCCTTTTCCAACACGCAGGCCACCCCGATCCCGAGATGGCGCCCGCCCGCCCGCTGCTCCGCCTGGTAGTCGCGCAGGCGCGGGTAGTCGAGCGCCCGGAGGGCGGCGTCGAGGGCGGAGGCGTACGCGCCCGTGTCGTACACGGTGGAATGCCCCAGCGTGGTCGTCCCGAGCCGGTACGGCATCTCGTCCGGCCCGATCAAGTTGCGGCGCCGGATCTCAACCGGATCCAGGCCGAGGGTGTGTGCGAGCACGTCCATCATCCGTTCGCGCACGAACGTGCCTTCGTAGCGGCCGGGCGCGCGGTAGGTCCCGGTCGGAGTCTTGTTCGTGAGCGCGCACGCGACCTCGCACCGATAATGCGGAATCCGGTAGGGCCCCGGCAAGAGGGCCGCCGTGAGTTCGGGCACCGTGACGCCGTGGGTGCGGAGATACGCGCCCATGTCCACCGTGATGCGGTCGGCCAGGGCGACGAGGCGGCCGTCCCGCGTCGCGCCCACCTCGATCTCGTGTGTCTGCTGGCGTGAGTGGTTGGCCGCCAGCAGGTGCTCCCGGCGGTCCTCGATCCACTTGACGGGCCGCCCGAGGCGGATCGCGGCCCATGGCACCAGGAAGTCTTCGGGATAGAATTCGCCCCGGATGCCGAAGCCGCCGCCGACGTCGGGCTCCACAAAGTGGATGCGGTGCACGGGCATGCCGAGGAGATCCGACAGCACCTGGCGGTTGAAGTGGGGGACCTTGGTCGGTCCCCACGCCGTCAGCAGGCCAGTCCCGGGTTCGAACACGGCGACCAACCCGCGCGTCTCCAGGGGGACCCCCGTGTGCCGCTGGATGCTGAAGCGGTGGCGGATCCGGACTTCCGCGCCGGCCAGCGCGCGGTCCGGCTCACCCAGCACCGTGTCCAGGCGGGCAGCGAGGTTGGTCGTCGCGGCGTCGTGCAGGACGACGGCCCGGGGCCCGAGCGCCTCCCCGGCGTCGCTGAGGGCCGGGAGCGGGTCGTACTCCACGGTGACCAGGTCCGCAGCCTCCTCCGCGGCATACCGGTCGGTTGCCACGACCAGCGCGACCGGTTCGCCCACATAGCGCACGCGCCCCCGTGCCAGGGGGTATTGAAGAAACGGCACGAGCCCCGGGCGGGGCCCCAGCCGGATGGGAATCGGCGGGACGTCGCCGAGGTCGGCGGCCGTCGCGACGAGGGCGACGCCCGCCAGCGCCTGCGCCCGCGCCGGGTCAACCCTGCGGATCACCGCATGGGCGTGCGGGCTGCGGACCAGGGTGGCGTGCAGCATCCCGGGGAGGCTGACGTCCCCGACATAGCAGGCCCGGCCCGTCAGGAGCCGGGGATCCTCTTTGCGCTTGACCGACGCGCCGACGATCATGTGTGCGAGGGTTTGATGGAGGCTCCCCGGCCTCCTGCCCCGCCGTGCAGAGGCCCGCGCGGGCGCCGCCGGGGCTGTGCATGCCCGCGGGCTGCAGGCGGGTGGGTGGCAGGAGAGGGTGAAGCGTTGTTGAAACCTTTTTCAGTTATCCTGAAATGCCGGTGCCCGTCTCCTGAAGACGATGAGCACGCTCGTCCATGCCAAGGTGCACTCACGGGGAGTTGCCGTCCTCAACGGCGCGATCCGGGAGCTGGGCACGCGCATTCGCACGCTGCGCCTCAAGCGCCGGCGGACGCTCCGCCACCTGGCCGACGCCACGGGGTTGAGCGTCTCGATGGTCAGCATGGTGGAGCGGGGGCAGGCCAGTCCCAGCATCGGCACGCTGGTCGCTATCGCGGCCGCGCTCGGGGTCCCGATGGTGAGCCTGTTTGGAGATGGGGCGCGCGGGGCCAGCCCGGTCATCCGGGCCGACCAGCAGCCGGTCGTGAAGACACGGCGGGGTGTCCGGCGCCGCCTGGTGATCCGCGAGCCCGACAGCAACGTCGAGGTCGCCGAGAACACCTACGCGTCCGGGACGGCGTCCGCTGACGTGCCCATCCGCCACCTGGGCAAGGAGATGGGGGTGCTGTTGGAGGGGATCCTGGCGGTGGAGGTGGGGGGCGAGCGCTACATCCTGCGTCCAGGCGACGCCGTCGTGATCGATTCCGCGAGGCCGCACCGCTTTGTCAACATCGGGAAGCGCGTGGCTCGAACGCTCTGGATCAACGTGCACGGCAGTCGGTGGTCGTCATCCAAAGGAGGTCTGCCATGAGGAGACGCTGGCAGCGGAGTGCGCATTGGATCCTGGTCGGGTTGTCGATCGTGTCGCTGTGGGCTCCGGGGACGGCCCGAGGGGCGGCAGGACCGAAAGTGGCGTTCATCTACGTCGGCCCCGTGGGCGATGCCGGGTGGACCTTCCAGTGGGATCAGGGGCGCCAGTATCTCGAGCAGCACCTGGCCGGAGCGCAGACCGCGTATGTGGAGTCTGTGCCTGAGACCGCCGACGTGGCGCGCGTTGAGAACGA
>JAPVSX010000076.1:0-4748 GCA_047519495.1 Armatimonadota bacterium
CTGGCGGGAGCGACGGGATTTGAACCCGCGATCTCCTGCGTGACAGGCAGGTGTGTTGAACCAGGCTACACCACGCCCCCACGATAGGCGGCACTCCCGCCAAAATGAAGTCTACGGCCCCACTCCTGCACTGTCAAGGCAACCACGGGCAAGGCGGGCAAGGAGCGGCTCCGGCGCGACGGCGAGTCGCTTGTCACGGCCGCCTACACCCGCGCCGCGGCGGCGTCGCGGCCGGTGCCGAGGTAGGGGTCCACGCCTCTGAACCACCGCAGGAACTTCGCGCAGGCGTCCACCGCGTGGAGGAAGAGCTGGCGGCCGCGGTCGGGCGAAGCCGGCGACGGGTCCGACAGGCTGCCCGTCCCGGGAGGGGCGACGTCCTCCATGTCCAGGGGCACCGCGATGCGCATTCCCTCCACCTTGATCGCGCCGAGGCCGTCGGTCGGGCACCCGAACACCTTCCGGCGGCCCCACGCGCCGGCCCGGGCCATCTGCACCCGGCCCGGCCGGACGTGCATCATGAGCGAGCCCACCGGCTCGCCGCCGTGCCCGAGGTCGACCCGGGTTCCGTAGACCCGTTCAACAACCTCCGGGGTCTGCACCAGCGCGAACGGCGCGATCGACGGAATCACGAGACCCCGCGTCCGCCGGAACCGCCGGGTGACGAGCTCGACGAGGCCGGTGTTGCCGGCGTGCCCGTTTACGATCGCGATGCGCGGGAACCCGTGGCCGAGCAGGCATTCGATCGTGTCGGTGAGGACGGCTCCAAGGGTCGAGGCCCGCAGCGTGATCGTCCCGGGGTAGTTGCGGAAGTACTCGGAGTACCCGAACGGCATGATCGGGGTGACGACATCCCCCGTCGCCTCGGCGGCCCGGGCGGCGATTTCGTCGATGATAATGTAGTCGCCGATCGGGGTGTGCGGGCCGTGCTCCTCGATGGACCCCAGGGGCACCACCGCGGTCGCCCCCGCGGCGATCGCCTCTTGGACCTCCGTCCAGGGCATCTCACCCAGTCGCATGCGCTCCTCCCTCCTACCTCTCGATCCAGACCCGGTTGAGGTACGCGGGCGTGTAGGTGCCGAGACCCCCGGGCAACCGGTGGTATCCATTGACCGCGCTGCGCGCCGCTTCGGCCTGCGGCCGCCAGACGACGAAGAGCCACGGCGCTTCCTGAGACAGGATGCGCTCCACCTGCGAGTAGATCACCTTCCGCTTCGCCCGATCGGCGAGCTGCCGGCCCTCGTCAAGGAGCTGGTCGAGCCGGTCGTTCTTGAACCGGACGGCCGCCGCATACGCGGTGCCGGTCGAATGGAAGTACTGATAGTAGACATCGGGGTCTTCCCACGGCAGGCTCAGGCCGTCCATCATCATCGTGTAGTCGCCGGTGACCCGCTTCTGGATCAGCGTCGGCACGTCCATGAGGTGGAGGTCGACCGCGATCCCGAGCGACCGCAGCATCGTCGCGACGACCTGGGCGGTGTCGAGGTGGACGGTCAGGGTCGTCGAGTCGAAGGCCAGGCGGACGTCCTGAGGGCGCTGGATCCCCGCCTCTTTGAGCAGGGCAAGAGCGCGCTGCGGGTCGGACTTCCAGACTTTGCTGGTCTCGGGATCGTAGGCCCACGAGTCCCTGCGGATGAGGAAGCCGTCCATCGGCTGAGCCTGCCCGCCGAACGCGGTCAGGCTCACCGTCTCGCGGTTGATCGCGAAGTTGAGTGCCTGGCGCACCTTCGGGTTGTTGAGCGGCGGGCGCTGGGGGTTGAGGCGGACCATGTTGAACACCTCGTACCCGCGGTAGACGCGGAACCCTCTGGTGCGGAAGAAGTACTCCATGTCCTGCCAGGGCACATACTCGATGAACTCGGCCTGGCCGGACCGAAGAGCGTAGACGCGCGCCTGATCGTCGAGGATCGGGATCTCCTCCACGCGGTCCAGGCACGCCGGATCCCACGCGCGGGGGTACCGCTCGAGGACGTAGCGCACGTTGGGCTCATAGCCGGCGAGCCGGAAGGGACCGGTGCCGTTCTCCTGCTTCTTGAAGTCGCCGCCCGCCGCAGCCCACTTCTGGCTCACGATGTACATCTCGCGGCCGGCGAGCATGTCGAGGAACGTCGCGCTCGGATGCTTGAGGCGCACCTCGAGGGTGTACGGATCGACCACGCGCACGCCGCCGAGGAGGCCCTCGAGGTCCTTCTGACGGGTCGCATGGGTCTCAGGGTCGAGGATCCGCTTGAACGTGAATGCGACGTCCGCCGCCGCAAACGGCGACCCGTCGTGGAACGTGACGCCCCGCCGCAGGCGGAACATGTAGACGGCCGGCTGCGGCTGCGTCCACGACACGGCGAGCGCCGGGGCGAGCTTCCCGTCGGGATCGTAGCGCACGAGGCTGTCGTACACGTTCCCCTGCAGCGAGGAACTGGACGCGCCGTAGTTGATGTGCGGGTCGAAGGCGATCGGGTCGCGGACGAGCCCGTACCGGAGCGTCCCGCCCACGACCTGGCAGGACGGCGCGACGTTCTGGCCAAAGGCGGGGTGCCACACGAGGCTCAGGATCAGCAGGGTCGCCCAAGCGGCGGCGCGCATTCGCACGGCTCTCCCTCCTCGCTCATGGTCGACACATCAGACGGTTCCCCGCAGCCGGGGGTCGAGCAGGTCCCGCAACCCGTCCCCGAGCAGGTTGAACGCCAGGACGGTCCCCGAGACGGCCGCCGCCGGCCACACGACCGGCCACATGCTGAGGGCCATGAACCGGCTCGACTGCTCGATCATCCGCCCCCACGACGGGGCCGGCGGGGGCGCGCCCAGGCCGAGGAAGCTCAGGCCCGACTCCAGGAGAATCGCGTGTCCGAGGGCCAGCGACGCCTGAACCAGGAGCGGGGCGGCGATGTTCGGGAGCACATCCCGGCGGAGGATGCGGGCATGGGTGGCGCCCAGCGCCCGCGCCGCCTGGACGTACTCCGCCGCGCGGACCGCCAGCGTGGCCCCGTGGGCGACGCGCGCGAACCGGGGGATGTACAGGAGCCCAATGACTAAGATTACGTTCAGCACCGACGGCCCGAGGAACGTGATGACGAAGATCGCGAGGAGGATCGGCGGGAACGACAGCAGGCCGTCGGCGATCCGCATCAGGATGAGGTCGGTCACGCCCCCGTGGTACCCGGCGAGACTGCCCGCGAGGGTCCCGACGCAGACGGCGATCGCGATGCTGGCGACGCTCACCAGAAGGGTGATCCGCGCCCCGAACGCCACGCGGCTCATGAGGTCGCGTCCGAACTCGTCGGTCCCGAGGACGTGCGCGGCAGACGGCGGGTTCATCCGCAGCACCGGATCGATCGCCTCCGGCGAGTACCGCGTCAGGACCGGAGCCAGGAGGGCAAGGACCGCCATCCCGCCCACCGCCGCCGCGGGCGGCAGGAGCCGCACGAACGTCCAGCGGGCGGCGCCCTGGGCCCGGAGGCTATCCATACCGGATCCGCGGATCCAGGACGGCGTACGACACGTCGATCAGGAAGTTGACGACGACGAAGATGACCGCGGCGGCGAGGACGACCGCCTGGATCACGGGATAGTCGCGCTGGCCGATCGCCACGAGGAGGAACAGGTTCATCCCCGGCCAGTTGAAGATGGTCTCGATCAGGACGCTCCCCGCGAACATCGCGCCCACCTGGAGGCCGAGCACGGTGAGGACCGGGAGGAACGCGTTGCGGAGCACGTGGTGGCCTACCACGCGTCGGTCGGCGAGCCCCTTGCTCCGGGCGGTACGGACATAGTCGAGCGACAGCTGTTCCAGGATCGACGAGCGGGCCATGCGCATCGTCGTCGCCGTGGGCGCGGCGGCGAGGGCGAGGGCGGGCAGGCAGAGATGGGCCGCGAACTCCCCGGGGCCCTCGGAGAGGCCCGCGTACCCGCCCGATGGGAGCACCCTGAGCCAGAGCGCAAAGATGGAGACCAGGACGGGGCCGATCACGAAGACGGGGACGGAGAACCCGAGCAGCGTGAGCCCCGAGACGACCGGATCCGCGAGCGTCCGGCGGTGCCGCGCCGCGTACACGCCTGCGGGGATCCCCACCGCGATCGAGATCGCCGCCGCCGGGACGATCAATTGCAGCGTGCGCCCCAGCCGGACCGCGAGGTCGGAAGTGACCGGCCGTCCCGAGATCAGGGAGCGTCCCAGGTCCGCCCGCACCAGGCCGCCGAGCCAGCCGGCGTACCGCGCCAGCACGGGGCGGTCGAGCCCCAGCTGTGCGCGCACGGCGCGGAGATCTTCCTCGCTCGGATGCGCTTCGAGCCCGCCCAGGATGAGCTGGGCCGGATCGCCGGGGAGGAGATAGACCGAAAAGAACACCACCGACACCACGACCCACAGCAGCACGAAGGTGGCCGCGGCCCGGCGCAGGAGGTACGCGGTCACCGCCCGCCTCCCTGTCCGTCACACCCGTGCAGCCCGACCGTGCGCATCCGCTCCTTCTGCTTTAATCCGGTGTGCCGGGTTCTCCTCTTCCCGGGTCACACTGTTCCGCTATACGTGGCCTATGGGCTGCTGGCCATCCCCCCTGCTCCGCTGGCCCGCCCCCTGACGTCGCCCGCGGCACGCGTCCCAGGAGGCCTCTCCCGGCCTGTCGAATGCGCGGGCGTGCTTCCCGACGGCGAGTCCGCGCGCACGGCGCCTCGAGTCCGGCTGGCCGGCGTCCTGGCCTGGACCGCGCTGCTGCACCTGTGGAACGACGGGCTGACGGCGGGCCTCACGGCCCTCC
>JAPVSX010000077.1:0-4562 GCA_047519495.1 Armatimonadota bacterium
ACGTCTTGGCTCACGCCGTAGGCACGTCTTGGCTCACGCCGTAGGCCCAGGCACAGGCGCGGCCCGCCGCATCACGCCAGGAGCGCGGCGAGGCAGCGCTGCGTCCAGACCCGGCACATCGCCCGCTTGTAGCCGGCCGTTCCGCGCTCGTCGCTCAACGGGTTTGCCTCGTTCGCCGCGGCGGCGGCCGCCTCGGCCACCGCGTCCCGGGTGGGGCGCCGGCCAGCCAGCGCCTCTCCGGCGCCACGCACCAGCAGCGGCGTCGGCGCGGCTCCCGCCAGGGCCACCCGGGCCCTGGAGACCGTGCCGTCGGCGTTCTTTTCAACATACCCGGCCACCCCGACCGTGGGGAAGTCGTCCAGGCTGCGGGGCGTGAACTTCATGTAGGTCGCCCGGACGGCAGGCGGGAGTGGCGGCACCGTGACGGCAGTGATCAGCTCGCCCGGAGCGACGGCCGTCTCCATGTAGTCCACGAAGAAGCCGGCGAGCGGCAGCGTCCGCGGTCCCTTCGGGCCCTCGAGGTGAGCCCGGGCGCCCAGCGCCAGGAGCAGCGGCGGGAGGTCCTGGCGCGGATCCGCGTGGGCCAGATGGCCTCCCACGGTGGCCACCGCACGGACGCGCACGTTGCCGATGCCGCCGGCCGCCTGGGCGATGGCTGGCCACCCCGTCTGCACGAGCGGCGACCGCACCACCTCGGCCAGAGTGCAGCCCGCGCCGATGCGCAGCCAGCCGTCCTCCGCGACGTGCAGCGTTCGCAGGGCCTCAATCCGGCCCAGCCAGACCAGCCGGCGGGGGGCGAGCAAGCGCTCCTTCATCATCATGACCACCGCGGTGCCTCCGGCCAGGGCCACGGCGTCCTCACCGGCCAGGCGGTCGAGGGCGTCCAGGAGGGTGTGCGGCGCACAGAACTCAAACGGTTCCATCCGCATCGCCCTTTCCGGCGGCGGCGACCGCCTCGGCCGCCGCCGTGATCGCTCTTACGATGGAGGCATAGCCGGTGCACCGGCACAGCGTGCCGGACATCCACTCGGCGATCTGCGCATGCGCCGGCCGGGGATGCCGGCGGAGCAGCGCGTACGCCGACACCACCTGCCCCGGCGTGCAGATCCCGCACTGGAACCCTTCCTCCTCCGCGAAGCAGCGCGCGAGGGCGGGGGCGCGCTCCACCACCCCCTCCACCGTCAGGATCTCGGCCCCGTCCGCGCAGGCGGCGAGGCGCAGGCAGGAGCTGACGGGCTCCCCGCCGACCAGCACCGTGCAGGCCCCGCACACGCCGACTCCGCACGCTTCCTTGGTCCCGCGCAGCCCGCAGTCGTCGCGCAGAAAATCAGACAGCACCTTCTCCGCCGGCACGCTCGCCGAAACCGCCCGGCCGTTGACGGTCGTCCGCACCGTGACGTTCACGTCTCTTCGCCGGGGTGAAGCGCCGCGTACACGGCTTCCGCCGTGATCGGGAGCCGCATCACCCGGACGCCGACCGCATCCGCGACGGCGTTGGCAACGGCCGCCGCCACAGGCACGTTCGAGAGTTCGGCGATCGCCTTCACGTTGAGCGCGCCGATCCCGCGGCCGCCGGGGACGAGCACGACCGGCATCCGGGGAACGTCGCGCAGCGACGGCAGCTTGTACTCGCCCAGGTGGATCGCGGTGGCCTGCCCCTCCACAACGGCCAGGTCCTCCAGGCAGGCGAAGCCGTAGCCCATCGCCACACCGCCCTCGATCTGGACGCGGTGGAGAGACGGGTTCAGCACCTCCGCCACGTCCACGGCGGTCAGTATTTCGTAGACCGTCACCCGACCCGTCTCCACATCGACGCCGACCTGCGCGATCTCTACGCAGAACGAGGTGACCGAGGGGATCTTCCCCCGCTCGACGACCGCCGTCACGCTGCCCCGGCCCCCCTGCGCGCGCAGGCGCTCGACCGCGAGGCGCACCGCCTCGCTGATCGTGGCCGTGACCCGGCTGCCGCCGACGCCGTCGTCCTGGGGCAGGTCGGCCGTGGACACGTGATGGACCCGCACCCGGTCCGGCGCCACCTCGAGCGCGCGGGCGACCGCGTCCCGCACCATGGTGTGCGAGCCGGTGCCGGTCTCCGGGATCGGGACCCGCACGGTTACGGTACCGTCCTCGACCTCAAGGCTCAGGCTGGTGTTCCCGACCGGCGTCGGACGGTTGTAGACCGCGATGCCCACCCCCCGGCGCTCTCCGGGCCGCACCTCCGCCTGGCGCCGGGCCCGGAGCGCGGCCTCAAGCGTCGCGAGACCGCGCGCTTCCTCGTGGCGCTCGCCGAGGGGCGTGGGCTCGCCGTCGCGCAGCAGGTTGAGGCGGCGGAACTCGATCGGATCCATCGCCAGGGCCCGCGCGAGGTCGTCCAGGGCCGACTCGACGGCGAAGACGGTCTGCGGCGCCCCGGGGGCGCGCATGTGTCCGCGCGGCACGGTGTGGGTATAGGCGACGAGGCTCTCGATCCGGATGTGGGGGATGCGGTACGAGGAACCCGCTTCTTCCACGCCGTGCAGGTTCACGGTCGCGATCGGTTTGAATCCCGCGTACGCCCCGCCGTTGAAGACGGCGTGGACGTCCAGGGCCGCGAGGCGGCCATCGCGGCCGGCGCCGGCCCGGACGCGGATGCGCGCGGCATGCCGGGGGTTGGCGGCCGCGAGGTCCTCCCCATATCGCAAAAGGAGGCGCACCGGCCGGCCGGTGCGTCTGGCGACCTCGACGCACAGGGGGACGTACATCGGCGCCCCCTTGCCGCCGAAGTCGCCTCCAACCGGCAGGGGATGGACCGTGATGCGGGCCTCCGGCAGGCCGAAGCCCGCGGCCAGCTGCGCGCGGAGGCGGTATGGGGACTTGTTGGCGGCCCAGACCTCCACGCTGCCGTCCGGGGCCACGCGGGCCACGCACGCCTGCGGCTCGAGGTATCCCTGGTGAACCGCCGGGGTCTCGAAGGTGCGGTCAACGGTCACCGCGCTGGCCGCGAGGTGCGGCTCTACGTCGCCGTGCTCCTCGATCAGACGCGACTGCAGATTCTGCGAATCGGATCGGGTCACCACCGCTCCCGGGAACTCCCACGGCGCCTCGTGCACCGCGGGGGCCCCCGGCCGGAGCGCGTCCTCGGGGTCCGCCACGAACGGGAGGGGGTCGTACTCCACCTGGACGCGGGCCGCGCCGCACTCGGCCTGGTCCCGCGTCTCGGCGACCACGGCCGCCACCGCCTCGCCGGCAAAACGGACGCGCTCGCGGGCCAGGAGAGGCGTGTCGCGCACGCGCCGGCCGAAGAGCGCCGCCGGCAGGTCCGCGCCGGTGAAGACCCCTCGCACGCCGGGGAGGACGGCGGCCTCTTCTACGCTGACCGACAGGATGCGGGCGTGGGGCAGCGGGCTGCGCACCAGGGCTGCGTGCAGGAGCCCCGGCAGCGACACGTCAGCGGCATAGACCGTGCGCCCGCCGATCTTATCAGCCGCGTCGAGTCGAGACACCGCGTGCGCCCGAACGATGCGTCACTCCACGGCCGGGCTGCGTCTCTGCAGATCAGTGTCCCTCCGCCACCTGTGCGGCGAACCCCGCGTCCTGCAGCGCCTTCACATACCCGTTGTCGAAGAAGTCGGACGCGGGCTGCGTGATCTTCCGCGCTTTGAGAATGAAGTCCATGCCCGGCTCGGTGACGAACGGGTAGATCGTGTAGAACTGCTCGCGGTAGAGCTTGAGTCCCCCGCGGAGCTGGTCTTCCTTGATCGGCAGGTGCGGGAGGACCAGCTGGACGAGCGCGGCCTCGTTGGCCGGGTTCTTGATGTAGACGTCGGCGGCAACGATCGCCTTCAGGAACGATTCGACGATCGGGGTGTGCGCCTTCGCCCACGTGATATTGGCGCCGATGCCCGTGTGCTGATAGGGCTGCCCCATCGTGTACAGCTTCACGAACGGCTTGTAGCCGTAGTCGAAGGCGACGAGGTCGAGGCCGGCCGTCAGCACCGTGAACTGGATCTGGCCGGAGCTCAGCGCGGCGAGGCGCGAGGTCTCGTCGCCAACTTGAAGTAGCGTGACGTCCTGGGGGTTGACCCCGAGCGCCTGGAGGACGTAGCGGACCGCGAACTCGGACGACGAGCCGAAGCCGCTGATCGCCCCTTTGGCGCCCCGGAGCTGGGCCGCGTTGGTGATGTTCTTCGCCACCACGAAGTCGTAGGGGAACTTGTGGATCAGCCCGCCGATCATCTCGAGCGGGAAGCCTTGCGAGCGGGCGCTGATGACGTCGGCGGCCGCGATGAACGCGAGAGGCACGTCGCCGGCCGCCATCGCGGCGACCGCTTTCGAGCCGCCCTGGAAGTTGGTGATCTGCACGCTCAGCCCGTACTTCCGGAAGAGGTGCAGATCCTGGGCCACCCAGGCCGCCACCGCGTCCAGGTTGGTGAAGGACATGCCGACGTTCAGGCTCGTTATGCCCTGCGCGCTCGTGCGCTCCGGCGCCAGCGCCGGGAGCGCCAGGAGCGCCGCCCCCGCCGACACCTTGAGGAACTGCCGCCTGTTCAGGACCGCTTTCACGCCACACTCCCCCTTCACGT
>JAPVSX010000078.1:0-8840 GCA_047519495.1 Armatimonadota bacterium
TCCCGCATCCTGGCCTTGATGAGCGAGTGGCCGGTCCGGGTCCACTCGGGGCGCCCGCCGAGCCGGCGGATCTCGTCCACGAGCGCCTGGGAGCACTTCACCTCCACGAG
Organism: Armatimonadota bacterium; assembly: GCA_047519495.1. Classification (GTDB taxonomy): domain Bacteria; phylum Sysuimicrobiota; class Sysuimicrobiia; order Sysuimicrobiales; family Segetimicrobiaceae; genus JAPVSX01. The sequence continues at coordinate 111 of JAPVSX010000078.1, forward strand.
GGCCACAGCATTGGGGTGAGCGGGCAGGATCTCCCGCCAGAACAGCGCCATCAGGAGGTCACCCCAGAGGATCTCTCCCCGATCGTCCACGGCGCCGAGGCGGTCCCCGTCGCCGTCGATCCCGAGGCCCACGTCCGCGCGCTCGTCCCGCACCAGGCGGATCAGGTCGGTCAGGTTCCGGGGCTCCACCGGATCCGGATGGTGGTGCGGGAAGGAGGGATCGAGGTCACAGTACAGCGGCAGCACGTCGCAGCCCCACCGCCGCAGGATCTCGGGCAGGAAGGCGCCCGCGGTGCCGTTGCCGCAGTCCACCGCGACGCGCAGCGGCCGCCCGAGCCGGATCTTTTCCTCCAGTATCGCCATGTACGCCGGCGTGATCTCGCGCGCCTCGACCGTGCCTGCGCCCCGGCTCAGTGCCCCCGCCTCGGCGATCTCCCGGACCTCCTGGATCTGCGCGCCGTAGAGGGTTCCGGGCCCGTGGCACAGCTTGAACCCGTTGAACTCCGGGGGGTTGTGGCTTGCGGTGACCATCATCCCGCCGTCCACGTTGAAGTGCTGGAGCGCAAAGTAGAGCATCGGCGTGATCACGAGCCCGACCGTGATGACGTCGCACCCGGCAGCGCTCAGGCCCCGGATGGCGGCCCGATACAGCTCGTCTGAGCTGGCCCGGTTGTCGTGGCCCACGACCGCGCGGCGCACGCCCGCCCGGCGCAGATAGGTGCCGAACGCGCGGGCAATCGTCGTGGCGGCCTCGGCGTCGAGGTCCCGGCCGACGACGCCGCGGATGTCGTACTCGCGGAAGATCTCCGGTGAGAGCGGCATCGTCACGTCCTCCAACGGCGCGGCGTAAGCATGGAAGGCGCCTACAGAGTTTGGTGCGGACCCGGGTCCCCCCTCCCGGCGCAGCCGGAAAGCTGCGGGGCATATCGAAGGAGGGTTGTCTTCGAGGAATCTCTTCTTGCGCGTCGTAAGTCGTAAAGCGTGACGACCTGGCGCGTGCTCATCGGTGCAGCCTGTCTGGCGATGCTGCTGGGAACGCCTCTTCCGCACGTCGATAGCGACGCCGCGCTCTTCGGGAAGGTCGCCAAGAACATCCTGGACACCGGCGAGTGGCTGACGCTGCGCCACCCGGTCCACCCGGACTGGGTGGTGGACAAGCCCCCGCTGACCTTCTGGATCATGGCGATCTCCCTGCGGCTGGGCGGCCAGACCGACGCCGCGCTCAGGCTCTGGCACATCCTTCTCTCGATCCTCCTCCTGTTCGTCGTCTACCGGATCGCCCGGCTGGCCCTCCGCGAGGAGGCCGCCCTGCTGGCGGTCCTCCTCCTGGCCACGTTTCAACAGGTTTTCTACTACACCATGGCCCCCCAGCACGACGTGCCGGTCACGCTGTTCCTCTCGCTGGCGTTCTACGCATATCTGAAATACCGGCGGGGCGGCCGTGGCTGGTGGACGGTGCTGGCGGGATTCTGGATGGCCCTGGCCGTCCTCACCAAGGGCATCCTGTGGCTGCCGGTCTTTGCCGGCATCGCGGTGGCGGACACGCTGGTCGCCTGGTGGGCGGGTGAGTGGCCGCGCTTTCGGCTCCGCCACATCGCCGCGGGAGCCGTTGTCTTCACGCTCGTTGCCGCGCCGTGGTTCGTCATCGGGGTCGTCCGGCAGGGGGAGCCGTTCGTCCGGACCCTCCTCATCGACGAGAACAGCATCGGCCGGCTGCGCCATGCCTTTCTCGGATCCGGCCTGGTCCCGCTCCACGGGTTCCTCCCCATGGCGCTCGCCTACGTGCCCATGCTCATGGTGGGGATGCTCCCCTGGACCGGCCTGCTCCCCGGGGCCCTGGTGGAGGGGTGGCGCAGCCTCCGCGGGGGCCCGCCGGCCCTGCGCCTGTCCGCGGTGTGGTTCGTCCTGTTCTTTGCGGTCGTCTCCCTCTCACAGGGAGACCGGATCATCCGGTATCTCTTCCCCTGCTACCCGCCGCTCGCGGTCCTCGCGGGGCGCTCGCTCGCCGCCGTGCTCGAGGGCAGGGCCCGGTTGAGGGCGGCGAGCCTCATCTCGCTGCTCCTGGGACTGCCGATGATGGGGGCGACCGTCTGGCTGGCGAGGCGCGCTGCCGCGTTTGAAATGCGGTTCTACCTTCCGATCCTCGTTCCCACGCTCTTCCTGTTCACGCTGACGATCCTCGTCTTCGCGGCGCTCGCCGCGTCGGGCCGGAGCCGGCAGGCGATCGCGCTGGCGGCCGCGGGCTCGCTCCTCTCGTATACCGTCGGGTACGCCATGCTCATGCAGCGCTGGGAGCCCCTGTGGCCGTGGCCGGCCGTCGCCGCCGACGTGAACCGCCTCTATCGCCCGGGAGATCGCGTCGTGGTCGTGGGCACATACCCGGCCGAGACAAACTTCGCCGCCTACTGGATCCGGGCGAGAGTCGAACAGGTCGACGAGGACACGTTCCTCGCCTCCTGGCGCCGGGAGCGGGTCTTCGCCCTGCTGGCTCCCGACCTGCTTGCGCGCCTGGGGGAGCGCCTCCAGCCCATCCTGCTGCTGCGGACGCCGCTGGGGTGGAGCCTCGTGACGAACCGCTAGCGCCGCGGGGCGTGTATAATGGCGCTATGACTGAATTGCGGCGGCTGGCCCGGTACTTGAGGCCGTACGCCCTGCAGCTCGCGGGCGGGGCGGGGGCCGCGGTCCTGGTGGCCGTGGCCTGGCTCTACGTGCCGCGGTATCTCGGCCTGCAGGCCGACCGCGTCATCCAGACCGGCAGCCTCGGCGTGCTGAACCACGCCGCGCTCATCGTCCTCGGCATCTACGCCTTCCGGAGCGTGTGTCTCTACATCCAGCTCTCGCTGCTGGCGTTTGTCGGCCACCGCCTGGTCGCCGACCTCCGCCGCGAGATCTTCCACTACGTCCAGCGCTGGTCGCTCGACCGCTTTCTCCGGTGGCACAGCGGCGAGGTCATCTCCCGGACGATCCAGGACACGCAGCTCGTCGAGGCGCGGCTGCTCAACGGCATCGTCGACCTGATCACGACGGCGCTGACGCTCGCCGGCATCATCGTGATGGTCTTCCTGATCGACTGGCGGCTCGCGCTGCTGACGTTCTTCACGCTCCCCGTGTTCTTCGTCGCCGCCCGCGCGTTCGGCCGCGAGGTGCAGCGCATCTCGACCCGCGCCCAGCAGCAGGTCGCCTCCCTCACCAGCCTCCTCAAGGAATCCATCGTCGGCGCCCGGATCATCCGCGCGTTCGTCCAGGAGCCGCGGGAAGAGCGGCGGTTCGGGCAGGAGAACGAGCGGACGTTCCAGGCCAACTACCGCATCCGCCGGCTGATCGCGTTCGAGGTCTCGCTCGTGAGCCTCTTCACCGCGCTCGCGCTCGTGTTTGTCCTCTGGGCGGGCGCGCGGTACGTCGCGCGGCATGAGATGACGCCGGGGTCGCTGCTGGCGTTTTTGGGGTACCTGGCGCTCGCGATGGACCCCGCGATGGGGATCACCCGGCTGTACGCGGAGGCCCGGCAGGCGATGGCCGGCCTCATCCGCGTGAACGAACTGCTGGACGTCCCCGAGACCGTCGTCGAGGCCCCCGACGCCGTGGCGCTCCCCACGCTGCGCGGCCGCGTCCGGTTCCGTGGGGTCTCCCTCGCGTACGAGCCCGGCCGGTGGGCGCTGCGCGCGATCGACCTCGACGTCAATCCGGGGGAGCACATCGCGATCGTCGGACCGAGCGGGGCGGGCAAGAGCAGCCTCGTGAACCTGATCCCCCGGTTCTACGACCCCACCGAAGGCGGCGTCGAGATCGACGGCTGCGACCTGCGCCGCCTCAAGATCGCCTCCCTGCGCCAGCAGATCGGCCTGGTGCCCCAGGAGACGATCCTGTTCGCCGGGACGGTGGCCGAGAACATCGCCTACGGCCGGCCCCAGGCGTCCCGCCGCGAGGTCGAGGGGGCGGCGCAGGTCGCCGGCGCGCACGCGTTCATCGCCGCGCTCCCGCAAGGGTACGACACCGTCCTCGGGGAAGGCGGGATGCAGCTTTCGGGAGGCCAGCGGCAGCGCCTGGCGCTCGCGCGCGCCGTGCTGAACGACCCGGCGATCTACATCCTGGACGAGGCCACCTCCGCGCTCGACAGCGAGTCGGAGGAGGCGATCCAGGGGGCGATGGCCCGCCTGACCGAGGGGCGCACGACGTTCATCGTCGCCCACCGCCTCTCGACGGTGCGGAGCGCCCACCGCATCGCCGTCGTGCTGGACGGCTGCGTCGTCGAGGTCGGCTGCCACGACGAGCTCGCCGCGCGCGACGGTGTCTACAGCCGCCTGGTGCGCGGCCAGCTCATCGAGGAGACCGGCCGGCCCGCCTCACCCGCCCGGACGCCATGACGATCGAGCTCAGCGTCATCACCCCCACCCGGAACCGCGCCCTGGTCCTGGCGCGGTGCCTGGCGTGTCTCGCCGACCAGACCCTCCAGCCGCCGCGGTACGAGGTGATCGTGGTCGACGACGCTTCGACGGACGCCACCGCCTCGGTGATCGAGGCCGCGCGCCGCACGGCACCCTGCGACCTCCGGCCGTTCCATATGGCGGAGCGCGTCGGGATCTCCGGCGCGCGCAATCTGGCGATCCGCGAGGCGCGGGGCGAGGTCATCGTGTTTGTCGACAGCGACTCGCTGGCCCCCCCCTCGTTTCTCGCGACCCACCTCGCCGCCCACCGCCGCGCCGGGCCGAGCATCGTCTGCCGCGGTCCGGTGGTGCTCACCCGCTCGCTCGACCGGCCGTTCGAGACACGCACCAGCGTGCTCGACATCTCGACCGCGTACTTCGACACGGACAACGGCTCGGTCCGGCGGGCCCACCTGTTCAGCGCCGGCCTGTTCGACGAGGGGCTCTCCCCGTACGGCTGGGAGGGCCTGGACATGGGGTATCGCCTGCGCGCGCTCGGCCTGCGGCGAGTGTTCTTGCGCGACGCGGCCCTCTACCACTATCAGCCGGAGGTCACCCCCGGGAGCCTCGCGGCGATGCTCGCCAAAGAGGACGAGCGCGCCCGCACCGCGCTGCTCTTCTACGGAAAGTACCCGACGCTCGAGACCCGGCTCGCGCTGCAGCTCACGCCCTTTCACCGCAGCCTCAACCTGATCCAGCGCCTGTTCGGCCTGATCCACAGCGGCAACGTCGAGACCTGGGTGGCGCGGGCCCGGCGGTGGGGACTCCCCGGGCTGGGCCGCCTCCTGCTCGCGGGCGTGCTCAACGAGCGGTATCTGGCCCGCCTCGTGGAAGAAGAGGCCCTCCGGAGGACGCATGGAGATCAGCGTCGTCATCCCGACCTATAACAACCGCGCGGTCCTCCGGAAGACGATCGAGGCGCTCCTCGTCCAGGAGTTCCCGCCCGACCAGTACGAGATCGTCGTCGCCGACGACGGCTCCACGGACGGCACCGCCGAGATGGTCCGCGCGATCCACAGCCCCGTCCCGATCCGGTACGTCACGCAGGCGAACGCCGGCAGGTCTGCCGTCCGCAACCTGGGCGCGCGGACCGCGTCAGGGCGAATCTTGTTATTCATCGACTCGGACATCTGGGCGACTCCCGGCCTGCTGGCCACCCACCACCGCCACTTTCCGCCGGACGTCCGGCGGCTCGGGGTGCAGGGGCGGAGCCTGACGCACCCGGACGCCAGGGTGACACCGTTCATGAAGACCAAGGAGATCACACCCGACCTCACGGTCCGGCGGCGCCACCACCTCTCCCCTGTGCACATCGTCACCCGCAACTTCTCCACGCTGCGCGAGGACTTCGACGCGATCGGCGGATTCGACGAGGGGTTCACCGGGTACGGGTGGGAGGACATCGAGCTGGCGATGCGGCTCCAATCGCGCGGCGTCACGTTCGACTACGAGCCCGGCGCGCTAGGCTACCACTACCACGTGGAGACGCTGGAGGGCGTCCGCCAGAAGCTGCGCGAGGCGGGCGAGGGCGCGGTGTACTTCTGGCGGAAGCACGACCGGTCGTTCCGGCTCGGCCTGTTCCTCGAGATCCTCCCCTGGATGCTGCCGCTCAAGTGGCTGGTGTACCGGACGCCGCTCGTCATGCCCCTGCTCCGCTGGACCGTCCCCCGCGCGGAGGCCCGCGGGTGGCTCCTCGTGCTGAACGAGTGCTACACGAACCTGATCTGGGAAGCCTACTACGAGGGCGTATTCCGCGCGCTGCGGGCGCCGCAGCCGCGCAGCCCTCAAGCCGTGGGACAGCCGGCACCCGGCGCGACAGAGCCTATGAGCCGGTCCAAGGCCGGGTCAGCCACTCCGCGGTGAGGACATGCGGGTCACGGCCCGCTCGCCGGGTCAGACCTTTCAATTTCATGCTGGCAGGGAATGCCACAACACGCCAGCAGGCACACCGCTACGCCTGGCCTGGCCACCGCCAGACTTCCCGTGCGACTTCGACGCACGCCCAGCCGAGGCAGAACCCTCCGAGCACTTCGGACATCGAGTGAACGCCGAGATAGACGAGCGACGCCGCCATGCCGGCGACGAGGGCCGCACCGAGCGCGGGGAGGCGCCGAAGCGCGGTGCCGGCGAGTAATGTCGTCCGCATCATGTGCCCGGATGGGAATCCGTAGGTGGAGTTGAGCCCGATCATCGCCAGGATTTGCTGGCCGAACTGAACGATCACATCCTGGAGGGCGACGGTCACCAGGCTGACGGCGGCGGCGCCGGCGGCCAACCACAGCAGCGCCCAACCGTGCCGCCTGTCGCGAAGGAGCAGCAGGACGAGCCCGGCCGCCCCCAGGGCCAGGATGACCTCCGGACCCCCCAGGAACTTGAGCCCCCGCTCCGCGATAGGGCGCATCAGCGCCAACGGCGGGCCGGGGTGAACGATCACCCCCTGGAGGACATCGGCCACCAGGCTCACGCCGACGGCTCCGGCGGCCAACCACAGCAGCGCCCAACCGTGCCGCCTGTCGCGAAGGAGCAGGAGGACGAGCCCGGCTGCCGCAAGGCCCGGGATGACCTCAGGATCCCCAAGGAAGGCGACCATCGCCGCGGGCGCGTCGGCCGCGGGGGCCGCGCGCTGGAGCCACACCGTGACCGCGCTGTCCACGCGGGTGCTGGCTGGGAGACCCGCCGCGAGTGCTACCGTGATGAAGAGAGCAAGGGCGGCCGCCAGGCGGAGAACCGACATGGGGAAGGCTTCGGGGGGCCCTGTCTAATACCCCGGAGCACACCGCAGCCCGCCGGGCTTCAGCAAGACGACGGTGCCCACCCGGTCGGCGAACAACGAGAGCCCGCCGGGAAGCGTGCTCCGCGCCGAGTCCAGATCCGGTCGCGCGCCCACGACGAAGACGCGGCCCGGGGCGCAAACGGCCCGGCGAAGCGCCGCGGGCGTCTCCATCCAGTCAACGTGATGGCCCGTGTAGAAGATGAGCGAAGAGTAGATGCTCAGCCGGTAGCCCACGATCCGGTCGCCGGGGCGCAGCGCGCTGCGGATCTCGAGTGCCAGCGGTTTCATCGGCTTCTGCGCCTCCACGACGGGCACGACCCAGGTCAGCACGCCGAGCCAGGTGACCGCCATCGCCAGACACAGCATGACAAACGCCGCGAGCCTCCGGCGGGCGGCAGCAAGCGCGATGACCAGGCCGACCCCGACCGCGAGCGCCGCGGCGGGAGGGAAGAGGATGTGGCCGAGGGCGCGGAAGGCGTCGGGATAGAGGCCCGCGAGGTATCCGCCGATGCCCACGTAGAGCACGGCGACGAGCGCCACCAGGAGCCCGATTGAGATGCCGATGCCTCGCCAGTGTTCCGATCCTCGGAGCGCCGCGTCCCCTAGCGCCGCGACGCCCACGGCGGCGAGCGGATAGATCGGAAGGACGTAGTTTGGGAGCTTGGTCCCCGCGGCCGAGTAAAAGACGAAGGTGAGGACGCACCAGAGCAGCACGAAGAGGCTGCCATCGTCCTCGCGGAAGCGCCGGAGGTGGTACGCCGCGGCCGCCGGCCAGAACGCCGTCCACGGAAACGCCCCGGCGAGCACGACCGGCACGTAATAGTACCACGGTCCGGCCTGGTTCTCCACGACGCCGAAGAACCGTCCGATGCCGTAGTACCCGAGCACCGTGGCGACAAACACCCGCCCGTGCAGCCAGGCCTCCGCCGCATACCAGGAGAGCCCCACAAGCGCGTAGGCCGCCAGGCCGGCCGCCCACGGCACTTCCCGCCACCTCCGCCACGCGCGGCGGAGCGTCACGAACACCACGATGACGAGCCCGGGCAGCAGCAGCCCGATCGGGCCCTTGGTCAGGGTGGCGAGCCCGGCAAACAGAAAAAACCGCAGGTAGTCGGCCCGCCGCCCGCCCCGGTACGCGCTCGCGAAGGCGTAGACGGCGAGCAGCATCCAGGCCAGCAGCACGGTGTCGAACACCGCGAGCCGCGACTGCACCAGGAACTGGAACGTGACGGCGAGGACGGCCCCCGAGAGCACCCCGGCCCGGGGGCCGAACCATAACCGGCCGAGCAGGATCGTCCCGTACACGGCGAGGACGCTGAACGCCGCCGACCAGAAGCGCACCGAAAACTCGGTGAAGCCGGCCGCCCGGCCGGTGGCGGCGGTGAGCCACATGTAGAAGGGCGGGTGGACGTACCACGGCTGGCCGTTGACGTGAAGGGTCACGGGATCGCCGGTCTCGAGGATCTCCCTGGCGACCTGCGCGTACTTCGTCTCGTCCTGATCCCACAGCGAGCCGGCGCCGAGGCGGTAGAA
>JAPVSX010000079.1:0-6776 GCA_047519495.1 Armatimonadota bacterium
ACGCAAGGATCTCCTGCTGCTCCTGGAGCGCCTCGCGGTACTTCTGGGCGGCGGTCCCCATAACGAAGAGGCAGGCGTTCTTCGCCGTCTCGACCTGTCTCTGCTGCTCTGCCAGGGGCCCATGGCCCGGGAGGGTGGCGTCCGCGCGGGGGGCCTCCTCCGCGGCTCTCCTCAGCGCGTCGAGCAGCGGCAGGCGCCCGCGCTGCCCCCGCCGGAGGAGCATCCCGGTGATGAGCAGGCGGTTGACCTCGTTCGTCCCTTCGTAGATGCGGTTGATGCGCGCGTCGCGGTATGCGCGGGCGGCCGGGTAGTCCTCGATGAACCCATAGCCGCCGTAGATCTGCACCATCTCGTCCACGACGAAGCCCGACGCCTCCGAGCCGTACACCTTGTCGATCGCACACTCCACCGCGTACTCCTCGACGGCCTTGAACGATGGCTCCAGAGTACTCCTCGCCGCCTGGATGAGCCCGCCCGTTCGGTAGATCATGCTCTCGAGCAGATAGATGCGCACGGCCATCTCCGCCAGCTTCTGCTGGATGAGCCCGAACGCTGCGATGGGGCGGCCAAACTGGTGACGCTCCTTCGCGTACGCGATGGCCTGCCGCGCGGCGCGCTTCGCGGCCCCGGCGCAGGCGGCGCCCAGCTTGAGGCGCCCCACGTTGAGGGTGTTCAGGGCAACGCGGTGCCCCCCGCCGACCTCGCCCAGCACGTTGCCGGCCGGAACGCGCGCATTGTCGAAGAAGAGGCTGGCGGTGGAGGACCCCTTGATCCCCATCTTGTGCTCCTCGGGGCCGACCACGAGGCCATCGGTCGCTCGATCGACAATGAAGCCGGTGAAGCGTTCGCCGTCGACCTTGGCATAAGTGGTAAAGACGTCGGCGAAGCCCGCGTTGGTAATGAACTGCTTCGTCCCGGTCAGCAGGTACTCGCGGCCGTCCCCGGTGAGGACGGCCCGCGTGCGGGCGGCCAGCGCGTCAGAGCCGGCGGTGGGCTCGGTGAGCGCGTAGGCGCCGATGAGCTCTCCGCCGGCCAACCCCGGAAGGTAGCGCCGCTTCTGTTCCTCCGTGCCGAAATACACGATGGGGAGCGTGCCGATGACGGTGTGCGCGCCGAAGGAGACGGCGAAGGATCCGCGGCTCATCGTTTCGGCCACGACCAGCGACGTGATGAGGTCGAGCCCGCTGCCTCCGTAGGCTTCCGGAATGTCCACGCCGAGGAAGCCCAGCTCGCCGAGCTTCCGCAGGAGCTGCCGCATCAGGGGGAAATTGTGCGTCTCGAGTGCGGCCGCCCGCGGCTCAACTTCCGTCTCGAGAAAGGCGGCGAGGGTGCGGACGGCGAGCCGGTGCTCCTCGGAGAAGCCCTCGGGGGTACAGATCTCCTGCGGCGCGGGCGCCGCGAGGAGAAAGCTGCCGCCTGCAACCAGGCCCGTGACGTCCATTATGAACCTCCTTGGATTTCGCGTAGCAGCAAGCCGGGGGCGGGATATTGGTGCCGATCGCTATCCACCATCCACCGATAGAGCCGCACCAGATCGTCCCGGTCCAGCGGGACCGGCGCCGTGGCCGCACCGTCCGGCATGCGCACCCGGATCATCTAGGCGATCCCGAGGTACGCCTCTCTGACATGCGGATTCCCCCGCAGCGCCTCGCTCGGCCCGTCGAGCCGGATCCGCCCAGATTCCATGACGTACCCCCGGCTGGCCAGGGAGAGGGCAAACACCGCATCCTGCTCGATCAGGAGGACAGTGAGGTCTGTTTCGCGGATCTCCTGGAGGCTCCGGCGGACCGCTTCTTTCACGAGGGGAGCCAGGCCGATCGACGGCTCGTCGAGCATCAGCAGGCGCGGACGGGCCATCAGCGCCCGCCCGACCGCCACCATCTGCTGCTCGCCGCCCGACAGGGTGCCCGCCAGCTGGCGGCGGCGTTCCCGCAACACGGGGAACAGACGAAAGACGCGTTCGAGATCTTCCTCGAGCGTCTCGTCCCCTCGCGCATAGGCGCCCAGGAGGAGGTTCCTCTGCACCGAGAGTTCCGAAAAGAGGCGCCGGCGTTCCGGACAGTGCGCGATCCCGCCGCGCGCGACCTCATGGGGCGGCATCCGTAAGAGCTCGCGGCCCTGGAACCTGATCGATCCCGTCGCGGGGACCGTGCGGGAGACCGCCTTCAACAGTGTCGTCTTCCCTGCGCCGTTCGGGCCGAGCACAGCGACCACTTCGCCCTCCTCGGCCGCCAGGGTGATCCCGTCGAGCGCAAGGGCCCTGCCGTAGGCGACGCGAAGGTCACGGATCTCGAGCGCAGCGGTCATGCGGCTCTATGCCGTCCTCTCATGGCTCGCCCCGTCACGTCGCCCCGCCCAGATACGCCTCGACGACGCGCGGAGTCCGCGCCACCACTTCGGGCGTCCCTTCCGCGATGATCCGGCCGAAGTGCATGGCGATGACGCGTGTGACCAGCCGCATCAACTCGCGCAGCTTGTGCTCGACGATCAGCATCGTCATTCCCCGCTGGGACAGCGCGCCGATGAGGGCGGCGAGCGGGGCGATCTCAGACACGCCAAGGCCGGAAAAGGGCTCATCGAGGAGGAGGACCTCCGGATGCGTGGCCAGCGCCCTGGCGATCTCGACACGCCGCAGATCGCCGAAGGGAAGCGTGTGCACCGGCAGCGCGGCCTTGCCCTCCAGCCCGGCCGCCGCCAGGGCCTCCAGGGCGCTCTCCCAGACGCTCCGGCCGCCACTCATCCGGCGCGCGCGGGGGCAGACGCAGGCGGTGGCTACGTTTTCCAGAGCCGTCATGTCGGAGAACGGCCGGGCGACCTGAAAGGTACGCGCCAGTCCCCGGTCAACGATCCCGTGCGGCGGGAGGCCGGCGATCCGCGAGTCTTTGAAGACCACCGTGCCGTGATCCGGCTGGAGGAGCCCCGTCAGCAGGTTGAAGAGGGTGGTCTTGCCGGCCCCGTTCGGGCCGATGATCCCGACGAGTTCTCCCGCGTCCACCGTGAAGCTCGCCGCGTCCACCGCGGTCAGGCCGCCGAAGCGTTTGGTCAGTCGCTCGGCCCTGAGGAGCGTCATTGCCGTCTCTCCCCAATCCAGCCGAGGAGATGCGCGACGACGCCCCGAGGGAGGTACAGGACCACCGGGAGCAGGATCGCGGAGTAGAGCAGGAGCCGGTATGGTCCGAAGCCGCGCAGCGACTCGCCCAGCGCCGTCAGGATGAACCCTCCCGCCGCCGCGCCGTAGATCGTGCCGGCGCCCCCGATGAACGCCATGATGATGACGGTCACAGACAGCTCGACCGAGTAGACTGCCGGACCCACGTGCTCCTGCACGTGTGCATACAGGCCGCCGGCCAGGCCGCCGGTCAGGGCGCTCAGCAGCAGCGCGCCGATCTTGTAGGCTGCGGTGTTGAGGCCGGAGGCTTCACACGCCGGCTCGTTCGCACGGATTGCGCGCAGGATCATTCCCCACGGCGTTCGTGTGGCCGTGTAGAGCCCGAGCACAACCGCCGCCATGAACAGCAGCGACACGTGGTAGGTGACGTCTGCGGACAGGGAGAGGGGCTGCACCTGGTACACCCCGTCTTCGCCTCCTGTGAGCGGCCAGAGCAGGAGGGTGAGCCGCTCCATGATCCCCGCCGCGGCGAGTGTCGCGAGGGCGAAGTAGGGTCCCCGCAGCCGCAAGGCGGGCACGCCGATGAGGGCGGCAAAGACGACGGCCATGACCCCGCCCGCGGCGATCCCCGGCAGAGGGGGGAAGTGGAGCCGCGTGTTGAGGAGCGCGGCGGTGTAGGCCCCCGTGCCGACGAACAGAGCGTATCCAAAATTCTCCCGGCCCGTGTACCCGGATAGGACATCCCAGCCCGCCGCCATGGCCGCGTAGAGATTGGCCTGGATGAACACACTCAGCACATATCGATCCCGTACGGCGAAGGGGACCACACCCAGCGCCAGCAGGATCGCGATGCCCGGTACCAGGGCGGCCAGTCTTCCCCTTACCCCCGGAGGCATGCCGGAGATTACGGTGTGGATAGGCGACCGGTCGCTCAGCTCATCCACCGGCTAGAACTCCACCCGCCTGCCCAACAACCCGGAGGGTCTGAGCAGGAGCGTGAAGAGAATCACCACGAGGGGCACCATCTCCGAAAAGGCACTGCTGGCAAAACGCGAAATCGCCGTCTCGCTGTAGCCCAGGAGCGCCGACGCGAGCAGGCTCCCGGGTATGCTCCCCAACCCGCCGAGGATGACGATGGCGAAGGATTTGACGAGCGGCACGACCCACATCTGCGGGCTGACGACGAGGACGGGAGCCACGAGCACGCCCGCCGCGGCCGCGAGGGCGGCGGAGAGCGCCATGATGGTCCTGGAGACGCTGTCGGCATCGATGCCCAGGTACACCGCCGCCTCCCGGTCCTCCGCAACGGCCAGGACGGCGTTCCCGAAGCGCGTCCGGTAGACCAGGATCCAGACCGCGGCGATGGCGATCACGGCAACCACAAACGCGACGGCCCGCTGACCCGCCACGATCACGCCTGCCACACTGAGCGTCTGTGTCGTGAAGGACGGGATGTTGCGCGAAGTATAGCCGTAACAGGCGTAGATGGCCTCTTGGGTGAAGAGGGCGAAAACCACGGTAATGATGAGCACCGCAAACGTCGACCGTCGGACCGGTTGGATGAGCAGCCGGTCGATTCCCGCCCCGACCAGGGCGGCCGCGAGCACCGCCGCGACCGCCCCGAAGAGGAGCGGGAGACGGCCCACCACGACCAGCGTGTAGGCGATGTACGCGCCGATCGCGTAGAAGGCGCCGTGGGCCAGGTTGACTACCCGGCCGACCCCGAAGATCAGGGTGAAGCCGAGGGCCAGCATGGCGTAAATGGCGCTGTTGATCGCGCCGAGAATCAGCACGTCAACCATGCCGGCCCGGGACGCCTCAGCGCAGCCAGGGCAGGGGGATGTACTTGCCGGTGGCGAACTGCTGCGGCCAGATCAGCACCCGCCGGCATCCGTCCTGCCACTGGACCATCGTCTCCAGCGCATACCCCGGCCCGTAGCGGAGGTCGTGGGCCTCGTCGAAGACGACGCGGCCGCTTGCTCCCCGGTAGTCCGTCTTCTCGAGAAATGGGATCACCTTGTCCGAATCAAACGCGTGCGCCTTCTCGGCAGCCTGTTTGTAGATGTAGAGCGCGTCGTAGGCGCCGAAGGACGTGTATACGGGCGGGCGCTTGAACCGTTCGCTGTACTTGTCGATGAAGGGGATCGTCTTCGGGGTGATCGCGACCCTGATGGGAGGGCTCCCGAATAGGACCGCCTGCCCGACCGCCGCTCCGCCGAGCTTCTCGCAGGAGTCGGCCTCCTGGCTCTTCACGTCGATGCCGCCCCACGGGATCGGCACCTTGAGCGACGCGTACGCCTTGACCACCACGTCGGAAGACGCGTGGGACATGAGCGGCACGACGAACTGGGCTCCGGCGGCGCGGGCCTTGGCGAAAATAGGACTGAAGTCGGTGGTCCGGATGTCAAACAGTTCCTTGTAGACGACCTCGACGCCGCGCTTCTCCGCCAGCCGGCGCTCCATCGCCGGGAGGACGCCCTGAACCCACACCAGGTTCTCTCCGATGATGGCGATCTTGGTCGCCTTGAGGTCGGTCCTGACGAACTCGTCAACGAAGTCCGCCAGGGCGTAGCCCAGGTAGGTGGAGCTCGGCGGGGTGATCCGGAAGATGTACTTGAAGTTGGCGTAGTCCTTTCTGACCTGGTCGGTAATTTGCGGCGCGGCGGCCCCCACGCCCAGATAGACGATTTTCCCTCGGGAGATGAGCGGCAGTTGCGCGAGGACGACGCCGCTGGTCTGGCCGCCGATCAGCACGTCCACCTTGTCGCTCTCGATCAACTTGCGCATCGCGGCGATGCCCACCTCGGGCATTTCGGCCTCGTCCTCCGGCACGACGGTGACGTTCCGCCCCAGGATCCCGCCGGCGGCGTTGATCTCGCCGGCGGCGAGCTCGAGGCCGTAAATGATGCCCTGCCCCACGAGGAGCTGCATGGGGCCCGGGGCCCCCACCTTGAGCAGGGGGGCCTGTGCGCTCACACCGGACGTCCCAAACCCGGACGTCGCCATCGCCACAAGGACCGCGACGATCACTAGCGCTTCCCGTCTGGTCATCGTGCCTCCCCCTTCCGCGTGGTGCCGTTTCATGGACGCTCAAACACCCCGGCCGCGCCCATGCCCCCGCCGATACACATCGTCGCGACGCCGTACCGGGCGCGGCGCCGCTGCAGCTCGTACAGGAGGGTGACGGTGATCCGGGCGCCGCTGCACCCCAGGGGGTGCCCCAGGGCGATCGCGCCGCCGTTGACGTTGAGCCGTTCGTCGTCGAGCTCGAGCCCCCGCGCGACCGCGATCGCCTGCGACGCGAAGGCCTCGTTCACCTCGACCAGATCCACGTCCTGCCGCCGCACCCCGGCCAGGCGCAGCGCCCGGGGGACCGCCTCCACCGGGCCAATGCCCATGACCTCGGGGGGCACGCCGGCGACCGCGAAGGACCGAAACACTCCCAGGGGAGGGACCCCCAGCCGCTCCGCGACTTCGTCCGCCATCACCACCACCGCCGCCGCACCGTCGCTTGTCTGCGAAGAGTTGCCGGCGGTGACGGCGCCGCCCTGCGCGAAGGCCGGGGGGAGCGCCGCCAGCTTGTCCAGCGTGGTATCGGCGCGAACGCCTTCATCGACCGCGAACACCACCTCGCGCGGCTCGGGGCGCCCGTCTGCGTCTTCCCACC
>JAPVSX010000080.1:0-4082 GCA_047519495.1 Armatimonadota bacterium
CCCAGGTCCTCCGGGTGGGACCGGTACCGGTCCTGCAGCCGGACGACGATGTTGTACTCGTTGCCGGTCACCGGATCGATGAACTGGCTGGCCGTGCCCACGTTCCCCGACATCGCGGTGTTGATCGCGGTGGCGACCCCGGTGGGGTTGAGGCCCAGGAGCGCCGCCTTCTCCTTGTCCACGTCGACCGTGAAGTCGGGGTACTGGCCGCGCGGGGTGACCTGTACGTCGGCGGTGCCGGGCGTCGCCGTCACCATCGCGGCGACCTCCCGGGCGAGCTGCTGGCCGACCGTCTGATCGTAGCCGAGAAGCTGGATGTCAATCGGCGCGGCCGATCCGAAGTTCACGACCTCCCGCTGGAGCCCGCCGACGTTGAGGAACGTCTGGACGCCGGGGAACTTGCCGGCGATCGCCTGGCGGACGCGGTTGGCGTAGTCGTCGGTGGAGACGCGCCGCTGCGTCGGCGGCACCAGGCGGACGGAGACCTGCCCGTTGTTGGGGCCGGCGTTTGACCCGAACCCGGCGCCGTTGGCGGGAACGCCCGAGACCGTGTAGACGGCGGTGCGATCCTGCGCCGGGACGACCCGGCGCACGATGCCGGCGACCTGCTCGGCAAGATCGGAGGTCGCCTGCACCGCGGTGCCCTGGGGCGCCTGCACCTGGATCGAGAACTGGCTTTCGTCCGTCGCCGGAAAGAACTCCGTCCCGATCCTGAGCCCGGCGGCCAGCGAGAGGGCGAACACGAGGACGATCGCACCGATCACCGCCGCCGAGTGCCGGAGCGTCCACCCGAGTATCCGCTGGTACCGCTCGTCGAGGCCGTCCATCAACCCCTCGCTCCACCGGATGAACCGGGCGACCGGGCCCGGCCCCTCGGGAACCGATCCGGGGGCCGCGCGGAGGAGGCGGATGCTCAGGACCGGGTCGACCGTCATTGAGACCACGTACGAGGCGGCCAGGGAGAACACGATCGAGAGCGCCATCGGCACGAACAGCCGCTGCCCGATGCCGCTGAGGAACACCACCGGGAAGAACACCGCGATCGTCGTCGACGTCGACGCGAGCACGGGGAGGCCGACCTCCTGGGTGGCCTCGAGCACCGCCTGCGTGACGGGGGTGCCGGGCACCGCGAGGTGGCGGGTGATGTTCTCCCGGACGACGATCGCGTCGTCGACCAGGCGGCCCATCGCGAGCGTCAGGCCGCCGAGGGTGAAGATGTTGAGGGTCTGGCCGGTAAAATACAGCAGCAGGAGCGCCGCCGACACCGAGAGCGGAATGCCGACGCCGATGATCACGAGGCTCCAGCCGCTGCGCAGGAACACCAGCACGACGAGGAAGGTAAGGAGAGCGCCGATCACCGCCTCGTTGGCGAGCGTCTTGATCGCCGCGCGGATGTACCGCGACTGGTCGAAGGAGATGTCCAGGCTGACCCCCCTCGGGATCCCGGTCAGACGGGGCAGCGCCGCCCGGATCTGGTCCACCACGTCGATCGTGTTGGCATCCGGCTGCCGCCCGACGAACATCAGCACGCCCGGCCGGCCGTCGATATGGACGATGTCCGTCTGGTCGGCCGCGGCATCCTGGACCTCGGCCACGTCCCCGATGTGCACGGGCACGCCGTTGTGCGTGGCGGCGACGACGCTCCGGATCCCGGAGGTGTCCTGGAGCAGCGTCGGGACGTTCAGCTGGTAGTCGATCCGCGTGTTGCGGAGGCTGCCGGACGGAAGGAGCGCGTTGTACTTGGTGATCGCATCGACCAGGTTCTGCAGCGTGAGCCCCGTGGCGCCGAGCTTGTGGGGGTCCACGTTGACGTTGAGTTCGCGCACGAGCCCGCCGCGGACGAACGCCTGCGAGACGCCCGGGATCCGCTCGAGCTGCGGCTCGACCGTGTTGAAGGCCAGATCATAGAGCTGCCGGGGATCCAGCCCGCCGCCCCGGACGACCACCTGCACGACGGGGATGTTGGAGATGTCGAACTTGAGCACGAACGGCTGGCTGACGCCCGTCGGGAGGCTCCGCATCACCCGCTGGACGTTCTGGATCACCTCGACCTCGGCGTTGTTGAGGTCGGTGCCCCAATTGAACCACACCTGCACGGTTGAGCTGCCCTGCCGGGTTGTCGAGATAATCTGCTGCACGCCGGCGACGCGCGTCATCGCCTGCTCGAGCGGATAGGTGACGGTCCGCTCGACCGCCTCCGGGCTCGCCCCGCTGTAGGTTGCGGAGACGTTGATCACGGGGATCGTGATGTGGGGGAAGAGGTCGCGGGGCAGGCGGCTGAGCCCGATCTGGCTCAGCACCACGACCGCGATGCAGGCCATCATGACGAAGATCGGGTTTCGGATCGCGCCGCGCGTCAGAAACATCGGATTGCCTCCGGAAGCACGCCGCCTACGGGCTGACCGGGACGGCGCGGACCGTCTGGCCGTCGCGGACCAAGTCGGTGCCGCGGATCACGATCACGTCCTGTTCGGTGAGGCCGCTCGTGATCTCCACAACCTCCCCGGTCGCCTGCCCCACGGTCACCGGCTGCTGGCTGACCTTCCCATCGGTGACCACCCACACGAAGTGCTGGCCGCCCACGGTGACGAGGGCCGAGAGCGGGACCACCAGGGCCGGCTGGGATCCGGCCGCCAGCTGGACCGTCGCGTACATGCCCGGCCGGAGCGGATGGCCGGTGTTGGGCACGTCGATCTCCACCTGCACGGTGCGGGTCATCGGATCCACGCCCCCGGCGATGCGGCTGATGACGCCCTGGAAGGTCCGGTCGGGATACGCGTCCACGTGAATCTGGGCCCGGTCGCCCTTGTGAACGTAGGGGAGGTCGGGCTCCGAGGCATTCACCAGGACATCCAGGTTGTCCAGATCGGCGATCGTCAGGATCGGCGTTGAGGTTCCGGGCGTCACGTACGCACCGGGATCCAGGGAGCGGCTCACGACCACGCCGCTGAAGGGGGCCACGATCGTTGCGTACTGTAACTGCAGCCGGGCGTTCTCCAGCGCCGCCACCTGGGTGGCGGCCTGGGCCTGCTGCGTCTTGACCTGAGAAGTGGCCGCGACCTCCTGCGCCCGGGCCGCCTCGACTTGAGCCTCCGCCTGGGCAACCTGCGCCCGGGCCGCGTCCACCCCGGCCTGCGCCGACACGATCTGCGCCTTGGCATCGTCGAGGCTCTGCTCGGAGACCGCGCCCTGCCGGGCGAGGGCCTGTGTGCGCGTATACGTTGCCTGGGCGTCCACGAGCTGCGCCTGCGCCTTCGCGACGCCGGCCTGGGCGCTGGTGAGCTGGGCCCCCGCGTTCAAGCGCTGCGCGTGGGCCGCGGCCACCTGCGCCTGCGCGGTCTGCACGCCCGCTTCGGCGGCCGTGAGCGAGGCCTGCGCCTGGGCCGCCAGGGCATCCAGCTGCGCGTGGTCCACGACCGCGACGACCTGGCCCGCGCTGACGGGATCGCCCGGCCGGACCGTGACTGATAGGAGGTATCCAGAGGTCTTGGTCAGCAAGACCGCCTGCGTCAGCGACCCGACACTCGCGGTCAGCTGAAGCGTCCGGGGGAGCTGGACGTGCCTGGCGCGCCCAACGGCGACGATCGGCGCCTGCCGCGTTCGGGTCGGATCCTTTCCCGAGGGAGCCTGAGCGGTCCGCGACGGCGCCCCACGGCCGACCATCAGGCCCGCCACAAGGACGATGCCCGCGACGGCGACCCAGATCCACGCCTGCCGTTTCACGCCCGCCCCCCCACCCGTTCTTCAGCGCGGGCCGGCACGTGCGGGCCCGGTACGTGCGACCCCGTCGGATGCGCGCCCGCCAGCACGCGGCGGAGGTCCCGCACCTGGCGCTCCAACCGCCGCTGCAGGCCGCCCAATTGCTTGATTTTCTCCTTAACCGAGTGAAGCTGCTCCTCGGTGACCCGCATCGCACTCTCCAGCGCCTTCCGGCGGCGGGTGGGGTCCGCCGTCTCCTCGGCCGCCGCGAGGTAATGCTCGCGGGCCTCGTCGGCGTCCAGGATACGCTTGATCTCACCGAGAGACAGGCCGAGGAGGCGTTTGAGGTCTTTAATCCGTTCGATACGCTCCAGGTCCGCCGC
>JAPVSX010000081.1:0-3793 GCA_047519495.1 Armatimonadota bacterium
ATGGTGATCTCCTACCTCCCGGTGCTCTACCAGTCGTTCTCGCGGCGGGAGGTTCGGATCTCGCTCCTGGACGCGTGGGCGGGATCGCCGCCGACCGCGGGAGAACTCGTCCGCCGCCTCGGGGAGGACGGGTGCGCCCTGCTGGGGCCGTTCCTCCAGGAGTGGGAGCAGTGGTCGGCCGAGCTCCTTGAGACCCACGTCTCGTATCCGATGCTGGCGTATTTTCGCTCTCAGCACGACAACCAGTCCTGGGTTGGGGCGCTGACGACCGTCCTCGACGCCTGCGCCCTGGCGATCGCGTGCGTCGAAGGCGCCCCGGTGCGGCGGGCGGAACTCACTTTTGCGATGGCCCGCCACGCGGTCGTGGATCTCTGCCAGATCCTGAACGCGCCGCCCCGCCCGCCGGACGCCGACCGGCTGCCCCCGGCCGACCTAGAGCGCCTCCTCGTCCTGCTCCGGGACGCCGGCGTCGCACTCCGGGACGACCAGGCGTCGGTCCGGCGGCTTGGAGAACTGCGGGCGATGTACGAGCCGTACGTAGACTCGCTCTCGCGCCGCGTGCTCGTGGACCTCCCCGCGTGGCTGCCCACCCCGGGCGCGCGCGACAACTGGCAAAAATCGGCATGGCGGTAGGGACGATCATCCTGGCCTCGGCCTCATCGCGGCGGGCGGACCTGCTGGCCTCGGCTGGCATCCCGTTTACGGTCGTGCCGAGCACGCTCCCGGAGTCGCTCCTGCCGGACGAAGCGCCGGCGGACGCCGCGCTCCGGCTCGCCCGGGAGAAAGCGCGGGACGTCGCGCGGCGGGCCAGCGGCCGATTCTTTCTCGGCGCCGATACGGTCGTGGTGCTCGGGGGATGCGTGATGGGCAAGCCGCGGGACCGGGAGGACGCCGAGCGGATGCTGGGACGGCTATCCGGCCGCGTCCACGAGGTCATGACCGGTTTCGAGGTCTATGATAAAGAAGCCAACCGTGCGATCGGGGACGTCGTGACAACCCACGTGGAGTTCAAGCCCCTGCGCCTGGACGAGATCCGGGCGTACGTCGCGACCGGATGCGGCCTCGACAAGGCGGGGGCCTATGCGATCCAGGGCCGGGCGGCGTATATGGTCCGGAGGGTGGAGGGGTCGTATACGAACGTGGTCGGCCTCCCGCTGTGCGAAGTGGTGGAGGCGCTGCGGCAGCTCGGCGCGATCCAGGTATGACCGGCTGATGGACTACCGCGGGACGCCCCCCGCTGCGGGACGGGCTAAGGCACGTTCAGGGAAAACGCTTCCGCAACGGCAACGGTGCCGACCGCACCGGCCGGGAGGTTGAAGTCCCCGCCGCGGATGAACGCGCCCGCGGCGAGCCCAATCGGCCCGAGCAGGATCGCGCCGGTCAAGCTCGTGGCGCCCGCCGCCCCAACGTCCTTGACCTGCCGGACCGACTCCGGCGTCACATCGAGCGGGGAAAGGCGGACGGGCTTCCCATCGACCGCGTCCGCCTGGATGGACGCGATATGGACGCGCGCGTTCTTGCCGAAGATCCCCGGCTTCGAGACGTCGGTGACGATGCCCTGGCCGGGCGTGCCGGCCCGAAAGATCACCGTCCGGCTGATGAGGACGTCCGACGCGACCTCGAACTTGATCGTGGCGCCCTCCTTGATCGTCGCGGAGTCGACCGGGGTGAGAAACTTGAGCAGGACCTTGGTCCCGGCGGGGACCACGATGGGCGCGGCGTGCGCCGGAACGGCTCCGGCGAGCAGCAGGGCGACGGCACACACGGCGGCGAGGGTTCGCATCGGCACTCTCCTCCTGGCGATGACGGGCGCGTCTCATTGCGCGATGCGGTCAACGGGGCCGGCAGGCTCGCGCGTTCTGCTGGCGGACTGCCCGGATACAGCCGTGACGTACATTCGCGCCGGTGATCGGGGATTCCCGCTGGATTTGCGGACGTGCCGGGAACCAGCCCCCCGGGTTACGGCACGATCCGGTCGGCGATCTCCGGAATCGCCTTGCCCCGGACGACCTCCTGAAAGATCGCCCGGACCCGCTCCACGACGTCCCGGGGCGTGTTGTAGATCGGGGAGAGGTCCATGCCGTGCCCCGGACGCATCTCCGTGTACCCGTGCCGCGCTCCGTTGAGAATCTGGCCGACGATCTCCGTGTACGGCCGGCTGAAGTTCAGGAGCAGGGAGGCCGTAAACTGCTGCGGCGATGACGCGCGCTTGTCCGTGTAGTAGCTCGTCACGAACACGGGATGGCCCGCGGCCTTGGCCGCTTCGAAGATGCCGTAGACGCCCAGGTTCACACTGACGACGATCTGGTCGACGCCGCTCGTGATCTGGCTCTCGGCGGTCTGCCGGGCCCGGACGGCGTCGTTCTGGTCTCCGGTGAACGCGTACAGGAACGCCGCCTGCGGGTTGAGCTCCCGGATCGCCTGATGCACGGCGTTGAGCGACGCGATGAAGTCCGGGAGGCGGATCCCGGCGATGTACCCGACCTCGTTCGTCCGGGTCGAGAGCGCGGCCAGCGCGCCGAGGACGTAGAACCCCTGGTAGTACTTCCGGCCGATCACCCAGACGTTCGCGGGCAGCCCGGAGACCTCGCCGCTTGACTCCATGATGAACGCCACCTGGGGGAACAGCGGGGCGAGCTTCTGGACGATCGTCAGGAACTGCCCGCCGTGGAACGCGATGATCGCGGCGCCGCCGCCGGCGTACTCGCGGGCGACCCGCTCGGCGTCGGCCACGGCGACGTTCTCCGAGTCGGAGATCTCGAGGCCGTACTTGACCTGTACGTCCTTCAGGGCCAGATACCCGACCGCGTTGTAGTCGGCGTCCTGGATCGTCCCCGGAAGGATCATCGCCATCTTGCCCCGGGCGGCGCTTCCCGGGACGGCCGCAGCGCCGCCAAGGGCCCCGATCAGGGCGAGGGCCACGGCCCACCGTCCAAGGGCGCGCCACCGGTGCACGGGCACTGCGCTCACCTCCCTCTGCCTGGGTCCGGCCGGCCGGCGATGCGCGCCGGCGGCCGCGTGGGGTGTCTCCCCATACAGTGCGGGAGGCGCTACCCGCGTTCCTCCCGGTCGTAGGGACGCATCAGCGCCGCCGGCGCCCGGGCGCCGCGGTACACGCCGATCAGGATCAGAATCGCGAACAGGTAGGGCGCCATGAGCAGAAACTGCGGCGGCAGGGCTTTCACAAACAGCGCCACCTTGAACTGCAGCACCTCGATGTACGCAAACAGCAGCGCCCCCAGGAACGTGAGCGGCGGGGACCACCGGCCGAAGATCACGAGCATCAAGGCGATCCAGCCGCGGCCGCCGATCAGGCCGTCGCTGTAGGCGCCCGTCACGACGAGCGGATAGTACGCTCCGGCAAGACCCATCAGGGCTCCCGCGACGACCGTGCACCCCCAGCGGAGCGCGAAGACGTTGATGCCGACGGCATCCGCCGCCCGCGGGTTCTCGCCGACGGCCCGGATCCTGAGCCCGAGAGGGGTCCGGAACAGCAGCCCCCAGACCGCGACCACGAGCGCGAGGGACAGATAGACAAGTCCGTTCTGGGTGAACACCGTCGGGCCCAGGACCGGGATCCTACGCAGCCCCGGAACGGCCCAGACCGGTAGCGTGGCGATGCGGGGCAGGGCGAGCCGGATGCCGATCGAGAGGCGGTACAGGAGCGAGGCAAGCCCGACCCCGAGGACGAAGAGGGCGAGCCCGGCGGTGAGCTGGCTGACCCGCAGCCGGATCCCGGCGAAACCGAGGAGGCCCGCCATCAGGCCCCCGGCCAGAACCGCCGCGGCCATGC
>JAPVSX010000082.1:0-24006 GCA_047519495.1 Armatimonadota bacterium
CCCCCAGTGTTTGTGCACCTCCACGAGGCGTCCACTGAAGAAACTGCGCGGGCTGAGCAGGTCCGCGCCCAGGATCCGCGCCCCCTCGCGCTCACGTGCCTCCGGAGTAATCAGGCCGCTCACCACGGACAACGCGGTCCCGAAGGCGCCGGCAACCAGGGAGTAGAAGGCCGCATCGCGGAACCGCTGTGACTTCCAGCGCCACGCGATCACGTCGAACAGGAAGGCCAAACACAGTAACGCGATGGGAAAATGCACCAGAACCGGATGCAACTCAACCCGCCAGTTGAAAGGTGGCAGCGACAGCCCTCCTCCCTCTGCGGCGCATCGGCCGACTACGCCTTTCCGGTTTCATTCCGAGTGGGTGCAGCTCGTTGTGGTTTGCTCTCCAGTGCCCATACAAGCGCCAGGGCGAGGAGACCGACATCCCGGACGAGGATCTCGGTGAACCCGCTCGTCAGCAGCAGCCCTCCGGCGACCTCCGCCATGACCACGACCGCGATCCACGAGGTGACCGCCGGCGCGAAATCGATCAGCGCCGCCGCGCCGAGCAGGAACAGGATCCACCCGTGGAGGAGGACGAGCAACACCGGCGAGGCGGTGTTTCCCAGGAACTGCGGCACATAGCCGGACCACTGGCTCGGGCCGGTGAGCTCCCAAAAGCCGAAGCATCCCAGGATCAGCCCGGTCGCCATCCGGGCGATCAGGGAGGTGCCGAGCCGCCGGTCGCTAGCGGCTGATGATGTGGCCCTGGGCGTCCGTGAGGACGAACCCGTCGTCGGAAAGGTTTGTCTCGCCATCAAAGCCATCGTCCCCCATTCGTGTTTCGATGAAGTAGAGGCGATCGGTGCGATCGAACGTGGCGGTTTGCGTCGTGGTGTCCTGGAGGTCCGTCATCGTGACTTCCTCGGTCGTCGGACTCACGTCCCGGAACGAGAGCCGGAAGCCGGTCAGGGCGCGGTCCGTCTGCGTAGACGGCATCGCGGGATACACTTGATAGGCGCGCGACGCGTACCACATCTCCGACAGCAGCGGACCGGCCGCCGGGGCAGCGCTCCCGAGGCCCAAGAGCGCCGGGTTCAGCGCCGGCGCGTGGGCGCCGGCGATCGCGAGTCCGAGGCCGACCACAGCGGTCAGCGCCAACACGACGATTTTCCAGGGGGCGCGCTCGGCGCTCACGGTGGTGTCACCTCCAGGGGCTCAATCACACTACCCCCACGGGGTGTGGCTACTTGCCTGCCGTGCCGACCACAAACATGACCGCCGCGGTAATGCTCCCGTCGGCGTTGCGGCGCCCCTGCACGAGCACATGCGTCCCGGAGGCCAGACCGCTCACCGGCATCGAGACGAGCCGCGTGAGACGCGCGGTGGACGGCACGGTCACCGAAAGCGGCGATCCGGCCGGGAGGGCAACGGTGATGACCCCGTTGGCCGGAGCGCCGGTGAGGCGCCCGGCGATCATGACCATCCCGCTGTTACCGCCCCACAGCCCTCCACGGACCCTACGGTTTGCGCGGCCCCCGGGGCCGGTGGCAGGCGTGGAAGTAGCGGGTGTGGAGGTCGCGGGCGTGGCAAATACCGCACGGGCGCTCAGGGAGCCGTCTGCGGCCTTGGTCGCCATCACCCGCACCATGTCACCGGATTGCAGGTCGCTCAGGTTGGCCTGCACGCGGTTGAGGACGCGCGTGGCGGATGTCGTCTGAACGGTGACAGACCGACCGGTCCAGGTGGTGAGAACCACGGAACCGTTGGATACGGAGGCGACTGTGCCCATGAGGGGCCGGCCGTGCCGGGCCCACATCCGGGGCTGAGATCGTGGCTCGAGCTGGGGCTGAGATGGAGCCGGCGTCTGTCCCCACGCTTGCCCTCCTACCAGGGGAACAATCCCGAGCAGAACGATACCGACCCATCGGAACCATCGTGCGGACATGCTTGCACCTCCTTGGATGTCGAAGCGACCCACAGTGAATTTTGGGAAGCTGCCCTCAAAAGCATTCTAGGCTGAACTCTTGAAGAAGTGGTGAACGTCGCCCGAACGGGTGGTGAATAAGTTATGAAGGCCGCCGGCGCGGGGAGCCCGTCCTGGGCCTAGGGATGTCCGGCTGCGGATACAGAAGGAAGGAGCCCAGCGTTTTTTCCGGAAATTGCGCAATGATTGCACATCACGTCAGGGAGGACACTCGTGGCTAATGAGCCCCGATCAACTACTCCAGATCTCGCCGTTTTGGGCCTTCGGATCGGATTAGGTGTCTTTTTCATTCGCGCCGGCTGGGGCAAAATCTCAAACCTCCCCGGGGTCATCGGCCTCTGGCACAACTTGCACCTGCCCTTACCGGCCGTCTTCGGTCCGGTTCATGCGGTCGTGGAGTTTGGCGGAGGCATCCTCCTTCTGGGCGGTTTGCTCACTTGGTTGGTGGGGCTCCTGCTCGCCATAGATATGCTAGGAGCGCTGTTTCTCGTGAAGATACACACCCCAACATTCATCAACCAAGAGTGGCTGGCATTCTGGATCAGCCTCGCGCTTCTGGCGACCGGCGCGGGTTCGTGGTCCCTAGATGCGTTCCGTCGCAGTCGGCGAACTCAAGGCACCTCGTAACTATTATAAGTAGACTCAGAAGGGAGTTCGGAATGATCATCTCATTCAGGTGTCCATCCAGGATCAAGAGACGAGTCGATGAGTAATTCGACTGCTCTCCTAGTCCAATCCGGACGTAGGGCAAGATCGTGAGGAAGGTGATGGTTGGTGCTCTTCTACAATTTGGAGTCCACTCGCCGAGCGATCGTCGACATCAAGCGACGGGCAGCGCGCGTCCTGCCCAGTCATGACCCCGCCATCGCTTCAACCATTTCCCGGGATCGCCGTGAACGGCGGTCTGGCGAGTGATCATGTCGGGTTATGATTCCAGAGGCTCTTTGGCGGAGACAAAGGTCTAGTTTATTCCGCAGTGGGGCATTCCAATTTGGCATGGATATGTCCTCTTTCAAAGCTCAGAAGCGAGGTGAAACATGAGAATCACACGTCCCGCATTGCTATTTCTTGCCCTGCTGACGCTCCCGACGGTATCCCCGGTCTGGGCGAATGCCAGAGACAAGCACGTCAGGGTCACCGAGTACGAGCAGGGGCATGCGTACTGCCCTCACAGGCCGCTCGCCATTGGGAATATGATCGTCCCGGCGGGGCGGTGCTATAAGGTCGCTGTCCTCCGCGACACCCGGGGGGCCTTCCTGGCATTCATGGACCCCGCGGTGCGGCTGCCTTCGGGAGAAATCGAGCGCCTGAACAGTTCGGAGGGGCGCAGGGTCAGGGGGCGGATCGCCTTCTTGGTGCCAATCCGGAGTACGAGCCAGATCGCGCTGATCCCGGTGAACACCATTCAACTGATCCGGCTACGCGAGGAGGATGAGGAAGACGAAGATGAGGACCAGGTGCGCGTCCGCCGGTCGACGCTGATTGTGGGGGTCCCCAATGTGTCTGTCCCGAACGTGGCCGTGACCTTCGTGATCACGTTCTAGCTCGAAGACCGCACTGATCCCTCGGGCCGTGCGCTGGGGGTGGCATCGGTGCCACCCCCAGCGTTTGTGTTTCACGTAGGCCGCCTTCGAGCGCCCGCCATCCCTTGAGGAATGCCGGGCGCTCCGAACGCTGGAAGAAGCAGCAGGCTAAGGGAAACTGATGTTAATCCCCAAATACGGCGCCCCACTGCCCGCGAAGTTAATGTATCCCACCTGGGCAGCAACTCGGGGGGCAAGTTGGAAGAGCAGGCCCAGGTCGATGATCGAGTTCGACGTCCCGCCCAAAGAAACTAGGCTCCCGCTGGCGTACCCGGTGATTCTGCTGGCGAGCGACACCGAGGCTCCGCCCCCGACGGACACGCCCGAGGCATTCACGGTGCCGAAGCCGGGAAGAGACGCGCTCGCGCTTGCCACGCCGGCGCCGAGGAAGATATCCACCCCGGGGGCCGGAACAAGAAAGTGATACCGGATACCCAGGTTCAGCAGGTCGGCGGTGGTCCCGGCGACCGATTGGAGGCTGTACGCAAAGGTAAGATCAAGTGGTGTGGCGGGGAAGGCAAAGTCAACGCCCACCGAGTAGACCGGGGCGCCGGTAAACGTGGCAACCGAGACGTCGACGGCATTCCGATTCGGGGGAACGACCTGGGCAACAGCCCGGTTTGGCGTCCAGAGCACCAGAGAGAAGACAGACAACGCCAAAAGCGCTGCAATGGCTATCCGCTTCGTGTTCATGTTCGTCATTCGCCTCCTAATCCGGAATGGAATGTGAAAGTGCAGCGATGGCCGACTACCCGAGAGATCGCACGCTTCTGAATATGCCCCAGGCGATGAGGCCCTAGACCGTCCAGCCGCAGGCCCTGGTGGTCTCAGTGTGTCAAGATCGTCTGGTCGCGGGAACTCTGGGGAAGCCTTCCGGGAGTTCTGAGGCTTGATTGCGAGAAATGTGATGTCGACCTACCCCAGCCGGGTAGTCTCCGAGAGGACTGCAGCGCGGTCAGGGAAGCTGCGCGCGACGCTGCAGCAGCTCCGCCCGGTCCCTGAGCGCCCGGTTCATCAGGTCGAGCCCGCGCTGCGCATCGTCGGGCATCGTGCCCAGCGCGAGCAGCAGGAGCCCCCGAAAGAGCTCCCGGGAAACCAGCCGGGCCCGATGGGCGCCGGCCGGATTGGTCGGCTCGATGGTGAAGGTCTGGATCCGCTCGAACATGCCCGCGAAGCGCCCGCCCCAGCTCAGCTCGCGGTTCGGCTCGACGGTCAACACCGTGGGCCGATACGTCACGGTCCTGCCGTCGTGCAACGTGATCTCAATCTGCGCCCCCGGCTTAAGCTCGCCCTCCACCGGATAGATGTACGGATTCCAGATCGGGTACGCCCGCAGGTCCGTGAGCACGCGCCAGACCTGCTCGGCGGACGTCTGGATCTCGATCTCCGCCTTCACCTCGCGCTGGGTGGTGAAGCTGGGGATTTGCAGCAGCGGCAGGAGCGCTGCAAGCAGAAGGACACGCGCCGCAGCACCGAGGAGCATCGACATCTCCAATTTCAGTATAGCAGGGGGATGACGGGGAGGCTCGTGAGGACCGCGACGCCGGTCTCGCTCAGCCCGAGGTCGCGGTGGATGAGCGGGAGCACCGGCCAGCCGTCATCTTGGACAGGAGCCGCTTCGGCACCCTGCACACCATCGTGTAGGCCGGATCGTACACGTTGCCCAGGTCGTACCGCGCGCACTGCCCGAGCAGCAGGTGCGCACCGCGCGCGTCGAGCCCGTAGTCCTCCACCAGCCAGCGGACCATCTCGGTCGTGGCGTGCTGCACGCACTGGTCCAGCGGCCGGGCGTTCCCGACGGTGATGATCTCGTCCGCGCTCTCTGCCCGCGGCCAGTGGATGGCCTTCTCCCTGGTGAGCGCGACGGTGAACTGGACGTCGCACGAGACCTCGACCCCGGTGCCGACGACCTCTCCGTCTCCCTGGACGGCGTGGCCGTCGCCGATGTGAAAGAGTGCGCCGGGGGCGAACACGGGAAAGTGCACCGTAACGCCCTCCGCGAAGCCGCGGTAGTCCATGTTCCCGCCGTGCGCCGCGGCGGTGGCGGCCGAGATCGCCTGCCCCCCCGGCGGCGCGACGCCGAAGCACCCGACCATCGGCGCAAGCGGCAGCACGAGGCGGCCCAGCGCCGTCGCCGGCTCGACCAGCGTGACCGTCCCCGCCGTGACGTCGATCTCCCACCTGGCCGGGGCGGCGTCCGGCGTCTGCTTCACGTACTCGGGATCCAGCACGTTCGGGGCGATGACGGTGGCGCTCCAGCCGAATCGCCGGTTGGGCCGCAGCCGGTCGAAGCGGACAGAGAGCATGTCGCCGGCCTCCGCCCCGGTGATGAAGAATGGGCCCGTCTGCGGGTTGCCGCGCGGCGCGACTTGCGCGCCGGTGGCGTCCATCCCGCGTGCGTCCACCGTCGTCGTGATCACGGTATCACCGGAGGCGATCCGGAGGACCGGCTCGTGCGAGCCGATCGTGGTATGATACGCCTTCGGCTCGAATCGGTGGGTCGCCATGGGATAGGCGCCTGGATCGGGCCGCGGGGCGCTAGCTGCTGCTCACCCGGCCGGTGAAGCGCGCCGGGCGGAACGGCTCGAGCCGGGGCTCCGCTTTCCCGTGGACGATCTCATCGGCGGCGGCGCGGCCGAGGAAGGGTGCCAGCGTCACGGCGCTGTGGGTGACGATCAGGTAGTAGCCGGCGACGCCGGGGACCGGCCCGACCGCGGAGACTCCGTCGGCGGGGATCGGCCGGACGCCGATCCGGGCCGCCTCGGGGGCCGCGCCGTCGATCGCCGGCAGCACCTCGGCGGCGCGGCGGACGAGATCACGCGCCTGGGGCAGCCGGGGACTCGGCTCCGTGTCGGCCGCGACCGCACGGTCCGTATCGTCCGCCTGCAGCACCAGCCGGCCGGCGCCGTCAGGGTGCATGTGACACTGCGGGGCGCGGACGACACGGCGCAGGCAGGTGGCGACCGGCGGCGTGAAGACGAGCAGCCCCGCGGTAGGCGCGAGCGGAATCCGGACACCAGCCTGCTGCGCCACCTCATCGGCCCAGCGGCCGGCGCAGTTCACCACGACGTCGGCGGCCACGACGTCCCCGCCGGCGGTCCGCACCCCGGTCACCCGTCCCCGCTCCACCTCAGTCTGCGTGACCGGCGATCCACACCGCAGCGCGGCGCCGGCGCGCAGGGCGGCTTCGACCATCGCGTGGGCGTACAGGACCGGGTCGAGCCACCCCTCATCGGGACAGTACGCGATCGGCGCGTCGCCCACGGCCGCCCGGTCGATGTCGGGCTCGAGCGCCGCGAGCTCCGGCGGCGTGAGCCACTCGGCGGCGTAGCCCCAGGATCGCAGCCGTTCAACCTTCCGGCGCTGCGCCTCGCATTCCGCCTCCCCGGCGACCCACTCGACGCTGCCGCCGCCGTGCCACCACGGGGTCCCCCCGAACTCGTCGCGAAGCGCCGCGTGCGCGCGCATCCCCGCCACGTTCAGGTCGTGGTAAGGCCGCGGGGGCTTGTTGTTGGCGTTCGTCCAGCCGAAGCTCACCCCGGAGGTGCCGCCGCCGACCCGCCCCCGCTCCACAATGGTGACGGCGGCGCCGGCCTGTGCCAGCCGGCAGGCGGCGGAGGCGCCGACGACGCCGGCACCGATGACGACGATCCTGGTCACTTCCCCCGCCCGCCCGGTCAGTGCCGGCAGCCGCACGCTCCCCCGCAGCACCCGTCGGGCGGTCCCGCCGCGGTGGCTGATCCTGCGCCGCTCATCACGAGGATCGGGGTAAAGACGCGCCGCGCTCGCGCGCGGCCGCACCGGGGGCACGCCGGCGCCCCCTTCGACTCGTACTCGGCGACGGTCGCCGTAATCTCGAACTCATGCCCGCAGCCCGCACATCGAAACACGTACGTCATCGTCTCACCACCATGATCGTCTCACATCCCCGTATGATATCTACGACCTCCATACGGGGTTCTCCCTCTCCGGGGTTCCGCGATCCGTGCTTAGGCCGTCGCGTCGTCCTCGTCCGGCGGCGCGCCTTCCCGCGAATGCTCCTTCATCGCGTAGAGCCGGGCGTCGGCGGCCTGGAGCAGGCTGTCGGCGTCTGTGCCGTCGTCCGGCCATCCGGCGATGCCCCAGGAGAAGTGGAGCGAGACCCGGCCGCCGCCTTCCACGAGGAACGAGACGTCCGTGATGCCGATGCGGTCGAGGATCTCCCGAGCCTGCTCCGCCGTCGAGTCCGGGAACAGCAGCGTAAACTCGTCGCCGCCGAAGCGCGCTGCCAGGTCGGACGCCCGGATGCTGCGGGAAAGGGTCTGCGCGACCATGAGCAGCGCGCCGTCGCCGATGCTGTGGCCGTACGTGTCGTTCACAGCTTTGAACCGGTCGAGATCCAGGATGGCGAGGCTCAGTGTTCCGCCCGTCCGGCCGACGCGGGTCAGCTCGAGCCCCAGGCGGTCGAGGAACGACCGCCGGTTGGCCAGCCCGGTGAGGGGGTCGGTCGCGGCCAGCTCTTTGAGCTGGTCGTGCAGGCGGGCCACCTCGACGGCGCCCGCGAGGTAGCGTGCCACGACCGTGAGCAGGTTGAGGTCCGCCTCGGTGAACGCGTTCGGCGCCGACCGGTGGGCGCTGAGGACGCCCGTGACGTGCCCGCGGACGGCGAGGGGCGCATAGATTCCCGACCGGATGTTAGGCTCACGCCGGAAGACACGCGGGTCGGCGGCCATGTCCGGGATCAAGAGCGACGTGCCCGTCTTCACGACCTCGCCGTGGAGGCCCTTCCCCGCCGGCACATTGAGCCCAAGGTAGCTCGCCCGGATCCCTGTGGCGGCCCGGATCGTGAGCGAGTCGGGGTCGCGTTCATCGGCGAGGGCGAGCGCGCACGAGTCGAACCCGGTTTCCTCGCGAACGACGCGGAGGACGTGGTCGAGGAGGTCGGGGAGGCTGAGGACGGCGGTAAACTCGGTCGCGAGGCGCGCGAGGAAGGCCAGCACTCTGTCAGGCTCGCTCCGACGGACGCGGGCCGGAGGCTTCCAGGGTGCCGCGGACGTCTTCTTGGGCCCTGCCATGTGCCCCCTCGAGGATCCTCCTTCTCGGGACTCCGGATTGAGCGTCGATCCCTGCGCGCTCACCGGTCGAACCACAGCGACGCCGGGCCAGCCTAGCATATCCTACCACAGACGCAGAATTTCAGCGGTCCAACTGATGCGGCGAGGTAAAGTGGTGGCCGTCCAGGATTGGTGAGAGTAGACGGCGATTGAAGAGAGGTTGTTCCGCTGCGATGCGTTGAGTGCGATGCGCTTATCGCCCCGTCCACTTCGGGGGACGCTTGTCGAGGAACGCCGCGACCCCTTCCTGAAAGTCCGCACTGTTGTAGCAGGTGCTCACCAGGTCGTGACCCGGCCCCTCCGGCAGGAGGCGGTGGACGACCCTGCGGACCGCCTCTTTGCTGACGCGCAGCGTGAGCGGCGGAGCCGAGGCGATCGCCTCGGCCAGCTCCCGGACCCGACCCTCGAGCGCCTCGGCCGGCACGACCTCGTTGACCAGCCCCCAGCCGAGGGCCTCCCGGGCCTCCACGTGCCGGGCGGTATAGATCATCTCCTTGGCACGGGCGGGGCCGATCAGGGAGACGAGGCGGGCGTAGTTCTTCATCGAGAGGCAGTTTCCCAGCCGGATGATCGGAATGCCGAAGCGGGCGGTCTCGGCCGCGATTCTGAGGTCGCACGCGATCGCGAGCGTCATGCCCCCGCCGACCGCGAACCCACGGATGGCGGCGAGCGTCGGCTTGCTCACCGCCTCGAGCCGGCCGATGACGTGGTCGATGCGCTCCTCGTAGTCGATGCCGGCCTGCGGGTGGCCCCGAAACGCGGGAAACTGAGAGATGTCGGTGCCCGAGATAAACGCGCGGTCTCCGCTCCCGGAGATCACGAGCGCCTTGATCCGGTCGTCGCGGTCCACTTCCTCGCAGACCTCGACGAGCCGCTGGTACATCGCCCAGGTCATCGCGTTGCGTTGCTCGGGGCGGTTGACGATGAGGTAGCCGACACCGTTGCTGATCTCAAAGAGGATGGGGGATGGCTCCATGGAGCAGGCTCAAGCGGACGGGGTTGTGGGCTCCGGGCCGCCTTCCTCCCTGCGGGAGGCCCCCCCGGAGGAGGCAGGCAGGCCGCCGCGGGCCGGCCGATCCGCGGGCGCCTCGCGCGGCGGCCGTGGCGTCGTGACGACCTGGCGCAGGAGCTCGCCGGCGATGTCACCGATCGTCACCCGGCCCTCGTCTTCCTGCGTGGTGCTGTACTCCTTCACCCGGGCCCGCTCGCGCTCGCGGGCCAGGCGCCTGAGGCTCAGGATCATCCGCCGCTCCTCGGGCCGGATCTCGGTGATCATCGCCTCGACCGTCTGGCCAACTTGAAGAACGTCTTCGACCTTCTGGATCCGCTTCTCCGCCATCTCGGAGATCGGGATGAACGCGTCGACTTCGGGCAGGCGGACGAACGCGCCGGACGCCACGAGCCGGACGACCTTGCCGGTGACGATCTGGCCGGGCCGGTAGGCGTCGCCGAGGTGCTGCCACGGATCAGGAAGGATGTGCTTGAGGCCGAGGGAGATCCGGCCGGCTTCGCGGTCCACCCGCAGCACCGCGACGGCGATCCGCTGCCCCCGCCGCACCACCTCGGACGGATGCTTGATGTAGGTCCACGACATCTCGCTGATCGGCAGAAGAGCGTCCACCCCGCCGAGGTCCACGAACGCGCCGAAGTCGGTGAGGCGCCGGACGACGCCCTCGCGGACCTGGCCCTCCTCGAGCGACGCGAGGACCTCAGCCCGGGTCTTGGCGCGCGCCTCGGCGACGGCGCGCTTGTGCGAGAGGATGACGCGCCCCTTCGGCCGGTCCACCTCGATGACCTTGAGCGGAATGCTCTGCCCGACGAGCGCCTCGAACTGCCGCCCCTTCGCCTGCGAGAGATCGACGTGGCTGCCCGGCACGAACCCGCGCAGGCCCAGGTCGACGACCAGGCCGCCCTTGACCTTGTCCACGACCATCACATTCAAGATTGCGCCGCTCTCGTACGCGCGCTGGATCCGGGCCCACGCCAGCGCCAGGTCGGCGCGCTTCTTGCTGAGGAGGATGCTGCCCTCCTCGCCCTCCAGCTTCATGACGTAGACGTCGATCCGGTCGCCGACGGCAAGGCCCTCGGGCGCCTCGCCCTGCGCGGATAGCTCCTTCGGCGGAATGAACCCTTCGGACTTCGCCCCTACGTCGACGAGGACGCCTTCGCTGTCGACCCGGACGACCGTGCCCTGGACGATCTGCCGCTCGGCCAGGGTGGGAATCCGGGCGAGGTCGATCTCGTCTCCCTGCGGCGCCGGGACCTTTTCCTCGGACATCAGAACGACCACCCTTTCTCGGTCTTCCCTCCGCGGGGGACAGGCGGGCGGTCTGTGGGGGCGCTTCCGCCGTCCTGACTGCGGACACTATAAATTCGCCGAGCCGCGCGCCCTCTCCTGCCCGACTGCGCGCCCGTCATTCGGTCTCGGCGGGCGGGCCGAGCAGCCGCCGGATCTCGTCGGGGATCCGGCGCGGCCGGCCGGTCCGATCCACGGCCGCATGCATGGTGTACCCGTCGGCCAGCACCTCCCCATCCGCCTCGCGCACCAGTTCGTAGCCGAACGAAAGCGTGGCCGGCTGCAGCGACCGCAGATGCGTCCGCAGCGTCAGCACTTCGTCGTACCGGGCGGGCCGGCGGTAGCGGCAGTGCGCCTCCACGACTACCAGCAGCCAGCCGTCCTTCTCGAGCTGGGCGTACGAGCGGCCGCGGTCCCGGATGAACTCCGTGCGGCCGGCCTCGAACCAGACCAGATAGCTCGCGTGATGCGCCACCCCCATCTGGTCGGTCTCGGCGTACCGCACACGGACCTCCAGCTCAGAGACGTGCATCCGGACCTCCTCGTCGATCGCCGGCGGCCTACTGCGCCGGGGCACGGCAAGACGCCAGACCGGCGCGTGGACCTCGCCGGCGCGGAGGTTCGACGGCTGGGCGCAAAGGGTCCTCCCCTCTGTACGGGTCCGCCGGGAGACGGGTTCCTAGAAACCCCGGCCGCGCAGCCGGGGGTCGAGCAGGTCGCGGAGGCCGTCCCCGACAAGGTTGAACCCCACGACGGTCACGAGGATCGCGAGGCCGGGAAACGTGGCGATCCACGGCGCGGTGAGCATGTAGGACCGCCCCGTGGCGAGCATCGAGCCCCACTCCGGCGTCGGGGGGCTGGCGCCGAGCCCGAGGAACGACAGACCGGCCGTCTCGACGATCGTGAAGCCGACCGTGAGCGTGGCCATCACGATGATCGGCGAGAGGATGTTGGGGAGGACGTGACGGCCGAGCACGCGGACGGCCCCGGCGCCCAGCGCGCCGGCCGCCTCGACGAACTCCCGCTCACGGATCGCGAGGACCGCGCCGCGCACGAGCCGCGCGAACTGCGGGGTGTAGACGATGCCGATCGCGATCATCGCGTTGGTCAGACTCGGCCCGAGGATCGCGACGACGATCATCGCCAGCAGCAGGTACGGGAACGCCAGCATCACGTCCACGGTCCGCATCACCGCCGAGTCCACCCACCCGCCGAAGTAGCCGGAGGTGATCCCCAGGATGATGCCGAGCGCGGCGGCGATGCCGTCGGCCAGCACGCCTACCGTGAGTGCGATCCGGGCACCGTAGACGACACGGGAGAAGATGTCGCGGCCGAACTCGTCGGTGCCGAACAGGTGCGCCGCCGACGGCGGCCGGAGCTGATCGGTGAACGCCTGGTCGATCGGGCTGAACGGCGCGAGCTGCCGGGCAAACAGCGCCGCCCCTACGACGAGCGCCAGGATCGCGATCCCCACGAGCAGGCTGGGGCTTCGGACGAGACGCCGCCACGACAGCGCCGCGGCCCGGCGCGTGACGGGCGCCGCAGCGCCGCCGCCGCCCGGTCGCGCGGTGCCGACGTCCTCAGCCATATCGGATCCGCGGGTCGAGATAGGCGTACAGGACGTCGACGAGCAGGTTCGCCAGGACGAAGATCGCCGCGGCGATCAGCACGACACCCTGGACGACCGGGTAATCCCGGGCCAGCACGCTCGTGATCGCGAGGCGGCCGAGGCCGGGGAGCGCGAAGATCGTCTCGGTCAGGACGGCGCCGCTCAACAGCAGGCCGAGCTGGAGGCCGGCGAGCGTGACGACCGGCAGGAGCGCGTTCCGGAGGGCGTGGTGGCTCACGACCCACGGCTCGGCCACGCCCTTGGCGCGCGCGGTCCGGATGTAGTCGAGGTTGAGGACCTCGAGCATCGTCGAGCGGGCCATCCGGGCGATCGTGGCCATCGAGGTGAGCCCGAGCGTCACCGCGGGGAGGACGAGGTGCCGGAGGCTGCTGCGGACGACCGCCCAGTTCCCGGTGAGCAGCCCGTCCACCAGCGACATCCCTGTGAACCGGTGGAACACCATTCCCTCGTCCAGCATGCTTCCGAGGGGCAGCCAGCCCAGCAGGCCGCCGAAGACGAGCAGCAGGAGGATGCCGGTCCAGAACACCGGCATCGAGACGCCGACCAGGACCCCGATCATCGCGCCGGTGTCCACCGCCGAGTGCGGATGGCGGGCGGCGAGGACGCCGACCGCGAGGCCGACGCCGACGGCGAACAGGAGCGCGGCGATGCTCAGCTCGACCGTGACCGGCAGGGCCTGGCCGATCTCCCAGATCGCCGACTGCCTGGTGCGGATGGAGACCCCGAAGTCGCCGTGCAGGACGCCGATCAGGAACCGGGCGTACTGCACGTACACCGGCTGGTCGAGGCCGAGCTGGTGGCGCAGGCGCTGGAGGTCCGCCTCGGTCCCCTTGTCCCCCAGCAGCAGCTGCGCCACGTCCCCGGGGATCAGGTGCATCCCGAAGAAGACGAGGAGGCTCACCCCCAGGAGCACGGGGACGAGCTGCACCAGCCGGCGGGCGATGTACTTCAGCATGCGCGATCGGCGGCCCGCGGCGGCCTGAGACGCGCGGGGGGCCCGCCCGGTCTGGGCGGCGGGCCCCCTGGTCTCCTGTGCCGCGGTGGGTTACTGCACCGACACCGCCTCCATATGGAAGAACATCTGGAGCGGGTTGAGGATGAACCCCCGCACGCTCGCCCGGGCCGCCCGCACCTGGTTCGTGTGGTTGATGAAGATGCCCGGCGCGTCATCGTGGAGGATCCTGTTCGCCTCCATATAGATCTGCGCGCGCTTGGTCTGGTCGGTCACCTGGCGCCCCTGCTGGAGCAGCCTGTCGAACTCGGGGTTGTGGTGCCGGGTGTAGTTGTTCAACCGCGGCTTGTTGTTGGCCGTGTCCCACTCGAAGAGATCCCCGAGGAAGTTGTCGGGATCCCCGTTATCCCCCGACCACCCGGCTATCCCGAACCCTTCCCACGGCTGGTGGCGGAACCTGTCGAGATAGGCGCCCCACTCGTACTGCGTGATCTTGATGGTGATCCCGACCTTGGCCAGATAGCCCTGGACCGCCTCGCCGAGCTTCGCGCCGCCCACCGGATTGTAGCCGCGGGGGTTGGCGTAGACCATCATCTCGGTCGAGAACCCGTTCGGGAACCCGGCCTCCTTGAGGAGCGCCCTGGCCTTCTCGACATCGTACGGGTACGGCGTCACGGCCTTGTTGTAGCCCCAGAGGACCGGCGGCATCCCCTGGCTCGCGGTCGTCGCGCCGCCGTACAGCCCCTTGTTGATCGCGTCCTTGTCCACGGCGTAGTTCATCGCCTGGCGGACGCGCTTGTCCGTGAACGGGGCGACGTTGGTGGTCATTGCGACGTACAGGATCGTCAGGCCCGCCTGACTGTACAGCTTGAGCGCCGAGTTGCCGGTCACGCGCGCGTAGTCCGAGGGCGGCACGTCGGCCAGGATCTGCACCTCGTTCCGCTCGAGCTTGAGCATGCGCGTCGCGCTCTCGGGCACGACCTGGAAGATGATCCGGTCCACCTTCGGCCGGCCGCCCCAGTAGCTCGGATTGGCCTCGACGGTGATGTGATCGTTCCGGACGGCCTCGACGAACTTGAACGGCCCCGTCCCGACCGGGTGCTGGCCCGCGTCGCAGTTGTACTGCTTGGTCGCTGCCGGCGACACGATGCCCTGCCAGATCATCGCCAGGCTCGAGAGGAACGGCGCGTTCGGCTTGGGGAGTGTGAACCGAAGCGTGTAGTCGTCCACGACGTCCATCTTGACGACGCTCCCGTCCTTCACCGTCCCGAACGTGAAGTCGTCGTATGTGTCCACCCCCTTGCGGGCGAGCACATAGCAGGGGTTTTGCGGGTTGATCGCCCGGTCGACGTCCTCGGCGACCGTGTGCGCGTTCATCGGCGTGCCGTCATGAAATGCCACGCCGCGGCGGAGCTTGAACGCGTAGACCTTCCCGTCGGGAGAAACCGTCCATGACTCGGCGAGGCCCGGCCCGGGGACGCTGCTGCCCGGCTTGTAGTTGACGATCGAGTCGTAGATCGTGGACATGATGAACCCGGACTCGTTGTTCTCGACGGTCTGGGGATCCAGTCCGGTCTGATCCGCCCCGATCGCGATGACCAGGGTCTTCGGCGCCTGCGCCTGCGCCACGTTCCACAGCCCGGCAGGCACGAGCGCCGCCACCAGGAGCCACGGTAAGAATCGCCGGATCATTGCGCGCGTCATCCACCACCCCCCTGTACGGATCGGCCGGGGCGCACCCCGGCCGTACACTGTGTACAATACTCGATCGGGGGAAAGCGGCCCTGCCTCTCGCGGCAGCGGACCTCGGGACCGCGCGAAGACAGGTCAGGCCCGGGAACGCGGGGCCGCAGGAAGTCGGCGCGGGTGCCGGGTCAGCGCGGGGCGCGGGTGGGCGTGGCGCGAAGCTCCCGGGACCGGCGGGCCGCGTGCTCTACAGCGGCACGCACCGCGGCCTGAAAGCCGGCGTCCTTGAGCGCCTTGAGTCCGGCCATGGTAGTACCGCCCGGGGACGTGACCCGCCCGCGCAGCACGGCCGGATCCTCTCCCGTCTCGGCCAGCATCTTCCCCGCGCCGAACACGGTCTGGGACACCAGGGTAAGCGCGACGTCGCGAGACAGCCCGGCGCGCAGGCCGGCTTCCAGCATCGCCTCCGCCAGCAGGTAGACGTACGCCGGTCCGCTGCCCGACAGCCCCGTCACGGTGTCGAACAGCGGCTCCGGCACCACGACGACCCGCCCGACGGCCTCGAACACCTCGCGCACCGTCGTGAGATGGGTGCTATCCGCCCACCGTCCCAGGCAGATCGCAGTCGCCGACGCGCCGACCGCGGTCGAGGTGTTCGGCATCGCCCGCACGGACGGAATGCAGTGGAGATGGTCCTCCATCGTCTCGAGGGAGACGCCCGCGGCGACGGAAACGACAAGATGCCGGGGCGACGCGTAGGGGGCGATGTCGCGCAGCACGTCGGGCACGTCCGCGGGCTTCACGGCGACGATGACCACCTCGCCGTCGGCCATGAGGCGCGCCTTGTCGCGCGTGGTCCGGACCCCCCACTCCCGGGCGAGCCGCTCAAGCCGCTCGTCGTTGCGCTTATTGGTCACCACGCACCGGGCCGGCGCCAGGGTCCTCGTGCCGAGCAGCCCGCGCAGCAGCGCCTCCCCCATGTTGCCGGCGCCGATCAGTCCCACACACCGGTCCACTGCCATCGCGACTCCTCCATAAAAAAATGCACAAGAAATGCACAACGCCCCATCGCCAAAGGGCGAAAGGGGCGCTTCCGCGGTACCACCTTTGTTCCCCGGCCTCGCGGCCGGAGCACTTCACGCTGTCTCGGGCGGCCCGGCTCCCGTTTCGGCGCCTCGTGCGCAGCCCCGGGAGCAGCTCGGGGAGTGGGTTCGGACGGACCTGCGGCAGCCCTTTCAGCACATGGCGCTGCTCTCTTGTCGCAGGCGGGGCGTCCTACGTCCCCGTCACAGCCTTTCTTATGTGAGGCTAAATATAGCACCCGCGGATGGGGCCGTCAAGCAAGGGGACGGCGCATCATCGGAGTCACCGCCTGATCGGACGTTCTCGCCGGACACGTTTCGACAAGGCCGTTGGAGGAAGGAACCTGCGCGGTGGCGGATACAACGGCGAGGTGGGCGCACGCGCCGCGGCACCGCATGAGCGAGCGGCCGCGCGCCCTCACACGTCAGACGACCGCCGGCGGGGGTGAGCACGCATGGCTGACCGTATCGGGTTCATCGGCCTGGGGATCATGGGGCGGCCGATGGCAGAGCATCTCCTCAAGGCCGGCTCCGAGGTGACGGTCTGGAATCGGACGCAGCGCAAGACCGCGGACCTGGTGAACGCCGGTGCCCGGCCCGGCGCCTCCCCCAAGGACGTGGCCGCACGGAGCGAGGTCACGATCACGATGGTCGCCGACACGCCCGACGTCCGGCAGGTGATCCTGGGCCGGGACGGCGTGGTCGAGGGGGTGCGGGCCGGCAGTGTCGTCGTGGACATGAGCACGATCTCGCCGGTCGTAACCCGTGAGATCGCGCAGGTACTCTCCGACAAGGACGTCGAGATGCTGGACGCGCCGGTCTCCGGCGGCGAGCGGGGCGCGATCGAGGCGACGCTCTCAATCATGGTCGGCGGCAAGCCCGAGGTGTTCGAGCGGGTGCTGCCGGTGTTTCAGAAACTCGGCAAGAACATCGTCCACCTCGGCGGCACCGGGGCCGGCCAGGTCACGAAGGCGTGCAACCAGCTCGTCCTCTCGCTGACGATCCTGGGCGTGGCCGAGGCCCTGACGCTCGCGCGGAAGGCGGGTGTCGATCCCGCCAAGGTCCGCGCGGCGCTCCTGGGTGGGTTCGCGCAGAGCCGCGTCCTCGAGCTGCACGGCCAGCGGATGCTGGACCAAGACTTCGCGCCCGGGTTCCGGACCCGTCTCTACCACAAAGACATGGGGATCGTGACCGAAACGGGCCGGGCCCTCGGGGTGCCCCTCCTCGGCGCGGGGCTCGCCGCGCAACTGTACCAGGTCGCGATGGGCCGCGGGCTCGGCGAGCTGGACTACTCGGCGCTGGCCCGGGTGATCGCGGACCTGGCGGGCTAAGCGCTTACCTGGCCTGCGCCAGAATCGACCGGTACGTGCGGGTGAGCTCGACGTAGTGCTCCGCGCCCCGGCGCATCCGTGCCAGGTCGTCGTCCGTCAGCTCCCGCATGACCCTGCCCGGCACGCCCAGGTAGAGCGTGCGCGGGGGCACCGCCTTCCCCTCTGAGACCACCGTGCCGGAGCCGACCAGGGCCTCGGCGCCGATCCGGGCGCCGTTGAGCACGATCGCGCCCATCCCCACGAGCGCCCCGTCCTCGACCGTGCACCCGTGCAGGATCACCCCGTGGCCGATGGTGACGCCCCGGCCGATCACGACCGGAAAGTTCGGGTCGGTGTGGACGCAGCAGCCGTCCTGGATGTTGCTCTCCGCCCCCAGCGAGATCGGCTCGACCTCCGCGCGCAGAAGCGCCTGGAACCAGACACTGGCATGAGCGTCGATCGTCACGCGGCCGATGAGATCGGCGGAGGGCGCGACGAACGCGTCCGGATGGATGCGCAGCCGGTGGGGCGGAATCTCGATCAGCATCGGCGCCTCCTCGCTGCGCTCAACGGACCGCAGGCTACAACTCCCAATACTCGCGCAGGACGTGGCGGACCTCCCGGGCCCGCGCCCGGGCCACAGCGAACGGCGCCTCGCGGACCTCGGCTTCACGCTCGGCCACGCCGGCGGAGATCCCGGTGAGTCCCTCCAGCGTGGCGGCGACGGAGTGGGCCAGGCCGTCGAGGTCGTAGCCGCCCTCGAGGACCGCCACGACCGGTGCCCGGCCGGCCGCCTCGCGGACCAGGCGCGCGAGACGGCCGAACCCGCGCGCGGTGAGCAGCATCCCGCCCAGCGGGTCCCGGTGGTGCGCGTCGAACCCGGCAGAGATCAGGACCATCCCCGGCGCGGCCGCCGCGAGGAGCGGAAGCACAACCTCCTCCCACAGATAGATGTAGCCCTCGTCGCCGATTCCGGCGGGCAGCGGGATGTTGACCGTCGTTCCCTCCCCCGGCCCCTCCCCGACCTCGTCGACCGCACCGGTCCCCGGGTACCAGCGCTCCTGGTGCAGGGAACAGAGAACGACCCGGGGCTCGCGGTAGAACACCTCCTGGGTGCCGTTGCCGTGGTGCACGTCCCAATCCAGGATCAGGACCCGCTCGAGGCCGTGCGCGTCCAGCGCGTGCCGGGCGGCGATCGCGACGTTGTTGAAGAGGCAGAAGCCCATGCCCGTTTGCGGGCCGGCGTGGTGGCCCGGCGGGCGGACGAGCGCCACCGCGACCGGCGCTTCCCCCGCCGCGGTGGCGTCCACGGCGAGGAGCGCGCCGCCCGCGGCCCGGCAGGCGACCTCGTAGGAGACGGGCGACACCGGCGTGTCCGGGTCGAGGGCTCCGCC
Organism: Armatimonadota bacterium; assembly: GCA_047519495.1. Classification (GTDB taxonomy): domain Bacteria; phylum Sysuimicrobiota; class Sysuimicrobiia; order Sysuimicrobiales; family Segetimicrobiaceae; genus JAPVSX01. Next base: position 18,996 of record JAPVSX010000082.1, read on the forward strand.
CCCTGCGGCGGCTACCTCGCGCACCCGGGCGACGTACGCGCGGGTGTGGACGCGCGCCAGCAACTCCTCGCCAACCGGCTCGGGGCTCCGGTGTGTGAGCGCCTCCCAGAGCGGCGTCCGCCGGAGAAGGGATTCGATCGCGTCCAGGCGCTCGGGCCGCTCAGGATGGTGGGGACCCGTGAGGTGCCGGCGGTAGTCGGGATGGGTGATCAGGACGCCCGGCACCGTCTCGCTCACGGTCGTGCTCCGTCCCGCAAGTTCGACGGGAGAAGAACGGCCGCAGAGGCCTGCCCGGAGCGCGCGTTCGAATCCGTCCCTCGACAGAGAGCGCAGGGCACGTCTTGGCTCACGCCGCAGGCCGGCCTCCGCGGCCGACCGTTTCGGTAACATCCGCCGCAATACTGGGAAGACCGTACAGTAGGACCGCCATGGACCATTGGCCGCGTGCGGTGCTGAAGCGTGCGCAATCCGGCGAGGTCAAGGCGGTCCGTTACGAGCGCCGGCGGGCCGGGAGGGCAGCCTCGCGCAGCTGCGCGATCGCGGCGGCGACGCCCTCCGGCGCGCCGAACACGGCGGTGCCGGCCACGAGCACCGACGCCCCGGCCTCGACCGCCGCGGCGGCCGTGCCCGGTCCGATCCCCCCATCCACTTCGATCTCGAACGAGAGGCCGCGCTGCTCACGCCACTCGGCGAGCCGCCGGATCTTGGGCAGCATCTCGGGGATGAACGGCTGGCCGCCGGCGCCCGGCTCCACCGTCATGACGAGGACGGCCTCCACACGCGGCAGGACCCACGCCGCCTGCTCGGGCGGCGTCGCCGGGTTGAGCGCGACGACGGGGCGGACGCCCAGGTCGGCGATCTGCTGGAGCGTCTGGTAGAGGTGCGGGCAGGCTTCAACGTGCACCGCGAGACGGGACGCCCCGGCCTGGGCGAACGCGTCGAGGTGCCGCTCAGGCTCGACGATCATCAGGTGCACGTCGAGGGGCAGGCGCGTCGCCCGCCGGACGGCGCGCACGACGACAGGTCCCAGCGTGATCTCCGAGACGAACCGCCCGTCCATGACGTCCACGTGGATCAAGGACGCGCCGGCGCGCTCGGCGGCCTGGACCTCCTCGGCCAGCCGGCCGAAGTCGGCCGCGAGGATCGAAGGCGCGATCTTCAAGTCCACTAGGGACGGATCTCCTGGATCAGCCGGCCTTCGATGTACACTTGCACGATCGTGTAGCCCTGGCCGGTCACCTCCGTATCGAGGTTCTCGCCGGGGCTGTGGATCCCCTGGTACGCGACGTGCACCCCCTGCTGGTCGATCACGACGATCTTGACCGTCTGGTGCGCCGGCCCTTCGGGCACCACGAGCTTGACGTGCACCTGCCGCCGGTCGCCGGTCGCCGCCTGGGCCGGGCGCGTGCTGGTGACGATCGGCTGCGGAGGCGGGCTCCCGCCTGCGCCAGGCCGGACCGCGATCGTGACGCTCACGGCATCCTCGTGCCGGATCTGCGCCCCGGCCGGGGGGGTCATCGCGACGACCTGCCCGGGCGGCACGTCACCTCGGGGCACCTGGTCCACCGCGCGGAGCGTCACCCCGAGGTCCTGCAGCATCCGGCGCGCGTCGTCGAGCGAGCGGCCGACGAGATCCGGCAGCACGAGCGTCCGCTGGCCCTTGCTGACGGTCAGGTTCACCGCCGTCCCCCGCTCGACCGACGCGCCGGACGCGGGATCTTGGAGCAAGATGAATCCCGAGGGAACGGCCTGGTCGTACGCTTCGCGCAGCTCGCCGACGGCCAGGCGGGTCTGTTCGATCGTGACGCGGGCCTCCTCCAGGGAGTGCCGGCGCACGTCCGGGACCTCGACCATCTCCGGCCCAAGGCTCGTGATCAGGCCGATCACGCGGTTGACCTTCACCGTGCGCCCCGCCGGGGGATCCTGGCTGAGGACGGAGCCGGCAGGCGTCGTCCGGCTGTGCCGCTGCTCGACCAGCTGCACGCTCAGGTGGCCTCGGCGGGCGAGGGTCTGGGCATCGGAGAGCGTCCGGCCGGTGAGATCGGGCACCTGCACCTCGGGCACGTTCAGGTACGCGGTGAGCGCCTGCCACCCGACGGTGATGCCCACGAAGATCAGCAGCAGCGCCGCGGCGGCGGCAAAGAACGGCCCGATCGTCCGCAGCGGGCGGCTCCGCGCGCGGCGCGCCTCGTCCGCATCCCTGCGGCGGACGATGGCCGTCGCCTCGGCGTCCGGCGCCCGCTCACGCCAGCGCGCGGTCTCGCCGAGGAGGTCCTCGCGCATCTCGCGGGCCGACCGGTAGCGGTCGTCCGGATCCTTCGTGAGCGCTTTGAGGATGATGCCCTCCGTCGCCGGGCTGAGGCGCGCGCCGTCGCGCCGGGGCACGGGCGGCGGCTCGTGCATGTGCCGCAGCGCGATCGTGATCGGGGTGTCGCCGTCGAACGGAAGGCTGCCCGTCACGGCCTCGTAGAGGACGACGCCGAGCGAGTATAGATCCGCGCTCCGCCCGACGCCGAGGCCCCGGGCCTGCTCAGGCGAGAGATACTGGACCGATCCGAGGACCGTGCCGGTCTCGGTGATCGTCGTGGACGCGAGCGCCCGGGCGATCCCGAAGTCGGTCACCTTTATCTGGCCGTCCTGCGTGAGGAGGATGTTCTGGGGCTTGATGTCGCGGTGGACGATGCCCATCCCGTGCGCGTACTCGAGGACGTCGCACACCTGCGCCGCGATCCGGCGCGCCTCCGGCTCCGGCAGAGGCCCGGTCCGGCGGAGGTGCGTCTTGAGGTCCTCGCCCTCGACGAACTCCATCACGATGAAGTGCACGTCGCCGTCGCGCCCGTGGTCGAAGATCTGGACCATCCGCGGGTGGGAGAGCTGGGCCACGGCCTGCGCCTCGCGCTCGAACCGGGCGACGAACTCCGCGTTGTGGGCGTACTGGTCGCGCAGGATCTTGATCGCGACGGGCCGGCCGTCGTCCGTTCTCCGGCCGCGGAACACGAGGGCCATCCCGCCCTCGCTGAGCGGCCCCACGATCTCGTACCGCCCGCCCAGGATCCGGCCGATCACGGCCGCCGCCCCTGTGCGGCCTGCGCCGCGAGCGCCGACGCGAGCACCTGACGCGCGGCAGGCGCGGCGACCTCGCCGCCGACGCCGGCGTTCTCGAGCAGGACCGCGACCGACGCCGTCGGACGGTCGGCGGGCGCAAACGCGATGAACCACGCGTGCGTCGGCCCGTGCGGGTTCTGCGCGGTGCCGGTCTTCCCCGCCACCTGGACCCCCGGGATCTGCGCGGCGGTTCCCGTCCCGCTCTGCACCACGCCGACCATGTCCTGCGCAATCTGGGCGGCGAGGGCCGCCGGGATCACCTCCCGGCTGCCGCGCTCCGCGTAGGATTCCAGGATGCGGCCGTCGGGACTTCTCACCTGCGAGACCAGGAACGGGCGCATCATGATCCCGTGGTTGGCGATCGTCGCCGCGACGAGGGCCATCTGCAGCGGCGTCACGAGGAGGCTCCCCTGCCCGAACGAGATCTGGGCCAGGCCGCGCTGGCCGAGGACGCGGGGGTCGGGGAGGTGCCCCGCGGCGGCGGGCAGGTCGAAGCGGGGGGCGCGCCCGAGGCCGAAGGCGCGCGCTGCGCCGACGATCGCGTCTGCGCCGACGAGCAGCCCGATCTCGACAAACGAGGTGTTGCACGAGTACGCGAACGCCTGCGGGACCGTCACCCGCCCATAGCGCTCATGCTCGAAGTTGCTGACCGCGGCGCCGGCGACCGTGATGGTCTCGGGACAGGCGAGGACGGTCTGCTGCGTGACCCGGCGGGTCCTGAGCGCCGCAGCGAGCACGACCGGCTTGAACGACGACCCCGGCGGATACTGCCCCTGCGTCGCGCGATCGAGCAGCGGGGCCGCGGGGTCGTGCGTGATCGCATCCCACCGGGCGTCCACCGCCGCGGGGTCGAATGACGGCCGGCTCAGGAGCGCAAGCACCGCGCCGGTCCGGGGATCGAGCACGACGACCGCGCCGCGCCGGCCCCCGAGCGCCTGCGCCGCGACCTGCTGGACCGAGGTATCGAGGGTCAGGACCAGATCGTCGCCGCGGGCCGGCTGGCCGAACGCCTCCTGGAGCGCCTCCCAGGGATCCCGCGCCGGCAGGCCGAGCAGCGCGGGATCGTACTGCGATTCGACACCGGCAAGCCCGTACCGGCCGCTGCGGTAGCCCAGCGCGTGCGCGAAGAGGTCGCCCGAGGGGTAGCGGCGGACCTGCTGCCCTCCGACCCGCTGGGAGTCGGCGAGGACGGCGAGGCGGCGGTCGAGGATCCGGCCCCAGTGGATCCGCTCGGCCGCGAGCGCGAGCCGCGGATTCCCCGGCGCGTCGGCGAGCTGCGGCCCCCAGACGACCTGCACGCCGGCCAGGTACACGAGGAGCACGACGAGGAGGCCGGCGAGGAGCCGGCCGAGGCTAGCGGCCCGGCCCGCCATCGCGTGCCTCCCCCCCGGCGCGGACGCTCCGGGCCGCCCGTGCGGAGATTGAGAGGAGCAGTGCGAGGGCCGTAAAGTTGCTCACGGCCGCGCTGCCCCCATAGGTGATGAAGGGCGCCGGAATCCCGGTGAGCGGAATCAGCCGGGTGCTGCCCCCGAGGATGATGAACGTCTGCAGGCCGATCGCCGTCGAAAGCCCCGCCGCGACGAGCGTCTCCAGAGGACCGCCGGCCCGGACCGCGGTGCGGAAGCTCCGTCCGATCAGCAGGAGGTAGAGCGCGACGACGCAGGCCGTGCCCACGAGCCCGAACTCCTCGCCGATCGCCGGGAAGATCATGTCGGTGTGTGCCGCCGGGACGAGGTCGGGATGCCCGGCAGCGAGGCCCGTGCCGAGCACGCCGCCGCTCGCCAGGCTGTAGAGCCCCTGCAGAATCTGGTACCCGCGCCCCGACGGGTCCCCCCACGGGTTGAGCCAGACGTCCACGCGGGCGCGCACGTGCGCGAACAAATCGTAGCACAGGATGGCGCCGAAC
>JAPVSX010000083.1:0-7070 GCA_047519495.1 Armatimonadota bacterium
CGATCTGGATCAACCGCGTTGCCAAGGTGACGAAAGGCGCAAAGCGCTTCAACTTCAGCGCCCTCGTGGTCGTGGGGGACGAGCACGGCCATGTTGGTGTCGGGCTCGGGAAGGCCGGCGAGGTGCCCGACGCGATCCGCAAAGGCACCGAAGACGCCAAGAAGAACCTGATGGAGGTGCCGCTCGCCGGAACCACGATTCACCACGAGATCGTCTCCGTGTACGGCGCGGCGCGGGTACTGCTGCGGCCGGCGGCCCGGGGAACCGGCGTCATCGCGGGCGGCCCGGTGCGGGCGGTGCTCGAGGCGGCGGGCGTGCGCGACATCCTCACGAAGTCGCTCGGGAGCAGCAACCCGATCAACCAGGCGCGGGCGACGCTCAAAGGCATGCTGGACATCCGGCAGCCCGAGGAGGTGGCGCGGATGCGCCACAAGTCTGTTGAGGATCTGCTCGGACGGAGGGGGGCCCGGTGGCTGAGCGCGCAGTGACGCCCGAGGTCCGGGTCACGCTGCGGCGGAGCCTGATCGGCCACACCGAGACTCAGCGGCGCACGGTGTGGGCGCTCGGCCTGCGCCGCGTCGGCGCGGCGCGTGTGCACGTCCTGACGCCCGCGCTTCGGGGGGCGCTCCGGAAAGTGCAGCACCTGGTCTCCGTGGAAGAGGTGGAGCATGGTCAGCATCGGTAGGCTCAGGCCCGCCCGGGGCTCCCGTCGTCCCTCCCGCCGGGTGGGCCGCGGCGCCGGGTCCGGCAGGGGCAACACTGCGGGCCGAGGCACCAAGGGTCAGAAGGCGCGGTCCGGCGGCCAGACCCGGCCGGGGTTCGAGGGCGGCCAGCTGCCCCTCGTCAAGCGGGTGCCGTACCGCCGGGGCGTGCGCGGGGCCGGCAGCAACGTCGTGGGCGGGCCGCCCCGCCCCCGCATGGGAACGGTCAACGTCGGCCGCCTCAGCGTGTTCCCGGCCGGGAGCGAGGTGACCCCGGAGCGGCTGCGCGAGGCGCGCCTCCTGCGGGCGAACCAGGTCAAGATTCTCGGCGACGGCGAGCTCGGGCATGCCCTCACCGTCCTGGCGCACGCGTTCAGCGAGCGCGCGCGGGCGCGCATCGAGGCTGCCGGCGGGCGGGCCGAGGTGATCGTCCCGTCTGGGGGGGACACCCATGCGGGCGCCTCCCGTGGGGGACCCCCTTCAGGGGGCAGGCAGGCAGATGGGCAGGCCCTTCCTGCAGGAGGACAGGCATGATTCCCGGGCTGGCAAACATCCTCAGGATCCCGGACCTCCGGCGGAAGTTCCTCTTTACCTTGGGGATGCTGGCGCTGTTCCGCCTCGGCTCGCACATTCCGGTGCCGGGCGTGGACGTCGCGCGGCTGCAAACCCTGTTCTCCCAGCAGGGGAACGTGTTCGGCTTCATCGACCTGTTCGTCGGCGGCGCGCTGTCGCGGTTCGCCCTCTTTGCCCTGGGCGTCTTCCCCTACATCACCGCGTCGATCATCTTCAGCCTGCTCGAGGTCGTCTTCCCGCGGCTGAAGGAGATCCACCGGGAAGAGGGCGAGGCGGGGCGGCGCAAGATCGGGCAGTACGTCCTGTACCTGTCGGTGTTCCTGGCCGCGATCCAGGCCATCGGCCAGACGGTGCTGATCCGGAACCTCGGCGCGGTCACAAGTCCCCGGCCGTTGCTGCTGGGGGAGATCGTCGCGACCCTGGTCGCCGGCACCATGGTGCTGACCTGGATGGGCGAGATCATGACCGAGTACGGGATCGGCAACGGGGTTTCGCTGATCATCTTCGCCGGCATCGTCGCGCGCCTGCCCGCCCAGCTCCGCCAGACCATCGGCCTCGTGCAGGTCGGCGAGGCGTCGATGTTCCGGGCGCTGGCCGACGTGCTGGTGATCCTGACCAGCATCGTGGCGGTCGTCATCGTGACTCAGGCCGCGCGCAAGGTGCCGATCCAGTACGCGAAGCGGATCGTCGGCCGGCGGATGGTCGGCGGGCAGACGACGCACCTGCCGATCCGGATCGCGTCGGCCGGCGTGATCCCGATCATCTTCGCGATCTCGGTGATGCAGTTCCCCTCGACGATCGCGCAGTTCTCCCGCATCGAGTGGGTCCAGCGCATCGGGAACTTCCTGACCCTCAGCGGGACGGTGGGCGCGCTGCTCTACTTCATCCTGATCATCTTGTTCACGTACTTCTACACGGCGGTCAGCTTCGACCCCGAGGACGTCTCGGACAACATCAAGAAGTACGGCGGGTTCGTCCCGGGCATCCGGCCGGGCAGGCCCACGACCGAGTACCTGACGAGGATCCTCGAGCGCCTGACCCTCGTGGGCGCCCTGTTCCTCGGCCTGATCGCGGTCGGCCCGATCTTCCTCGCGCGGTTTACCGGCCAGCTGACCCTTTACCTGACCGGCACCTCCCTCCTGATTGTCGTCGGGGTGGCCCTCGAGACGATGAAGCAGATCGAGGCCTACGTCCTGATGCGGCACTACGAAGGCTTTATGAAGTGACCGGAGCCGCATGAACCTCATCTTCATGGGCCCGCCGGGCGCCGGGAAAGGGACGCAGGCTGAGATCTTTCGCGAGCGTCACGGGATCCCGCACATCTCCACGGGCGACATCCTCCGCCAGGCGGTCCGGGAGGGCACCGCGGTCGGCCGGCTGGCCCAGGCCTACATGCAGCGCGGCGACCTCGTGCCCGACGACGTGATGCAGGAGATCGTCCAGAAGCGCCTGGCCGAGCCCGACGCGGCCGCCGGGTTCATCCTCGACGGCTACCCCCGGACGCTGCCCCAGGCGGACGCGCTGGACCGCCTGCTGGCGCAGAGCGACCAGCGCCTCGACGCAGTCGTCTTCTTCGAGATCCGCGAGGAGGTGCTGCTCCGGCGCCTCACGGGCCGGTGGGTGTGCCCGACCTGCGGCGCGATCTACCACCTGGACTACAAGCCGCCCAAGACGCCCGGGCGGTGCGACCTGGACGGCACCGAGCTGATCCAGCGGCGCGACGACGAGCCCGAGACGGTTCTCCACCGGCTGGAGGTGTTCCACCAGTGGACCGCTCCGCTCGTGGACCACTACCGGCACCAGGGGCTGTTCCTCACCGTGAACGCCGAGGGCAACGTCGAGGACGTGTACGCGCGGATCCGGGAGTTCGTCGAGGCCCGGGCCGGGCGCCGGTGAGGGCACCCATGGCCAGGATGATCGTGCTGAAGTCACCCGCCGAGCTCGCCGTGATGCGCCGCGCCTGCCGCGTCGCCGCCGTGGCGCTCCGGGCGGTCGTCGAGGCGGTCCGTCCGGGCGTGACGACGCGGGAGCTCGACCGGATCGCCGAGGACCGCATCCGCGCGCTGGGCGGCATCCCGTCGTTCCTGGGCTACCGGGGCTATCCGGCGAGCCTGTGCGTATCGGTGAACGACGAGGTCGTGCACGGCATCCCGGGCCGGCGCCGGCTGCGCGAAGGGGAGATCGTGAGCCTGGACCTCGGTGCGATCGTCGAGGGGTTCCACGGGGATCTGGCGGTGACGGTGCCCGTGGGGCGGATTTCCGAGGACCTCGAGCGCCTCCTTCGGGTGACGGCGGCGTCGCTCGAGGAGGGCATCCGGGCGGTCCGGCCGGGCGGGCGGCTGGGCGATATCAGCGCCGCGATCCAGCGGTACGTCGAGCGCCACGGCTTCTCGGTTGTCCGGGACTTCGCCGGCCACGGGGTGGGGCGGAACCTCCACGAGGAGCCCCAGGTGCCCAACTTCGGCCGGCCGGGGAACGGGGTCGTCCTGCAGCCCGGGATGACGCTGGCGATCGAGCCGATGGTGAACGCAGGGACTTCGGACGTCACGGTGGACCCGGACGGCTGGACGGTCCGGACGCGCGACCACAAGCCGTCGGCCCACTTCGAGCACACGGTCGCGGTCACCGAAACGGGCGCGGACGTGCTGACTAGACTTCCCGAGGACGCGCAAGTATAATAAGATTTTGTTGGGTATGATCGGCGGTCGACCCGGAATCTGGGGAGCGGGGCGGAGAGGACCGGACGCATGGCCAAGAAAGACGTCATCGAGGTGGAGGGCACGGTCGTCGAGGTGCTCCCCAACGCCATGTTCCGGGTGGAGCTCGCGTCCGGCCACAAGATCCTGGCCCACATCTCCGGGAAGATGCGCATTCACTTTATCCGCATCCTTCCGGGCGACCGTGTGAAGGTCGAGCTGTCGCCGTACGATCCCACTCGGGGACGGATCACATACCGGTTCCGGTAGGCGCAGGTGATGGTCCCCGCGGCCCAATGAGATGGCGGACTAGGAGGATGGCACCGTGAAGGTACGCGCGTCGGTGCGAAAGATGTGCGAGAAGTGCAAGATCATCAAGCGCGGCAGCCGCGTCATGGTGATCTGCGAGAACCCCAAGCACAAGCAGAAGCAGGGGTAGCAGGGTCTTCGCCCGGCGTGTGAGTTGACTAGGAGGAGTTAAACGATGGCACGCATCGCAGGCGTGGATCTCCCGCGGGACAAGCGGGTCGAGGTGGCCCTGACCTACATTTACGGGATCGGACGGAGCCGCGCGGGGGAGATCCTCCAGATCACCGGGATCAACCCCGACACGCGTGTCCGGAACCTGACCGAGGAAGAGGTCACGCGCCTGCGGGAGGTGATCGACCGGAACTACAAGGTCGAGGGCGACCTCCGGCGGGATGTGGCGATGGACATCCGCCGCCTGATCGAGATCGGGTGCTACCGGGGCCTCCGGCACCGGAAGGGTCTCCCGGTCCGGGGGCAGCGGACGCGGACGAACGCGCGGACCCGGAAGGGACCGCGGAAGACCGTCGGCGCGCGCCGGGCGAAGGCCACCACGGCCGCGTCGGGCGCACCAGCGCCTACGGCGTGAGCCACTACGCCCGCGCCGGCCGCATCGTCGGCGACGTTTGGCGCGCACACGCGATCTGCGGTGCAAGACGGTGCACTGATATCGACGCGCGGGGGTAAGGCCGAGAGGCAGGGAGGCGGGAGGACGGTATGGCCAAGGGGGCACGCGGGAAGCGCAAGGAGCGCAAGAACGTTCCGGCGGGCATCGCGCACATCCAGTCAACGTTCAACAACACGGTGGTGACGATCAGCGATCTCTCGGGCAACGTGCTCGCGTGGGCGAGCGCCGGGACCTCGGGGTTCAAGGGCTCGCGCAAGGGCACCCCGTTCGCCGCCGGCCTGGCCGCGGAGAACGCCGCCCGGAAGGCGATGGAGCACGGCCTGCGCCAGGTTGAGGTCTACGTCAAGGGCCCCGGGGCGGGACGGGAGGCGGCGATCCGGTCGCTGCAGGCCGCCGGCCTCGAGGTCAATCTGATCAAGGACGTCACGCCTATCCCGCACGACGGGTGCCGTCCGCCGAAGCGGCGGCGGGTGTAGGGGAGGAGTCATGGGACGGTATCATGACGCGGTCTGCCGGCTGTGCCGCCGGGAGGGCATGAAGCTCTACCTCAAGGGCGAGAAGTGCTACACGGACAAGTGCCCGGTGGCCAAGGACACGACGCCGCCCGGCATGCACGGCCCGAGCCGCCGGAAGCCGTCGGACTTCGCCGTCCGCCTGCGCGAGAAGCAGCGGCTCCGCCGGTTCTACGGGGTGTACGAGGACCAGTTCAAGCGGTACTTCCAGACGGCGGCCCGGGCCAAGGGCGTGACCGGCACCCGGCTGTTGCAGCTCCTGGAGACCCGCGTCGACAACCTCGTGTACCGCCTCGGCCTGGCGGCGAGCCGGAAGGCGGCGCGCCAGCTCGTCGCCCACGGGCACGTCACCGTGGACGGGGGCAAGGTCACGATCCCGGCGTACCTCGTGCGGCCGGGACAGACCGTCGGCGTCGCCCAGGGCAGCCGGGAGCTGCCCCAATTCAAGGCCCTGCAGGGCGGCGCGCCGGCGCGCGGGCTGCCCGCCTGGCTGGAGTACAGCCCGGAGACGCTGAGCGGCCGGGTCCTGACGCTGCCGGCCCGGGAAGACATCGACGTCCCCGTGCACGAACAGTTGATCGTTGAATACTACTCGAGGTAGAGACGATGATGGATGAGCAGACGCTGGCGGCAGTGCGCGAATTGTCCCCAGGCGGGGACAGGCCGGGAGGGAATTCGCGGGGGTGGGATAGGGGGTTGACGGGCGTGTGGGAGATCACCAAACCCAAGATCGAGTACGCGGAGCTCTCGGATACCTACGGCAAGTTCATCGTGGAACCGCTGGAGCGCGGGTTCGGCGTGACGCTCGGGAACGCGCTGCGGCGCGTGCTCCTGTCCTCGATTCCCGGCGCGGCCGTGACCTCGGTAAAGATCGAGAACGTGTTGCATGAGTTCTCCACGGTCCCCGGAGTCGTCGAGGACGTGACGCAGTTGATTTTGAACCTGAAGGAGCTGTCGTTCAAGCTGCACAGCGACAAACCGAAGCTCCTGCGGCTGGACGTCAAGGGCAAGAAGGACGTCACCGCGGGGGACCTGCAGCCGGACGCTGAGGTGGAGATCCTGAACCCGGACCTCCATATCGCGACGCTCGACGGGAAGACCGCCCATCTGGCGATGGAGCTCGTCGTGGAGCGCGGCAAGGGCTACGTCCCGGCCGAGCGGCACCGGAAGAGCGAGCATGTCATCGGTGTGATCCCGGTGGACTCGGTGTTCTCGCCGATCCAGAGGGTCAACTACTCGGTGGAGGACACCCGGGTCGGCCACGCGACCGACTTCGACCGGCTCGTCCTCGAGGTCTGGACCGATGGCAGCATCCGGCCCGAGGAGGCCCTGCAGGAGTCGGCGCGCCTGCTGATCGACTACTTCCGGCTGTTCGTGGGCACCGCAGTCGGCGCCGAGGTGGCGGTCGGCCCGCAGGCCGAGGAGACGAGCAAGCTCGCCAGTATGCCGATCGAGGAGCTGGACCTGTCGGTCCGGCCGTACAACTGCCTGAAGCGGGCCGGGATCAACACCCTGGGCGACCTCCTGCAGCGGACCGAGGACGAGGTCGTCAACGTCAAGAACTTCGGCCGCAAGTCCCTCGACGAGGTCAAGGAGAAGCTGGCGGCCCTCGGCCTCGAGCTACGCCGGAGGGGGGCGTAATGCCCCCGGGCAG
>JAPVSX010000084.1:0-12678 GCA_047519495.1 Armatimonadota bacterium
CCGCGTACATGCGAACGTCCACCCCGGCCGGCGCCACACCGCGCGCCGGAAACTCTGGAAATCGTAGCACGCCCCCCTGGGAGTGTCAACGCCGCGACGCGGCGCCGGTATCCGGCCTACCGCGGCGTGCCGCCCCGGCGCGGCCGATCGGCGTGTGGCGACACCGTGCCGTCTTCGTCGCCGCGGCCGGCGTCTGCGTGGGAACCCGCGGCGTCTCGGCCCCCCGTACGCGACCGGGCGGCCGGATGGGCGATCAGGTGCGCCTCGATCCAGCCCCACGCGCGCGCGAGCAGCCCGCCCGACCCCCCGAGCGGCGCGCCCGCGGGGACATAGGCCTCCACCGCATCTTCGTCCGGCAGGTCCAGCACCTCTCCGCGCACGGGGTCCAGCCAGAACGTCTGGGCCCCCTCCCCGTTCAAGCGCGCGGCGGCCTGGCGCTCCGCGGCCTCCGGCGAGTCCGCCTGGAGCAGGGTCACCCGATCCAGGGACACCCCGGGCTGCGGGCGGATGACGATCGCCTTGCCGGACTCCCGCGCCAGCCCATCGCGCCACGCCGCGTCCTCGTCGAGGAGCGCGGCCACCTGCGGGTGGACCTCGGCGAGCAGGCACCGGGCGCGGGCCGTCGCAGCGAGCCGGCCGAGCTCGCGCCGGACGCGGACCGCCATGCTCTGCGGCGAGAGCACGCGGCCCCGACCCTCGCAGTACGGGCACGGGATCCGCATCAGCTCCTCGAGGTCCTGGTACACCCGCTTGCGGGTGATCTCCACCAGGCCGAGCCCCGTCAGGTCGATCACGTGGATCTTCGTGCGGTCGGCGCGGACGGCGTCGTGGAGGGCTGCGAGCACCCGCCGCCGGTGCTTCTCGGCGTCCATGTCGATGAAGTCGATCAGGATGATCCCGCCGATATCGCGCAGCCGGATCTGGCGGGCGATCTCCTGGGCGGCCTCGAGGTTCGTCTTGAGGATCGTGCTGGCCAGGTCGGTCTTGCCCACGTACTTGCCGGTGTTGACGTCGATCACCGTCGCGGCCTCGGTCCGGTCGAACACCACGTACCCGCCGCTCTTGAGCCACACCTTCCGGCGCAGCGCGCGCTCGATCTCCCGTTCCACGCCGTAGGCGTCGAAGATCGGCTCCGGCCCGGCGTGAAGGTGGATGCGCGCCCGCAGCTCGGGTGCGAACGACCCGACGAGGTCCCGGACCCGCTCGAACTCGCGCGGGGAGTCGACGACGAAGCGGTCCACCTCGCCGGTGAACAGGTCGCGCACCACGCGCCGGATCAGGCCGAGGTCCTGGTAGAGGACGGCGGGCGCCCGGCTCTGGCGCGCCCGCTCGGTGACCTTGCCCCACAGCTGCAGCAGGAACCGGACGTCGTCCGCGAGGTCGCGCTCCTCGATCCCCTCGGCCGCCGTGCGGACGATGAGGCCCATCCCCTCCGGCCGCAGCCGCTCGGCGATCGCCCGGAGGCGCTTCCGCTCCTGCTCGTCCTCGATCCGCCGGCTGACGCCCACCCCGCTCACCGTGGGCATCAGGACCAGGTAGTGCGCCGGCAGCGCCACGTACGTCGTCGCCCGCGCGCCCTTGGTCCCGCGCGGCTCCTTGGTCACCTGGACGAGGATCTCCTGGCCGACCCGGAGCCGCTCGGCGATCGGCCCGCGTCCGATCTGGTCCTCGAGTTCCTCCCCGCCGATCCGGTGTGATCGGACGTCGGCGATGTGCAGGAACGCGTTGCGCCCGAGGCCGATGTCCACGAACGCCGCCTCCATCCCGGGCAGGACGCTCGCGACGCGGCCCTTGTAGACGTTGCCGGCGAGCGGCTCCCCCCGTTCGAAGAAAATGCCGGTGAGGACGCCGTCCTCCAGGACGGCGACGCGCACCTCGAAGGACTCCACGTTGGCCAGAATCTCCTTGCGCATTCGGTCGCGGCGCAGCTGCGCCGCCGGTCCCTCCCTTATCAGAAGAGAATTTTTTGATGCCGCATCCCGATGTTGAGGAGGAACGCCGTGGCCCACAGCATCGTCATGAGCGCGCTCCCCCCATAGCTGATGAACGGCAGCGGGATCCCCGTGATCGGCATGATCCCCACCGTCATCCCGACGTTCACGAAGACGTGAAACGCGACCATCGACACGATCCCCACGGCGGCGAGCGCCCCAAACTCGTCGCGCGCCTGCATGGCGATCCGGAGGCCCCGGCTGAGCCAGAGGAAGACAAGGCCGAGCAGCACGAGCGCCCCCACGAACCCCAGTTCCTCGCCGATCACCGAAAAGATGAAGTCCGTGTGGTGCTCCGGCACGAACTGCAAGACGTTCTGGGTGCCGGCGAACAGGCCCTTGCCCCACAGCATCCCGCTGCCGACCGCGATCTTGGACTGGATGATCCCGTACCCGGAGCCCTGTGGATCCAGCGAAGGGTCCAGAAACACCAGAAGGCGGCGGCGCTGGTAGTCCTTCAGGACGTGCCAGAAGAGCGGCGCCAGGAGCGCCGCGCCCGCGGCCAGCCCCGCCAGGTCCCGCCGCCGGGCGCCGCCGGCGTAGAGCATCCCGAGCAGGATCGCTCCGTACACGAGCGCGGTGCCGAGGTCCGGCTGCCGGAAGATCAGGACCATCGGCAGCGCGATGTGGGCGAGAAACGGCGAGAGGCCGGCGAGCGAGCGGTACGGGCCGGGCCGGTCGGCCATGTGCTTTGCGAGGGTGATCACGATCGCCAGCTTCGCGAACTCCGAGGGCTGGAACTGGCCGAGCGGCCCGAGCGAGATCCAGCGCTGCGCGCCGAGGGTGCTGCGTCCCAGCACCAGCACCAACGCCAGCAGGGCGAGGTTGATCACGTACAGCCCGCGGGCGCCCGCGGCGAACGACCGGTAGTCCACGGCGAGAATCACGACCCCGACGAGCACGCCGACGGCCAGGTGGAGCAGCTGGCTGCGGAGGAACACGAAGGGGTGCGGCCCCGTGCGCGTCGTGCTGTACACCATCACCAGCCCGAGCACGGCGAGCGCAGCCGTGGCGCCGAGGAGCGGCCAGTCCAGGTTCCGCAGCAGGCGCCGCGCCCGCGGGCGGGGCGGGCTCACCGTGTTCACGGGTGCGTGTCCCCCGCGGTCGGGATCCCGAACGCCACCTCGAGCACGCGCTGGACGATCGGGGCGGCGAATTCGGCGCCAAACCCGGCGTTCTCCACCATCGCGACGACGACGAGCCGGGGATCGTCGGCCGGCGCGTACCCGGCGAACCAGGCGAAGGGCTTCCCGTGCGCACTCTCCGCGGTGCCCGTCTTGCCGGCCACGGCCAGGCCGGGGATCTGGATCGAGGCCGCGGTGCCGCGGCTCACGACCGCGGCCAGCCCGGTCTGGAGGACGGCCAGCGTTTGCGCGCTCACCCGGACCCGGCCGGCAGACGGCGGCGACACGCGGAGGACCTCGCGCCCGGCGGGCGTGCGGATCCCGGTGACGGCGTGGGGGGTCACGAGCGCGCCGCCGTTCGCGACCGCGGCGAGCATCCGCGCCACCTGCAGCGGCGTGGCGAGGACGTACCCCTGTCCAACCGCAGCGTTGAGCGTGTCCCCCGCGTACCAGGGCTGGCGGTACGTCTGCTCCTTCCAGGCCGGATCGGGGATCACGCCCGGGCTCTCCTGCGGCATGTCCATCCCCGTCACCTGTCCCAGGCCGTACATGCGCGCGTACTCGGCCAGATGCACGGGGCCGACCGGCCGGGAGACGGTCCAGAACACGACGTTGCACGACTGGGCGATCGCGTCGAGGAAGTTCAGGTTCCCGTGGGCCTCGTGGTCGTGAAAGATGTGGCCGCCGAGGTTGTAGAACCCCGGGCAGTAGAACCGGCTCTCCGGGCTCACGAGACCCAGGTCGAGCGCGGCCGACGCCGTCACGATCTTGAACACGGACCCCGTGGGGTACCCCCCTTGGAGCACCCGGTCGATCAGGGGCTGGCGAGGGTCCTTGAGCAGGCCGTTCCACGCGGGCGCCGTGATCCCGGCGGAAAACAGGTTCGGATCGAACGCGGGATGGCTCGCGAACACGACGACCGCCCCGGTGTGGGGGTCGATCGCGACGACCGCGCCCAGCCGGTCGCCGAGAGCCGCTTCCGCCGCCTGCTGGGCGTCCAGGTCGAGGCCCAGCACGACGGTGTCGCCGGGGACCGCCGCCACCGTTCTGAGGATCCGCAACGGCCGGCCCTGGGCGTCCACCTCCGCCTGGATCTCGCCGTTCCGGCCGCGGAGGTAACGGTCGTAGGTCCGCTCGATGCCGTCCTTCCCGATCAGCTCGCCGGGCTCGTAGCCCTGGAGGCGCAGCGTGCGCAGCTCCCGGTCGCTCACCTCACCCAGGTACCCGAGCAGGTGCGCGGCCAGCTCGCGGTAGGGATACTGGCGCACCGGCTCGATCTCGACCACGACGCCCGGCAGGTCCATACGGCTCTCCTCGATCGCCGCGACAACCGCCTTCGGGACGTCGCGCCGCAGGCGCACCGGCCCAAACGGCCGGTCGTGGGCCTCCGCGAGCTTCTGCCCGATGTCGGCCGGATCCATGCCGAGCAGGCGGGCTACGACCGGGAGTTCCTGCTCCGGCTGGCGCAGCTCGAGCGGCAGGACGGCCACCGTAAACGCCGGGCGGTTGACGACGATGGGACGCCCGCGCTGGTCGACGATAAGCCCGCGCGGGGCCACAATACTGGTCACACGAAGGCGGTTCTCTTCGGAGAGGCGCAGGAAGTAGTCGCCCTGCACGATCTGGACCTGCCAGAGCCGGAGCGCGAGCACCCCCAGCAGGCCTGCGATCACCGCTAGGACGATGGTGAGCCGGCGCTCAAAATCTTCCCGGTCCATCTATTATGCCGCCGCGGGATCGCCCGGGGTCATATCGATCGGGGCCGCTCGTACAGCCGCACCAACACGGCGTCGAGGCGGCGAAGCCCATGAAAGATTGGCACCGCAACAATACCATTATAGCACGCGGCCAGCGCGGTGATCCGCACCACGTCGAGCGGCGACGCGCTCAGGAGCCCGACGAGGTGCGCGATCCCGATCCAGACCGCGTTCCGGACCAGGGTCAGCGCGCTCGCCGCGAGCCCCGGCAGCCACACGTTCTCGAGGTAGATGGTGCGCTCGACCAGGCCGGCGCAGAACCCCACGCACACGCCGGCCAGCATCCCGAGGCCGAGGGGCGTCCCTGTCATCACATCTTGCAGCAGACCGGCGCCGGCCCCGACCAGCGCGCCCTCCTCGGGACCGTGCAGGAGGCCGACGACCATGACGACGATGAGCAGGGGATCTGCGACCGCGCCGCCCAGGCCCGCCCGGCTCAGCCAGGTGATCTGCAGGACGAGCGAGGCGGCCGACGCGACGAAGTAGAGGGCGTACCGCATCGTCACCGGGAGACCTGCCCCGCGCCGCCGCGGATGACGATCAGGAGGTCTTCCAGGTGGCGGAGGTCGGCCGCCGGCCGCACCGTCGCCTCCTGGAACAGGTCGCCCCTGGTGCGGCTCACGCCGATGACGGTGCCGACCGCGAGCCCCCGGGGATAGATCTCCCCGAGGCCGGACGTCATCACCTGGTCGGCCGGCTGGACGTCGGCGTCCCGGGCGAGGTACTTGACGCGCAGGACCGCCTGCCCCTGCCCCTCGGCGACGCCCGCCTCGCGCGACCGGTCGACGAGCACGCCGACCGCGCTCCGGGGATCCAGGATGAGCAGGACCCGCGCCCATGACCCGGCGGTCTCGATCACGTGCCCCACCACCCCGTCGCTCGTGACGACGGGGTCGTTGCGCGCGACGCCCTGGGACGCCCCGCGGTCCACGAGGATCGTGCTGAACCAGTGGCTCGGATCCCGTCCGATGACGCGGGCGGCCACCATCCGCAGCGGCCGCTGCTCTTTGAACGCGAGGAGGGCGCGCAGGCGGCTGTTTTCCTGGGCGGCGGGCCGGAGGCGGGCGTTCTCCTCCCGGAGGCGCGCCACCTCGGCGGCCAGGCGGGCGTTCTCGGTCCGGAGGGTGCCGATCTCGCGGAGGAACGCCCAACTCCGAAGGAGCGCGTCGCTCGCCCGGGAGAGCCCAGCCGCCGGGGGGGCGAGCGCGGCCTCTACCGCGATCCCCAACCAGCCGATGCCCCGCCGGTCCGCCGTCCGCACCTGCTCGGTCAGCATGCCGAGGGCCAGCACACAGAGGAGGAGCAGCAGGAGGAGCCGCCGGTGACGGACGAGGTAAAACGGAGGCACGCGGATCCTACATCTTCTTGCTGGTGACGAGGACCTTCTTGAGCGTCTCGATCTCCTCGAGCGCCTTCCCCGTCCCGAGGACAACGGCGCTCAACGGATCTTCGGTCAGCATCACCGGCATCCCGGTCTCCTCGCCGAGGAGCCGGTCGAGCCCGCGGAGGAGCGAGCCGCCGCCGGCCATGATGATCCCGCGGTCCACGATGTCGGCGGCGAGTTCGGGCGGCGTCCGCTCGAGCGTCATCTTGACCGCCTCGACGATCGCGGCGATCGGCTCGGCCATCGCCTCGCGGATCTCCGTGCCGGTCATCCGGACGGTCCGGGGAAGGCCCGAGACGAGGTCGCGGCCGCGCACCTCGATCGTCTGCTCGTCCTTCTGCGGATAGGCGGACCCGATCTTGATCTTGATGTCCTCGGATGTCCGCTCCCCGATCAGGAGGTTGTACGCCTTGCGCGAGTACTGGATGATCGCCTCGTCCATCTCGTCCCCGGCCACGCGGATGCTCCGGGCCGTGACGATTCCCCCGAGCGCGATCACCGCCACCTCCGTCGTCCCGCCGCCGATGTCCACGACCATGCTGCCGACGGGCTCGGAGACGGGCAGCCCCGCGCCGATCGCCGCGGCCATCGGCTCCTCGATCAGGTACGCCTCCCGCGCGCCCGCCTGCAGCGTCGCGTCGATCACGGCGCGCTTCTCGACCTCGGTCACCCCGCTCGGGATACCCACGATCACGCGCGGCCGCATCAGGCTCCGGCCCCGCAGCCCGCGCCGGATGAAGTACCCGAGCATCGAGGCGGTCGTGTCGAAGTCGGCGATGACCCCGTCGCGCATCGGACGGGTCGCGACGATGTCTCCCGGCGTCCGGCCGATCATCTTCTTCGCCTCATCGCCGACCGCGAGCACCTCCCCGCCGTCGACGCGCCGCGCGACAACCGAGGGCTCCCGGAGCACGATCCCCTCGCGCCGCACGTAGACAAGGGTGTTGGCGGTCCCAAGGTCCACACCCATGTCCCGGGTGAACCGGCTGAGCAGTCCGTTAAAGAACATCCCCTCACGCTCCTTCCACCCTTGCGGGGGCCCCCCGTCAGGGATAGGCTGGCAGGCCCCCGCCCGCGGTGGCCTGTCCCCCTTGTGCCGATTGTGCCCCCCGGGGGCGGTTACGACGACACGGTGTCGAACGCCACGCCCCGCTCCCGCAGGCTCACGTACCGGCTGTCTCCAACGATCAGGTGGTCCAGGATCGGGATCCCCATCACGCGGGCGGCCCGGCACAGCCGCGCCGTCATCGCGAGGTCGGCCCGGCTCGGCGTGGGATCTCCCGACGGATGGTTGTGTACCAGAATCACGGCGGCCGCGCTCGTCCGCACCGCCGCCTTGAACACCTCACGCGGATGCACCGGCGAGCTGGCCAGGCCTCCGTGCGTCAACTCGATCCGGTCCAGAACCTCGTGCCGGGTGTTGAGCAGCAGCACCCAGAAGTGCTCGGTCTCGCGAAACCGCAGGTCGTCCATCACGAGTGATGCGGCATCGGCAGGCCGGTGGATCGCCGGCCGGCTCCGTGGAGGCAGCGCCTGCAGGCGCCGCCCCAGCTCGAACGCGGCCAGGAGGTGCAGCGCCTTCACCTCGCCCACGCCCGGCGTCCGCCGGAGCTCCGCCGGGCTCGCCCCGGCAAGCCGATCCAGGCTGCCGTGCCGGCCGAGGAGGTCGGTCGCGACATCCAGCGCGCTCCGCGCCCGCGAGCCGGTCCGGAGGAGGACCGCGAGCAGCTCGACGCTGCTGAGCGCAGCCGCACCCTGGCTGAGGAGCCGCTCGCGCGGGCGGATCTCCTCGGGGAGATCCTTCATCCGCGGCCGGCCGGCCGGCTCCCGCCTGGGGGCTCCCGCCTGGGGAGGAAACGCAGAGATACCCATGCACAGCGACGGGGCGAGGTTGACGCTGCTCTGGCGCGTCACCCCACCCCCTCGACAATCCTGCCGGCTCCGCGCGCCGCTAAAGCATGCGAAACAGATACAGCGCTACTACTATACCAAGGACGATCGCCAGGTTCAACCGGACGGCGAGCCCCAGCGTGAGCGTGAGCACCCGCAGATCGAGCGTGACCGGCGGGGTGATCCCGAATGCGACCGAGTGGCCGAGCGGCGCCAGGTAGGTGAACTGCCCGACGGCGTCGGCAAAGACGCTTCCCAGCATCGCTCCCGCGATGATGATGAGGACGAGCACCCACCACGGCTCGCGCCCCCGCTTGGCCACTCTGGGCACCTCTCACCTCCCGCGCCAATGGAAAAAGGAGCGGCCGTCGGCCGCTCCCCTGGGCTCTGTCGTCGGTGGCCAGACCCGTCTGGTCACCCGTCGAGCCGGAGGGATCCCGTTCAGCTTTTCTCCCCCGTTCCCTTCTCAGGCGCGGCCGGCTTCGGCTCTTCCGGCTTCGTCGCCTCCCTGAACTCCCGCATGGCCTTGCCGACGGCCCCGCCGAGCCCGGCGAGACGGCTCGGACCGAACAGGAGGATGATGATCAGCAGCACGATGATGAGCTCCCACAGCTTCGGTGTCATGACGCACCTCCGGCCTGATTATACACCAAGGAGAGCAGCGGCGGGGGCCGCGCGCGCGGTCCCCGCCGCTGCTGCCGGGCGGCACCCGGCCACGCGGGACGCGCCGGACCGCCGGCCCTTGCGGCCGCTGCCCCCTACCGCCCCCGGGCGGTCACGAAGTCCACGAGGGCCAGCAGGCTCTCCCGGGCCGGAGACTCGCGGATGGGCTCCAGGGCCGCCGCGGCGCGGCGGGCGCGGGCGAGGGCCACGCCGAGGGCATGGTCGATCGAGCCGCTGCGCGCCAGGATCGCCTGGACATCCGCGACCCCGGCGCGGCCGCCCCCTGACGGCGCGCCTGCCTGCCCACCGCCGGGGAGGTCCGGCAGGGGCGCCCCGTCAAGGGAGGACCTCCCAGCGGGGGCCGTGGGGCCGTCGGTGTGCTCGAGGATCTCCCGGAGGCGCCGGCGGTCGGCCTCCGGCGCCCGAACGAGCGCGTGGATGATCGGCAGGGTCACCTTCCCGGTCTGAATGTCGCTGCCGATCGGCTTGCCGAGCCGGTCCGCGGTCGCGGTCAGGTCGAGGGCGTCGTCGGTGATCTGGAACGCCATGCCCCACTCGAGCCCGAACCTGGACAGCGCGGCGGCCGCGGGCTCCGCGGCGCCGGCCGCAAGCGCCCCGCACCGGCAGGCCGCGCTCATCAGCTGAGCCGTCTTGCCTTCGATGATGTCGAAGTAGATCGCCTCGTCGGTGTGCGGCGTGTTGCCGTACTTGATCTGCTTGATCTCGGCCTGGCTCATCCGGACCGTCGCCCAGGCCATCGCGGCGGCGATCTCGTCCTGGCGCAGGCGCGCCAGCATGTGGAACGCCTTGCTGAACAGGTAGTCGCCGAGGAGCACGGCGACCTGGTTGCCCCAGATCGCGTTCACCGACGCGTGCCCGCGCCGGAGGTCGGCGGCGTCGATGACATCGTCGTGGATCAGCGAGGCCACGTGGATCAGTTCGACGGCGCCGGCGATCCCGAGGCGCGCGGGCCCATCGCCCCCCTGCGGGGACACCCCGGAGGGGGGAGGCAGGCCCGCCGCCCGCGCCGGCCCGCCGTCACCGCACGCGAGCGCACTCAGGCACACCAGCGCGGGACGCACCATCTTGCCCTGGGTCGTGAGGACGTGGCTGACCAGCTCTCCGATAAAGGGGTCGTCCGATGAGAGCTCGTCGCGGAGCAGCCGCGCGAGCGCGTCCAGGTCCTCACGCACGGGCGCGTAGATCAGATCGAGGTCCATGGCGATACCCGTCAGTTCTCGCCTGCCCTGGGGTTTTCCTCGGGAGACTCGGGCCCGCCGCCTGGGCGGGCCGCCGTGGGGCAGGCCGCCGCAGGACCGCGGACGTCAAGCGCCGGGAGGACTGAGGCGGACTGCTGCGCCGTTACGCCTCCGCCACGATCCCGTACAGCGAGACAAGGTAGATGAGGCCGAAGAACAGCAGCCAGAAGATCAGGTACCGCCAGTACACGACCCAGGCCGACGGGCCCTCGTCTGCGGCCGCCGGCAGACGGACCGCCGGGCCCTGCGTGGCGCCCGGTGCGTGCTCTGCCATCAGGCTCCCTCCTGACTCGCCGGCGGGATCTGGCCGCCCGCGGCGCTCTGAGCGGCCGCGGCTTCGTCTGCGGGGAGATCCGCACGCCGGTTTGGCGCCGCCGCCTGTCCCGGTGCGGTAAGCGCGGTGCCGGCGGGCCGTACGGGCGCCGGACGCGCCGGGGGCACGACGGGCCCCGGCAGGCCCGCCACGCGGTCGCTGAACTCCCGGACGGCCGCGACGAACTCCGCCTGCTCGTGCAGACCGTGGAAGATCGTCGCCACCCGGTCGGGATGGATCTTCTGCCGCTCGAGCCGGCGCCGCATCTGGATGACCCGGTCCCCGATCAGGTTGTTCCCCAGGCGGTTGAAGCAGTCCCCCAGCGGGCAGCCGCAGACGAATGCGCCTTCGGCCCCGTTGCGCAGGGCGAACTCGAGCCACGCGGGACGGATGAACCCCGAGCACGGGACCCGGATGAGCGTGACGTTGGGGAGATCCCGCATTGTGCCGTCCTCGCGGCTGATCGCCTCGGGGCTCACCGCCCAGTCGCAGAGGAACCCGACGATCCTGGGGCGCCGCGCGCCAGGAGTCACGTGTCGCTCCGGCGCCGCAGGGGCGCCTCAGGCCCGTGGTCGCCCGGGCTGTTTGGACCCCGGCGGAAAGCAGGATCGGTGGGTGACGTTACGCTTCGCCGCGGCATGCGCTCAGCACCCTCTCGTGGACGTCTTTTTCAAGGAAGCGCGGCAGCTCGAGCGCCTCAAACGGGCAGGCGCCGATGCAGATGCCGCATTCGACGCAGCGGGACTCAAGGACGATGGCCAGGAGCTTCCGGGCCTGCGCCGCCTTCGTGACGCCCGGGTGCGGGCTCGGCGCCATGACGATCGCGTCGTAGGGGCAGTCGTAGTAGCACAGTTCGCACCCCGTGCAGTTCGCGTCGATCACCTGAGCCACGCCGGAGTCGCGCAGACCCATCTCCGCCTGCGTCTCGGGGAGCTGGTACGGAATGTACAGGCCGTACGCCACGATGACGACCCCAAGCGCGATCAGCCAGAGCGGCGCGAGGTATTTGAGCCCCACATACGGCAGGAGGTAGAACCAGTCCATCGCGAGCCGGGTCGGCTCGGCGGCCGGCGACGCCGCCGGCTGGCTCGTGGCGGGCACCAGCCCCGTCAGCAGGAAGATGATCCCCAGCGAGAAGAGGGTCCAGACCGCGGGCGGCCAGACCTTCGGATGGCGGATGCGGACGTAATGCCACCACAGCAGGATGTAGAGCGCCACCGCGGGGCCGACGTGCAGGAACAGCATCCGCGGCAGCAGCAGGTTGGTCAGCCCCGTCCCGCCGAAGAGGATCGACCGCAGCCACCCGCCGACGAGCGGCACCGCCCCCAGCGCGCTCCCGGTCATCGCGACCAGCAGCTCGCCGCGCTCGTCCCACACGAGCACATACCCCGTCACGCCGATGAATCCGGCGAAGACGAGGAGCATCATGCCGCTGATCCAGGGCTCGTCGCGCGAGAACCGGAACCGCTCCGTAAACCAGTTCCGGAAGAAGTGCAGCAGGATCGCGATGATGAACCCATCGGCGGCGTAGCGGTGGATCCCGCGGATGATCTGGCCGTAGGGCACGCCGTTCGCGACGAACGGCGGGGCGCCCGTGATGAACTGCACCGACGTATACGCATCGTTGAACGATGGCACGTAGTAGAAGAACAGGAAGATCCCCGAGAGGACCAGGACCGTCAGGAACAGGTTGGACAACCCGCCGGTGTAGTACAGGGGGTTGAAGTCCGCCGGGTAGACCCGGTTGATCGCGACGTCGAGCCGAAGCGTCCATCGGAGGAGCCGGGCCAGCCACCGCTTATACACCCGTGAACCCTCCCCTCCGCAACAATAGCAGGATGAACGAGTAGGCAAGCAGGAGCGCGCCGACGAGGCCGCCCACGAGGAGCCGGCGGCTGGTCAGCTCCCCCCAGAAGATCCCGATCACGCACACCAGGCTGAGGAGCGAAAGCAGCACGATCCACGCGCCGTATGCCGCCGCCCGGCCGGCCGGCCCCCCCGGCGAGGAGTCACCCACGCGGGCCACCTCCCGCCGCCCCGGACCAGCTCTCGCCGTGCCCGATGGAGCGCCGCGCGATCACCCACTCGTAGAGCCCGACGCGGCGGCGCACCCGGCCGGCGGCGCGGTCTACCTCGTACAGCAGGAACCCCAGCCAGAGCATCGCGCCGAGCACGGTCAGGCCGAAGAGGACCACCGCGGCGCCGCCCCCGAGATCGGGAGCCGCGCGCCACGCCCGCCACGCGCCCAACAGGCGGCTCAACCCCACGGTCGCAACGCCCAACAGGATGTAGAAGAG
>JAPVSX010000085.1:0-15466 GCA_047519495.1 Armatimonadota bacterium
CGCGTTCGGGTGGCCGCTTGAGTTCTGGCTCGGCCGGTTCGGCGGGACGAGCGTCGGCTTCGGGACGCATCCGGTGCAGTTCGGCCCGTTCGGCCTCCTCATGAACACGAGCGGGGACACCTGGGAAGATTCCACGGCCGACAGCGGGGCCAACGTGGTGGACGGTCTCTACCTCAGGTCGCGCATTTCCTCGCTGGCCGATCTGCAGCTCCAGGCCGTGATCGCCCGGGTGACCGGCAACGTCACCAGCAGTTCCTACTTCGCCGGCGAGGACGGCTACGGCCTCGACGCCAACGTCCGGCTGATGGAGGGGGTCCGGCTCGGCGGGTACTACGTGGCCAACAACATCACGAACCCGGCCGGGTTCGCCGGTGCGGCTGTCCCCGCGCCGAACGGGGCGCTCTGGCACCTGTACGGTCCCGGCGGGGGCGCGATGAACCCGGCCACAGCCAACTGTCCGGCCGTCGCCGGTTCAGGCATCCAGTGCGCGGCCTCGGGCAGCGGCGGGGGCGGCTACGTGCAGTGGGACATCGCGGAGGGTATTCACCTGGACGGCGAGTACGCCCAGTGGAACGATGCCGTGCACAGGACCAGCGACAGCGGCTACCAGGTCAACGTCACCTGGGACCTCGGCGCGCTGACCGGGCTCGGGCACAACCTGTCGCTGCAGACCGGGTACCTGAACTTCGGCCAGAACTTCTACCCGCCGTACGGCGCCGCCGAGGCGGACATCGCGATGGCCGACGTGCTCTACCCCGGCAACGCCCAGGCCTTTACGGCGATGCTGAGCTTCAATCCGGTGGCGCGGTGGACGATCTACGGCACCTACGCCGGCGGCAATTTCATCTCGAACGGCCAGAACCTCACCGCGTACGAGGCGGGCGCCAAGTACGGCTTTGCCAACAACGCGGACATCACGTTCCTGGTCCGCGATCTCCGGATCAACAGCGTCGAGCAGCTCCTGCTCTACCGGGCGGAGCTGGACTACCAGTTCTGACCGCTCCGGGTGATGCACCCCGACCCGCGTGAGCGGGAGTAGGGGAGAACAACAGAGATGGAGGGGACGACGATGCGACGCGCATACCTGCTGGGTCTGGCGATTCTGGTGGTGGGGGCGGCGGTCCTGGGCGCCGGTCTCTGGGCGCCCAACGCCGCCGTGCAGGCCGCCGGGGACGCGACCGTGACGATCCCCGGGGACAGCTACTCCCCGGCGGCGGTGATGATCGAGGTCGGACAGTCCGTGAGCTGGGTCAACAAGGACAGCGACAAGCACACCGCCGTGACGGTGCTGGGGGCGCCTGAGGCGTTCTCGCTCCCTGCCTATCCGGGCAAATCGGTGTCGTTCAAGTTCACCAAGCCCGGCGTCTACGTGTACTACTGCCAGGAGCACGCCACCTTCGATCCCAAGCTCCGCCGGGCCGTGGCCCGGAAGGAGTCGGATGCCTACCCGATCGCGATGGAGGGGATGATCGTCGTGAAGGGCCCGGGGTTCACCGGCGCGCCCTCCGCGTCGATCAACATCTCCGGCGGGAACTACGCCCCCGACATCGCGGTCGTCGCCGCGGGCGGCAAGGTGACCTGGACGAACGCGGACACCAACGAGCATGCGGTGGTCACCGCGGACGGCCAGAAGCTCGCCCTCCCGGCCGGCAAGAGCCAGACCGCGACGTTCGCCAAGCCGGGTATCTACCTCTTCTACGACGACCGCTACGTGGCGTTCAACGCGAAGCTGGGGCTCGCCGCGGCCAAGGACGGGACGCCCACGTATCCGGTCTCGATGGAGGGGTACGTGATCGTGCTCTAGTGCTGCATCTCATGAGTCCGGCGACAGATCCTGCAGGGGCCCGGGGGCCGGCCTGGGCCCTCGCCGGCGACGAGGGGGATCGGGCCTGCACCCGATCCGCCTCACAGAAAGACGCCATCGCGCGATGGCGGTGTTTCGGGATGTGGCGAGATCGCAGGCCTCCTATGCTCCAAGGAGAAGCTGCGGCTGGTTGAAGGGAGAGGCGGAGAATGGCGCGGCGACGTTGGTGGCTCGTGGGAGCGACCAGCCTCCTCTTGGTTGCCGGGACGTGGGTGACCCTCCATGCCGGGGCGGTGCCGCTTGCCTCGCATCCCCGGGTCATCACGATCCACGCGAGCCAGTGGCGGTACACGCCGGGCGTCATCACGGTGAACGAGGGTGATCCCGTCACGCTGCGCGTCACGACCGACGACGTGACACACGGCTTCTACCTGGACGGCTACGGGCTCTCCGGCGCCGTCCTGCCGGACCAGACGGCGGAGATTCACTTTGTGGCCACGCGTGCGGGGCGATGGATGTTCCGGTGCTCGACGACGTGCGGCCCGTTCCATCCCTACATGATCGGATGGCTGCGCGTCCAGCCCAACCTGGCCCTCCGGCTCGGGTGGGTGGCCGTCGGGACCATCGGACTGGCCGCGCTGTACGTCGCGTGGGAGGAGGGACGAGGACGATGAGTATGGCGGAGCGTGTCGTCAGGGTGCCGGCCCAGGCGGCCCCCGTGCCGGACGCGCCGGTGCCGGCGTGGTTCCTGGGCGTCGTGCCGGTGACCGCCCGCCTTGAGCTGACGAGGGCGCCGTTCGTCCGCCGCCTGCTCCGCAGCCGCTGGACGACGTTCCTTCCAACGGCCCTGAACCTGTTTCTGTTCCTCGTCATCCTCGCGGCCGGCCTCGTGGGCACGCCGGTCGGGAACGCCAATATCGCGATCGTCTTTATCTGGATCCTGTGGTGGGCGGCGCTCATGCTCCTGCTCGTCCCGTTCGGCTCCCGGATCTGGTGCGGGATCTGTCCCCTCCCGGTCGTGGGGGAATGGCTCCAGCGGCGCGCCCTGGTCAGCCGGGCGGCCCGGCCAGCGGGGAGGGGGTGGAAGTGGCCGAAGCCGGTCCGCAACATGTGGATCGTCAACGGCGTGTTTCTCGGCGTCGCGATGTTCAGCGGGATCATCACGACGCGGCCGTGGGCCACGGTCGCCCTCCTCGGCACGATCATGCTCCTCAGCACAGGGCTGTTTCTCCTGTACGAGAAGCGGACGTTCTGCCGCTACCTGTGCCCGGTCGGCGGGTTCCTCGGCCTCTACGCGAACTTCTCCGCCCTCGAGGTGCGGCCGAAGAGCATCCCGGAGTGCCTCGGACACAAGTCCAAGGAGTGCATCCTCGGGAGCGGCTCCGGGTACGGGTGCCCGTGGCTTGAGCAGCCGACGAGCCTGAAGCGGAACACCTACTGCGGCATGTGCTTCGAGTGCTTCCGCTCGTGCAGCCGCGACAACATGGGCCTGTTCCTACGGCCGTTCGGAACCGACCTCCTCGTCGAGTCGCATCGGGGGCTCGACGAGGCCTGGAAGGCCTTCATCATGCTCGGCGCCGCGGCCGTGTACTCTGCGACGATGATGGGGCCGTGGGGGGCGCTGAAGGACTGGGCCAACCTCCGCTCGCCGGGCGGGTTCGCGCTGTTCGCGTCCGGGCTCGTGGGTCTGCTGCTCGTCGTCCTGCCGGCGCTGCATGGCAGCTTCGCATGGGCGTCCTGGCAGCTCGCCGGCCGCGGAGCCCCGCTGCGCCGGGTGTTCACGAACTTCTCCTACCACCTGGTGCCGTTTGGGCTCCTGGCGTGGATCGGGTTCAGCTTCGCGATCCTGCTGCCGAACGGATCGTATACCCTCAGGATCATCTCCGACCCGTTCGGGTGGGGTTGGAACCTGTTCGGGACCGCCCACGTCGCATGGACGCCCGTGCTGACGGCCTGGCTTCCGATGCTCCAGGCGGGCGCCCTCCTCATCGGCTTCGTCTACTCGCTGGACATCGCCTGGAAGATCGCGCGGCAGACGTTCGAGGGCGCGTCCGCCGCGGCGCGGGCGATGCTCCCCCAGATCGTGCTGCTCGGGGGACTGACGGCCGCGTTTCTCTGGCTGTTCGTGGGGTAGGGGGGAACGTCGATGCGCGGGAGGGCGTTCGGAGCGCTGATCCGCCTGATCCGCCGGGTGACCGGACGGCAGAGCCTGTCGGAATGGGTCGCGCTCGCCGTCGCGCTCGTGGCCCTCGCCGTCGGCCCGGCCGCCGTTCTTGGCTACGGCCGGTGGGTGGACCGCGGCACGGTGACGGTCAAGGCCGTCCAGTGGGCGTACTTGCCGAAGACGGTCTACCTCACGGAGGGAGTGCCCGTTCGCCTCCAGGTGATCTCGGAGGACGTGGTCCACGGCTTTGCCATAGACGGCCTGGACGTAAAGATCTCGGAGCTCGTTCCCGGCAAGGCGGAGTACGTGACCTTCACTCCGGAGAAGGCCGGCACGTACTATTACGAGTGCACCATGTACTGCGGGCTGCGCCACGGCAAGATGTTCGGCCAGATCATCGTGAGGCCACGGCGGTGAGCGTCTGCGTCCCCTGACGCGGACGCGGCCTTGGGGACCCCGCCGGGAAGGGGATGAGGAGCATGCCAGGAGAACCCAGATCCAAGACGTCTCCAGAGGACTTTGCGGGGATCTGCGGGATCTACTGGGAGGGCAGCGGGTGGTACGAGGCGCTCGGAGCCGTCTGCTCGACGCAGGACGAGCTGGTCCTGGGCAAGATCTGCCCCGTCTACGCGTGCGCCCGAGAGCGGGGAGTCGCCCACTGCGGGCTCTGTCCCGAGTTCCCGTGCGACCTCCTGGTCAACCTCGCCGCCCAGGGAGGGCCGAGAGATGCCCGAATCGAGTCGGCCGCCAAGCGCGTCGAGGTGGGTGACGAGCAGTGGGCGCAGTGGGCCCGGGCGCAGCCGAGAAAGATCTGGACCGACGCGTTCTGTCCCCTGCGGAACCTCCCGCCGGCGCGCTCGTACGCCGGACAGGACGTCGGTGGAGAAAAAGCGCGGATCGTCGTGACGCCGCGGCGTTAGCCGCTTCCGGGTGGCCCGGGGCGTCCGCCCACCCGGCCTACGGGCTGGGGGAGCTCAGGCCTTCCCGGATTGCGAAACGGATCAGCTCGGCCCGGTTGCGCAGGCCGAGCTTGTTCATGATGTTGGTACGGTGACGCTCGATGGTGTTGGGACTGAGGCCCAGGCGCCCGGCAACCTCCTTTCCGGTCATCCCCTCGGCGATCAGGCGGAGGACCTCCCGCTCCCGGGCGGACAGGGCGGAGAGGCCGCCCGCGCCCTGATCGCGGCCGGTGCGGTGCTGGTATTCGGCGAGAACCCGCCTGGCCTGATCCGGGGTCAGGTACGCCTCTCCCCGCGCCGCCGACCGGATTGCCGCCAGCAGTTCAGCCGGGTCGGCACCCTTGAGGATGTACCCCTCGGCTCCCGCGGTCAGGGCCTCCAGGAAGAACCTCCTGTCTTCGTACATGGTCAGCGCCACCACGTGCACGGCGGGGGCGTCCGCCTTGATCCGCCGGATGGCTTCCAGCCCGCCGATGCCCGGCATGTTGAGGTCGAGGACCGCGACGTCCGGGTGCAGCGTCCGGGTCAGGGCGAGGGCGTCTTCGCCGCTGCCGGCTTCCCCCACCACCGCGATGTCCTTGTGGCCCTCGAGAAATGACCGGATGCCGGTCCGCACGATCCGGTGATCGTCGGCGATCAACACCTTAATCACGGTCCGCGCCCTCCCCGATCGGGATCGACGCCGCGACGCGCGTGCCGTGCTGCAGCCGCGAGGTGACCGTGAGGGATCCCCCCAATACCGACACGCGCTCTTCCATCCCAACGAGCCCCCACCCGCCTTTACGGCCCGGCGTCCGGTGTGTCCCGGCGTCGAAGCCGCGGCCGTCGTCGCGGATGGAGAGCGCGAGCACCCCGTTCTGGCGGTTGAGCGTGATCGTCACCCGGGTGGCGTGCGCGTGGCGAAGGACGTTCGTCACGGCCTCCTGCGTGAGGCGGAACGCCACGAGCTCGACCCGCTGCGGAAGGCGCTCCCTCTCGTCCAGGCCGGAGACGCGGACCCGGACGTTGATGCCCACCGGCGCGAGATGGGACTCGGCGAGCCAGCGGATCGCGGGGACGAGTCCGAGATCGTCGAGGACCACCGGGCGCAGGTTGAGCATCAGGCGGCGGACGTCTGCAGCCGTCTGCGACGTGGTCTCCCGGATCTCTGCCAGCCGCTCCCGCAGCGGCGCGGCAGCGGGCGGAAGAGCCATCTCCGTCGTGCCGAGCTGCATCACGAGCGCGGTGAGGGCCTGGCCGATCTCGTCGTGGAGCTCCCGCGCGATCCGGCGGCGCTCTTCCTCCTGGGCGATGACGATGCGTTCCAGCAGCCGGCGGCGAATCGCATCCCGTCCCCGGACGTCGTCGTACAGCTCCGCATTCTCCACGGCGACCGCCACCTGGCTTGCGACGATCCGGGTCACAGCGGGATCCTCGCCGGTGAGGCCGGCCGCCGCCGGGTCG
Source organism: Armatimonadota bacterium (assembly GCA_047519495.1). Lineage (GTDB taxonomy): Bacteria > Sysuimicrobiota > Sysuimicrobiia > Sysuimicrobiales > Segetimicrobiaceae > JAPVSX01. Next base: position 6,371 of record JAPVSX010000085.1, read on the forward strand.
AGCCACAGCATGCCGATGCGGCGGTCCTGGAGGAGGAGCGGCACACTCACCAGGCCGGCAGCATCCTCGGGGCACGCGGAGTTCGGGCCGCCGGGCGCCGAAGCCGCGAGGGGCGTCCCGGTGGCCAGGTCGGTGCGGGAGTCGAGATCGAGACGGCACCGGCCGCCCGTTGCCGCGGCGATCCGCCTGACGATCTCCTCGGCCGTTTCTCCGACCGTTCGCAGGGGGAGGAGGCTGAGCGCCTGCGCGATGTCGTGAAGCGCGGTGAGCTGGCGGATCCGCCGGTGGAGCTGCTGCTCGGCGGCCGTCAGCTCCCGGGTGCGGGTGGCGACGCGATCTTCCAGTTCCCGGTTCCAGGCGGCGATCTCTTCGCGGGAGGCCTTGAGTTTCACCCGCATCGTTTCAAAGGTGCGCGCGAGCTCGCCGACCTCGTCCCGCCGGGCCTCCGACACCGGGTGATCCAGATCCCCGCCGGCGATGTGGCTCGCCGCTTCCCGGAGCCGGGTCAGCGGCCGGACGACGCTTCGGACGTGCAGGAACGCGAGGAGCGACATGCCGGCGACGATGACGGCGCCCAGCAGCGCCATACGGCTCCGCAGGTCGCGCGGCAGGGACAGAATAACATCCCTTGGCTGTTCGACGTTGACGGCCCACCCGGGATACTCGGGAAGCAGAGTGTAGGCCACGTAGTGGGGATGTTGAGGAACATTGTGCAGCACGATGCCGGCCCGCCCCTGCCGGACCAGTGCGGCAATGACCGGGAGGTGCTCGCTCGGCTGCCCCACGTCCTTCTGCTCCGAGGACGCCAGCACGATGCCCCGGGGATCCATGATCTCGACGTTGAGCGCCGCGTCGCCGCCGTCGTTGAAGCCGTTCATCAGGTGGGCGAGGTCAACGGCACCCACCAGAAAGTAGCCTGATCCCCGGAGCGCCAGGGCAAGCGCCGCCGGATGCGCTCCGGGGTTCGCCGCAACGGGCGGGAGAGCAAGGGCCCCGCCCTGGCCCACGGCGGCCAGTGCCGAGGACAGGCGGAGCGCAGGATAGGCCAGCCACTGCGCGGGGCGCGCCCACGCCACCCGCCCGTCCGGTGTCACGATCGCCAGGGCGGCAAACCGGCGCGCCACCCCGGACTGCTCGAGGATGGCCTGCTGGCGCCGGAGATCCGGCTCCTGGGACAGTTCCCACGCCAGATCCTCGAGTTCGTGGCGATATCCGGTGAGGAGTTCAGAGACCTGCCCGGCGACGACCTCGGCGACCTGGAGGCGGTTCCGTATGACCGTCGAGGCGCTTTCGCGGACCACCCAGGTCGCGATGTAGCCGAACGCGGCAAGGATGACGACCGTCGCGATACCGACGCTGAGCGTGATCCACGCCTGAAGGCCCAAGGATCGGCCTGGAGTGGAGCCCCCCGAGTCCGTCGTGCCGCGCGGCCGTGGATTCACGCTGCCTCCGAGGCGAGCCTGGTGCAAACGGGCGCTTTAAAATCATTATACCTCCGTGGCGTCCGGGCGGTCATCGGGGGAGCGCCTGATTCCGTGCACTAGCGCCGGCGTCCGAGGAGCGGGGGCGCCTCAAACGGTGCGATCCGCATCCGGACATCGACGATCGTGGCCCCGCGCTCGTGCACGATCACCGGGTTGCAGTCGAGCTCGGCGATCTGCGGCAGATCCTCAACCATCGCGCCGACCCGCAGCAGCACGTCCTCCAGAGCAGCGGCGTCCGCCACAGGCCGGCCCCGGAACCCTGCGAGCAGCGGATAGGTCTTGAGGTCGCGGATCATCTCGGCGGCGTCCCGCTGCATGAGGGGCGTCAGCCGGATCGACACGTCGCCGAGGAGCTCGACGAGCGTCCCCCCGGCCCCGCATGCGACCACCGGACCGAAGCTGGGATCATGAACGACACCGACGATCATCTCGACGCCGCCGGCCGCCATCGCCTGGACCAGAAAGCCCGTGGACGGGTGTCCGGCGGCGCTCAGCGCAGCGGCCATCTGGGCGGCGGCGGCCCGGACCTCCTCCGCGCCGTGCAGGTTGAGCCGGACGGCTCCCAGCTCGGTCTTGTGCACGATCTCCGCGCCGGCGGCCTTCAGCGCCACCGCGCCTCCCAGCTCCCCGGCCGCCTGCCCCGCCTCCTCAGGCGTTGCCGCGACGCGCTGGGCGGCGGCCGGAAGGCCGTAGCAGGAGAGAAGCGAGTGCACCTCCTCGGGCGTCGCCCAGCCGCCTCCGCGGCGCAGCACCGACGCGACGGCGGCCACGGCGTCCTCCCGGCGAATCCCCTGGAGCTGGGGAGGCGTCCCGGCGGGGCGTCCGCGCCACTCGCCGTAGCGCGCGACGCGGGCGAGCGCGATCGCAGCCGACTCGGGAAATGCAAAGGATGGGAGCCGGACGCCGGGGGTCTTGAGAGCGTCCGGGATCCCGCGCGCCGACATGAACACCGTGAGGATCGGCTTCGTCCCGTTCACGTCCCGCGCCGCCTCGACCAGTGAGCGGGCCACGTCGTTCGGCTGCGTGACGAGCGGCGGGACGAAGATGACGATGAGCGCGTCCACGCCGGGGTCGGCGGCCACCGCCCAGATCGCGTCCCGGTAGTGCTCGGCGGTCGCGGAGGCGATCATGTCCACGGGATTGTGGACGCTGGCCGCAGGCGGCAGGAACGCGCGCAGCCTCGCCTCTGTGTCCGCGGCCAGCGCCGGCACCTCCAGGCCTTCGGCCTCACACGCATCGGCACACAGGATGCCGGGGCCCCCGCCGTTCGTGATGATGGCCACCCGGCGGCCCTTGGGCGGCGGTTGATGGGCGAGCAGGGTGGCGACGTCGAACAGCTCCTCGAGGGTATCCGTGCGGATCACCCCGGCCTGGCGGAACAGGGCGTCCACCGTCACGTCGGACGCGGCGATCAGCGCCCCGGTATGGGAGGACGTGGCCCGGGCGCCCGCCGGCGACCGGCCGCTCTTGACGGCCACGATCGGCTTCGTGCGGCCGACCCGCCGCGCGATCCGCGCGAACCGGCGCGGGTTGCCGAACGACTCGAGGTACAGCAGGATCACGTCGGTCCCCGGGTCGGACTCCCAGTAGTTCAGCAGATCGTTCCCCGAGATGTCGGCCTTGTTCCCAACCGAGACGAACGTGGACAACCCCAGCCCTAGAGCGGTCGCGTACTCGATGATGGCGAGCCCCAGCGCGCCGCTCTGGGACGACAGGCCGACGCGGCCCGTGGGGGGGATCCCGGGGGCGAACGTCGCGTCGAGGCGGACGGCCGGGTCGGTGTTGAGGATTCCCATGCAGTTCGGGCCGATCAGGCGCATCCCGGCGCTCCGGCAGACGCGGACGAGCTCGGCCTGCCGCGTTCGGCCGTCCTCTCCGGTCTCCGCGAACCCGGATGAGATGACGACGAGGGCTCTCACGCCTTTCCGGGCGCACTGCTCGGCGACGGCCGTGACCTCCGCAGCGGGCACGACGACGACGGCCAGGTCCACGGGCCCCGGCACATCCTCCACCGTGCGGTAGGCGGGGACGCTCTGGACGACGGGAGCCTTGGGATTGACGGGATACACGGGCCCCTCGAACCCGTAGCGCAGCAGGTTGTGGAAGAGCTCGCCGCCGATCGTCCCGCGGCGGCGGGACGCGCCGATCACGGCCACGGCCTGCGGCGCGAAGAACGCCTTGAGCGCGTTCGCCGCCGCGATCTGATCCCGGCGTTCGAACCGGGCGAGCGCCTCTTCGGTGAGCGAGGTGGGGAAGGTCACGTGGAGCTCCCACCCGTCGAAGTCCACCTGGACCGGGAAGCCCGCCTCGCGGAACACCTCAAGCATGCGCCGGTTCTGCGGGAGGACGAGGGCCTCGAAGACGCGGATCCCGTGTTCGGCGGCGATCTCCGCCAGGTGGCCGAGCAGGATGGTGGCAATTCCCCGGCCCTGATAGTCGTCGGCCACCGTGAACGCCACTTCGGCGTGATCGTTCCCCATCGCGTTGTACGATGCCTCGGCGACGATCCGGTCCTCCGGCCCCTCCACCGCGACCAGTCCCACCTGGCGGATGTAGTCGACGGCCGCCTCCCGCCGCGCGCGGTCGGCCAGCACCGCCTCGGACGGGGCCGCGAAGAAGCGGAGCGCCAGGGACTCGTCGGACAGGGCGTGGAAGAGCGCCAGGAGACGGGGCTCGTCCTCCGACCGGACGGGGCGGACGTGGACCGTGGATCCGTCCCGCAGGACGACATCGGTCTCCCGGTAGGCCGGGTACACAGAAGGCTCGTGTCTCACGATCATCGCATTCTCCGGCCGGCGGCCGGATTCCCCGCGCGGCAGGGAAATCCCGCGGGCGAGGACCGGCGGTCCCGCCGCCGGCGCTTAGGTCGTCACCTTCCCGAGGGCCAGGTCGTCGATCCGGTAGGTCAGCCCGTCGGCGTTCACGCCGATCACCCCGTCGACCGCCCTGATCCACTTGGTGACGAGGTCCCGGTCCGTGCGGCGGTCGACCTGGCCCGCGATCGTGACGACGCCGTCGGCGCACGTGATCGTCAGGCCGGCGGGGTCGATCCACAGGTCGTGCGTGAGCGCGTCCCGGATCGCCGCGACCAGGGCGGCGTCGGAGAACGAGAACACCTTCAGGATATCGGCCCGGGTGACGATGCCCACGACGCGCCGCCCCTGGACGATCGGGATCCGGTTGATGCCGTGGGTGAGCATCCGGTGCGCCAGCTCGCGGACGCCGGTCCCTTCGTCGGCTGTGACCACGTTCTCGGTCATGAGATCCCCCGCCGTCGTCCCCGTCGCCTTCCGGTACCGGTCGACGATCCGCTCGAGCCACAGCGAGCGTCCGTGCCAGGGGATCGCCGGTGGCCGGGGCTGGAGCACGTCCGCCTTGTGGAGCACGTCGGCTTCGGTCACGATCCCCACCATCTGCCCTGCCTCGTCCACGACGGGGAGGCCGCTGATCTCGAACCTGCGCATCAGGTTGACGACCTCCCGCATCGGCGTCTCCGGGCGAACCGTGATCACCGGGCTCGTCATGATCTCGTGTGCGGTCAGATGTTTCATGGCCGGATCCCCCCCAGGCTCGAGCGTCTGATCAGGCTGCGCACGCCGCAAACACTGTCTCCTCGAATCGCCGCCGCTGCTCGAGCGGCACCCGCCCGCCGCCGCGGACGGCCAGGAAGTTGGCGGTGTTCCCGCGTCCAGTATGACAGGGGGCCCCGGCCCGACCCATCAGGCACGCAGACGAACGTGCATCGGGCCGGGGCCCGATTCCGGGATCGCCGGGGAGCGTCGGCACGGGCGTGCGCTCGGGAGAGGATCTTCGAGGCCCTACGGTTCGATGAGGCCCTTCCGGATCGCGTACCGGACGAGCATGGTGCGGTCGTGCAGGTTGAGCTTCTCCATGATGTGCGCCCGGTGGGTCTGGACGGTCTTTACGCTGATGTACAGCTTCTGGGCGATCTCCTGGTTGGTCGCGCCCTCGGCCACGAGCGTCAGGATTTCCTTTTCGCGCTCCGTGAGACCGTCATACGTCTCCCGGCCCTCACCGGTCTCCAGGCGCTTCAGGTAGTCGGCCACGACCGCCTTGGCGACGGACGGGTAGAGGAACGCCTCGCCCCGCCGGGCGGCGCGGATCGCCTGGACCAGGTCCGTGGCCGCCGCCCGCTTGAGCACGTATCCGGAGGCCCCGGCCTTGAGCAGCTGGAACACGTAGGTGTCGTCCGAGTGCATGGTGAGCGTCAGGGTATGGGTATCTGGCAGCGCGGCCTTGATCTGCCGCGTCGCCTCGATGCCGTTGATCCCGGGCATGCTGATGTCGAGCACGGCGACGTCGGGCTTGAGCTTCTTGGCCATCTCGACGGCCTGGAGCCCGTCCTCGGCCTCCCCGACGACCTCGATGTCGGGCTCGGCGGTGAGGATCATCCTGACGCCTTCGCGGACGATCGCGTGATCGTCCGCGAGCAGCACCCGGATCTTCTTGTTTGGAGCCGGCATTGAGCCCACCTCATCGTTCCATTCGGATGCGGTCGGGGAACTCCTCCGGTTCGATAGCCCGGTGGGCGTCTGCGGCATCGCGGCCGCCCGCGGTGGTCCGGAGAGGGCATCCGATGTATAACTCAGCCTAGCACCGGGGGGGAGCCCGTGCATCGGGCCGGCGCCCGATTCTCCCGCCGGCGGCGGGACTGGCATGCCGGAATCATCTGCGCGCCCGATACCGGCCCCCCCGCAGTCACCGCTAAAATGAGCATGGGTCCGGCCGGAAAGGTGTGATGCCGGGATGATGCGGATCGTTGTCGCGACCGATGGCTCCGCCCACGCGCTCAAGGCCGCCGAGGTCGCCGCCCGGTTGGCCCGCGAGCTGCGGGAGGTCGAGATCCTGCTCGTCAACGTCGGCCATATTCCCGTCCTCGCGCTCGGCGGCCCCGGGCCGGACGCGATGGTGGATCTCGGGGCCCTCGAGGAGGGTCTGGAGCGAGCCGGCAGGGCGATTCTGGAAAAGACGGCCCACGCCTTCGCCGGGATCGACGCCCCCGTAAAGCGGATCTACCGCCACGGGGAGCCGTCGGGCGAAATTCTCAGAGAGGCGACAGCGTCGCGCGTGGACCTGATCGTCATGGGCAGCCGCGGCCTCGGTCAGCTCGGCGGGCTCATCCTGGGGAGCGTGAGCGAGCGGGTCCTCCACGGCGCGCACTGCCCTGTCCTGATCGTGCGGTAGGCGCGTCGACGCGGCTACGGAGGGAGCTGCCATGACACTGGTAATGCCGCCAACCCTGCGGGCGGTGACGTTCAGGCTGGACGGCCGCCGTGTTCCCCACGCCAGGCGCGTGATGCTCGTCGGCTCGTTTAACCGCTGGGACAGCGCCGTGCACTCGCTGGTGCTGGAGCCAGAGGGCTGGTGGACCGTGTCGGTGATGCTCGCGCCCGGCGCGTACCCGTACCTCTTCCTCGTCGACGGCGTCCCCTGGAACGATCCCGAGGACGACGGCAGGGTTCCGAACGAGTGGGGAGGGGAGTACTCGATCCGCACCGTCCGCTGACCGTCCGGCGGTCCGATCAGGGGGCAGGCTCGCCGGATGCGCCCTACGCCGCGGGCTGGGCGGCCAGGGCTGCCTTCCATTCCGCGAGCAGCAGCCGCTTCGTCTTGCGGGTGAGATCTACGGCTGCCTCGAGCGCGCGAAGCAGCGCGCCCAATTCCTCATGCAGGGGATCCTCAGTGCTCAGCCGCAGCTCGGCCATCCCGACGGCCCCGGCGGCGTTCAAGAGCTGCTGCTCTACCGCGACCAGCGTCGAAAACTCCTCTACGTACCGCTCCATGGCCGGCCCTCCGATCTCGCGCGCCTTGTTCCCGTTCCTATCATTGCGCGATAGGAGGCCGCTGTTCATCGGGCGACGGACCGATTTGTACTCGAGACGATGCCCTGAAGGCGCGGGGGGCGGCGCGGAGAAAGGGAGAGAGCGCACGGATATTAAGGCGTTTCGCCGTCTTTAGCCACTCGCCGGAAGCCTACCGTCTGCCCGACTGTTGTCCGGAGTAAGCCCCCAAACGACACCCGGCCGACTCTCGGCGTCCTTCCGCGAACAGCGTTTGAATCGGCTACTCAGCGCCAGCCGTACGCCCCCTCTCTTCAAAAGAATACGCGGTTCCCGAGCCCTGCGCCATCGGGTGCGCAGTGTATTTTCCGGCCGGGCAGGCGGCGGAAACGCCCGGCAGTGATTACCGGGTCACGAGGGCGCCCGGGCCACCCTGGGACAGCATCTTGCCGACCGCGCCTCCGGGATGCACCCGACGAAACGCCTCGGGATCATAGCCGCGTTCGCTCAGGACGGCGAAGCAGATCGCGTCGCCGATCGCGCTGCTGGCGAGCGAGCTCCCCAGGGCGATCACGCCGTGCCCGTCGACATCCTTCGGGACGGCGTACGAGATGACGACGTCGCTCAGGGTGGCCGTAGGAGAATCAGGCTGTGCCGTGATGGCGATCACCCGGCATCCCTGCCTGCGTGCGACTCGAATCAGATTGTTCAGTTCGTCCGTCTGGCCGCCCTTGGAGATCGCGATCAGCGCGTCCTTCGGCGTCACACTGGCGGCCGATCCGTGCGCGCTCTCCCCTGCGCTGAGGTAAAAGGCGGGGGCGCCGACGCAGGTCAACAGGTGTGCCAGCCGCCGGGCCACCGCGGCAGAGGTTCCGGCGCCGGACACGATCACGTGCCCCTCGCACCTCAGGATCACGGCGACCGCGTCGGCAAAGGCCTCGTCCAGCTGTCCCGATAGGGCGGCGACGGCCTCCGCCTCGCGCCGGAGCGCCGCCTGTCCCTCTTCCAGGAGCTGCCGCGGTGAGCCCATCATCGCCCCATCAGCCGCGGCGGTGCCGCGTGGTCTTGGTGGGGGCTGCCCCCAGGACGCGCTGCACGAACTGCGGCGAGAGCTGCATCTTTCGTTCCAGCCGGTCCGGTGACGACGGCTCGATCCAGAACCCGATCCGGGTGGTGATCGATCCTCTCGGCTCGGCGGCGAGCTGTCGCCAGGCGGGGTAGATCGCGCGGTAGATCTCCTGGGCGGACGGAGCACGACCCTGACCGGTGAGCCGCCGGGCCGTGTCGAGGATCAGGCCCTCGGTCCTGCGCAGGACGGCCCGGTAGTTGACCTCGCCGTAGCCGACCACGAGCATCCACACGCAGAGCGCGATGACGATCGGAACCTGGTGGGCGTCGTAGAAGGCCAGCACCCACCGGCCGATCTTGCCGAGCATCATCTCGAGGAACAGCTGCGTCATGGGCGCGTGCGTTTCTCCCTACGCCGCCTTGGCCGGGACGGCCGCCGCCGGCGTCTTTCTGGCCTCGATGGCCCCCTTGAGCGGGATGATGAACGCCAGCGCGACCAGGATCAGCCCGACAATGCCGCCGGCCGTGCCGAACAGTCTGAAGGGGAGCGTCAGGAGCCAGCCGACGAACTCAGCCCCGATGCTCACCGTGGAGATCTGCAGCCCCGCCGGTATGATGTCGGGCTTGATGCGCTGGGCGATCTGGGTCGCGATGGGGGCGAGGTCTGTCGCGATGAACAGGATGAACACCGAGAAGATTGTGCCCGAGATCAGGGACCGCACCATGTTCCCGCGGCACCACCC
>JAPVSX010000086.1:0-14272 GCA_047519495.1 Armatimonadota bacterium
GGCGGCCCGTCGCCCGTGGGGCGCCGGCTACTGGAGCTTCTGAGCCGTCTCCCAGATGGTGTGGGTGTACGCGCCGTCGCCCGCCGGCTTCTTGATGACGCCGAACTTGAGCGCGATCGCCGCGGTCCGCCCGAACGCCTCCGGCTCCATGTACCCGATGCTGTGCGCGGGCGCCGGCGGCCCCCAGACCAGCTTGTTGACCTCGGCCATCATCGTCGTCTGGTGCTGCTTGCTCATCACACCGGTCGCGTCCTGCTTGAGGACGAAGTCCACACAGTCGCCCGGATGGTCCCGGCAGTAGATCCAGCCCTGGAACGCGGCGTGGAGGAACCGGGCCGCGATCTGCTTGTGCCCGGCGTCCTTGAGCCACGACTCCGTCGAGAAGATCCCGTCCTCGAGCATCGCGGTGCCCTCTTTGTTGAAGTCGATCACGACGAGGTCCTCCGGCCGGACTCCCGCCTCGAGCACCTGGTGGTACTCGTTGTACGTCATCGCCGCGGCGGCTGCCACCTGGTGGTTGAGCAGGAGGTTCATATCGAACGGCTGCTTGACGAGCGTCACATCCTTGTCCCGGTTGATGTGGTACTTGTCCAGGGTCGCCAGCAGCTCGAACTCGTTGCCACCGAACCACACCGCGACCTTCTTGCCCCGGAGATCGTTGACCGTCTTGATCCCGGTCGTCTTGAACGCGATCTCCCGCATCCCGCTGTACTGGTACACCTGGGCGATGTTGACGAGCGGCGTCCCCTGCTCCCGCGCGGAGAGCAGGCTGGGGAGCCAGTCGATCCCGAACTGCGCCCCGCCGCCGGCCACCACCTGTTCGGGGATGATGTCGGGGCCGCCGGGCTTGACCGTCACGTCCAGGCCGGCCGCCTTGTAGAACTCCTTCTCCAACGCGGCGTAGTATCCGGCGAACTGCGCCTGCGCCACCCATTTGAGCTGCAGGGTCACCTTGTCCATCGCCCCCGCGCCCACGGCCGTCCCGGCGGTCCCCAGCACGGCCAGCGCCGTCACGAGCACAAGCGCGAGCACCGCGTTTCTGCCCCTCAGCATGACGCGCCCCCCTCGTTCAGTCTCATCCCGTGAAATACGCGGCGCCGCGGAGGTTCCCCTCTGCCTGCCCCCGCAGCCGGCGGCGCCGCTACCGCCGGCGCAGCGTCACGTACCAGGGGATCGCGAGGCGCTCAGCGCCCACGATCGCCGCGTAGAAGGCGATCCCGAACGCGCAGGCCACGATGATCGCCGACCACGCCTCGCGCGTGTGGAAGAGGGCCGCCTGGGAGACGATGTACACTCCGAGCGAGCGCTCGAAGCCGCCGAAGAACTCCCCGACCACCGCGCCGATCATCGCGAGCGAGGCGGACAGCTTGAGCGCCGTGAACGTGAATGGGAGCGCCGCCGGGATGCGTAGTTTCACGAACACCTGCCGCTCGGTGGCGCCGTAGGAGCGCATCAGCTCGAGCGCCGCCGGCGCGGGGGAGCGCAGCCCCCGGACGGTGCTGACCATCGTCGGGAAGAACGCCATCATCGCCACGATCGCGATCTTGCTCCCCTGCTCGACGCCGAACCAGACGATCGCGAGGGGCGCGAACGCGATGATCGGGACGGAGTTGGCCGCGATCGCGTACGGGAGGAGGGCGTCGGCCACCCCCCGCCAGCGAACGCTCACCAGCGCAACAGAGATCCCGAGGCCGCAGCCCAGGCCGAACCCGGCCAGGGCCTCCTGCCCCGTGTACCAGGCGGCGCCCACGAGGAACACCGCGTTGGCCGCGAAGGTCCGGGCGATCGCCGACGGCGCCGGCAGGAGGTAGAACTGGATGTCGAAGAGCCGGACGACCGCCTCCCACCCCAGCAGCACCAGCACGAAGACGCCCGCGGCGGGGAGGATGCGGCGCAGCCGCGCGCCCGAGCCCGGCACGGCGGCGGTCTCCGCCATGCTCAGGACTCCCGGAGCGCCTCGCGGACGCGCGTCACGAGCTCGAAGAAGCGCGGGTGCTCCCGGGTCGCGACGCCGCGGGGATGTGGCAGATCGATCTCGACGATCCGCTCGATCCGGCCGGGCCGCGGCGACAGCACCACGACCCGGCTGCTGAGGAACACGGCCTCCGGAATGCTGTGGGTCACGAACACGACGGTGTTGTGCGTCTGCGCCCAGATCGCCAGGAGCTCCTGATTCATCCGCTCGCGCGTGAGCTCGTCGAGCGCCCCGAACGGCTCGTCCATGAGGAGGATCGGCGGGCTGAACGACAGGGCCCGGGCGATGCTGACCCGCTGCTGCATCCCGCCCGAGAGCTGCCACGGGTAGTGGCCGTGAAACTGCCCGAGGCCCACGAGCGCCAGCATCCGCGCCGAGCGCTCCGTGCGCTCGGCGTGTGGCACGCCCATCACCTCAAGCGGCAGCTCGACGTTGCGGCGGACGGTCCGCCAGTCGTAGAGGACCGGGGACTGGAACACGATGCCGTAGTCGCGCGCGAACCGGGCCTCCCGCGGGGACTTGCCGTTGACGCGCACCGACCCCTCGGTCGGCTGGATCAGGTCGCCGACAATCCGGAGGAGCGTGGACTTCCCGCACCCGGACGGCCCGATCAGGGAGACGAACTCGCCGGGCGCGACGGCCAGGGTCACGTCCTCCAGCGCGGACATCAGCCCGGCCCCCTGACCGAAGCGCTTGCCGACGTGCGCCAGGTCGATCATCGGCGCGGCGGGGCCCGGGCCGGGCGCACCCGTCACAGCGTCCCGGCCTCCGGAGGTGGGGCGGAGCGGCTCACGCCGTAGGCCCACGGCCCCGCATGAGCACGTGCTCCGCGGCCACGACGAGGAAGTAGAACGCGATCCCCAGCAGCGCGGCGACGAGGATCGCCGCCCAGAGGTTGGTCGGGCGGAACGTGTAGTACTGCGCGGCGTTGATAATGACGACACCCATCCCGGCGGCGGACCCGACCGGCAGCTCGCCGATGATCGCGCCGATCACGCTGGCCGTCGCGGAGATCCGCAGCGCCGTGAACAGGTACGGGACCGACGAGGGCAGGCGCAGCTTCAGGAAGATCTGGCCGTCCGTCGCGCCATACGAGCGCATCAGGTCGAGGGCATCGGCCTCAACCGCCCGCAGCCCCCGCAGCACGTTGATCGTCACCGGAAAGAACGTGAGATAGCTGGCGATGATCGCCTTGCTCACCGAGCCGGTCCCGAGCCAGACGACCACCATCGGGGCGATCGCCAGGATCGGCACGGTCTGGGAGGCCACGACGTAGGGCAGAAGCCCCTGCTCCGCGAGCGGGGAGTAGATGAACCCCACGGCGATCAAGAACCCGGCCGCCCCGCCCATCAGGAACCCGGTGAGCGCCTCACCGCCCGTCACGAGCGCGTTCCGGCCGAGCGCGACGAGCCAGAGCTCGCCGCGGCCCGTCCGGCGGAAGAGCTCGTCGAGGATGGCATACGTGTGGGGCAGCTTGAAGTCGGGGATGCCGAGCGCCGCCTTGAGCAGTTCCCACAGCGCCACCCAGCCGATGATGACGCCGAGGACGGGGATGAGCCGGGTGAGCCCGTGCTCCCGCCTGGTCCGCGCCTCCGTCACGCCTCATCTCTTCGACGCCTTCCCGACCCCGCCTCTCTCGGACGCATCGCGCCGAGCAGGAGGCGTCCGGGATTGCGGCGGAGTGTCCACCATACCCTGGAGCGAGGAGCGAGCCATGAGCCTGCCGCGGATCGGCCTGATCGGGGTCGGCAAGATGGGCGCGCCGATGGTGCGCCGCCTGCTGGCCGCCGGCTACCCTGTCGTCGCGCACGATCTGCGCCGGGAGGCCATGGACGCGATCCGGCGCGACGGCGCCGGCACCGCCGGAAGTCCCGCCGGGATCGCGCGCGGATCGGATGTCGTGATCACCATCCTTCCGGACGGCCGCGCGGTGGAGCAGGCCGTGTACGGTCCGCAGGGCCTCGCGGGGGCGATGCGGCCGGGGCAGATCCTCGTGGAGATGACCTCGTCATCTCCCGGTGTCACGCGCCGGATCGCCGCCGATCTCGTGCCGCAGGGCGTTCGTGTCCTCGACGCCCCGGTGTCCGGGGGCGTGCGCGGCGCCGTCGAGGGCTCGCTGTGCATCATGGCCGGCGGGCCGGCCGACGTCCTGGACGCCTGCCGCCCGATCCTGGAATGCCTGGGCCGGGACATCATCCACGTGGGGGATGCGCCCGGCGACGGGGACACCGCCAAGACGATCAACAACCTGCTCTCGGCGACCGCGATCTGGAGCGCGATGGAGGCGGTCGTCCTCGGAGTGAAGGCCGGCCTGGCGCCGGAGCGTCTGCTGGCGGCCATCAACCGCTCGACCGGGCGCAGTTACACCACGGAGACGAAGTTTGACCGGTACATCCTGCCCCGCGACTTCACCGCCGGGTTTACGGTCGGACAGTACGTCAAGGACCTGAACATCTGCCTCGACCTAGCCGACGGCCTGGGCGCGCCCATGCTGCTCGCCGCGCTGGTCCGCCAGGCGTGGGCGATCGCAGCGCACGAGGGCATGGCCGACCTGGACCACACGGCGCTGGTCACCCTGCTCGAGCGGTGGATGGGTGTCGAGATCGGGTCGCGATGAAGCGGGCGTTGGTCTCCCCGTCGCCCACCGGGCCGCCCTGCCGCCTACCGCGCCGGTGCGGCCGTCTTGAACCAGTCGCAGATCTCCGCGCCGGTCCAGAACAGCACGCCGGGCTTGCTCTTGAGGTGCTCGTAGACCCGCTCAAAGTACTTGATGCGGTGCGGCACGCCGGAGATGTAGGGGTGGACGGCGATCGCCATGATCCGCGCGCTCCGGGCGCCTTCCTCGTAGAGCGTGTCGAACTGATCCTTGCTCCGGCGGAACAGCTCCTCCGCCGGGTGGTGCTGGATGATGAACATCGGGATGTCGTTGATCTCGAGCGAATAGGGGACGGACACGAGGGTCCCCCCGGCCGCCCGCATCTCGTAGGGCTGATCGTCGTTTGTCCAGTCGGCGACGTACTCGAAGCCTTCCCGGGCAAGGAGGTCGAGGGTCTTCGGCGTCTCGGCGAGGCCCGGGCTGAGCCACCCGCGCGGCGGCGCCCCGCTGGCCCCTCGAATGGCGGCCACGGTTCGCCTGATCGCCGCGCGCTCGTCTTTCTCGAGCGGCAGCGGGCGCTGGACGAACGCGTGCCCCATCAGCTCCCACCGGCTTTGGAGCGCGGACTCGACGAGGCGAGGGTAGGTTGTGCAGACGGAGCCGTTGAGCGCCATGGTCGCCCGCACCCCGTGGCGGTCCAGGACGCCTTTGAGCCGCCAGAATCCCACGCGCAGCCCGTACTCGAACCATCCGTAGTTCGTGACGTCGGGCACGCTCGCAGTCCCGCTGGGGTGCGGCAGCACCGTCCGGGGCAGCGGGCCGTTGATGTCCCACTCCTCGACGTTGACGATCGTCCACACGGCGACCCGGGCGCCGCCGGGAAGCTTCATCGGCGCCCGGTCCACGATCGGCGAGTACGGGTATCGCTCGGCGGGGATCAACGCCCTGCCCCCGGGGACCCGTGCCGCACGAGCCCGCACGGCCTGCCTGCCCCCGCCAGGGGGCACTCGCCTGGGTGTCACGTTCGTCCCTCCCGGCGTGTCGTCTGCGTCCTGCCTAACGATCAGGCATGGGGCCGGCGACCCGGACCACGACGCGGCCGGTCACCCGGTCCTCCCGGACCATCGCAAGGGCGTCGTTCGTCCGCTCGAGCGGCACCTCGCCCGAGATCACGGGACGGACCAGGCCGCGCGCGACCAGGTCGAACGCGCGCCGGAGCTCCAGCCGTGTCGCATAGCGGGAGCCGGTCACGGTGAGCTCGCCGAGCACGGCCCGCTCGGTGGGTAGCGGCGGGTACTCATCCGGGCTCGCGGTGTACCCCACGAGCGCGATACGGCCGCCGCGCCTCACGAACGCCGTTCCGGCGAAGAGCGAGTCGTGGTGCCCCACCGTATCCACGACCAGGTCGGCGCCCCGGCCGTCCGTGGCCGCCCGCACCTGCGCCGCGGCGCCCTCGCCGGCCGGGACGGCATCTTGCGCGCCCGCGGCGCGCGCCGCCTCCAGCCGGTGCGGCTGCACGTCCACGGCAAACCCGCGCGCGCCGGCGGCGCGCGCCACCTGCACCGCATGGAGCCCGACCCCGCCGGCGCCGAGGACGACGACCGTCTCGCCCGCCCTGACCGCCCCGCGCGAGACGACGGAGTGATAGGCGGTCCCGAGCGCGCACGAGAGGGGCCCGCCATGCTCCACGGGGATGTTCGGGGGGAGCGGCAGGAGATAGCCGTCCGGCACAACCAGGTACTCCTGGAATCCGCCCGGGGAGGTGAACCCCACCCATCCTCTGAGGTTGAGGCACAGGTTCTCCTCGCCCGCCTGGCAGTGGGCGCAGGTCCCACATCCCCAGTAGTTGAACACGACCACCCGGTCCCCGACCCGCCCGCGGGCTCCGGGCCCAAGCGCGGCGATCTCCCCGGAGATCTCGTGCCCGGGCACGTGCGGCAGCCGCAGCGCAGGCGAGAAGGGCATCGCCCCCGCCGCAACCTTCAGGTCGGAACGGCAGACTCCGCATGCCAGGACGCGGATCAGCACCTGTCCGGGACCGGGGGACGGCATCGGCAGCTCCACCATCCGCAGCGGCTCGCCATAGCGCTCCACGACCATCGCGCGCATCACGTCACCTCTCGTCTCCGCGGGCCGGCGCCGAGGGCGTCACGCCTCGAGCGTGATCGCCCCGCGCCCCAAGAGGGTCCCCTCGCGCAGCATCGCGTGCAGGATCTCCACCTCTGCCAGCGGTCGAACCGTAGAGACGACCGGCGTGATGCGGCCGTCCCGGACGAGGCGGGCGGCGGCCAGCGCCTCGGCGCGGCCGCAGTACCGGGATCCGGTGATCGTCACCTCGCCCATCACCATCCGGCGGGTTTCGACCCGCAGCCCCACCCCGGGGAAGGTCGTCAGGAGCACCATCCGCCCCGCAGGACCCAGGAGCCGGAACGCCCAGGCGAGTGTCGCCTCGCTGCCGACCAGGTCGACGGCGACCGTCGCCCCCCCGGCGAGCGCCTGCCGGGCCCGATCTCCGGCGTCCGGCGCCCGGAAGTTGACCGCGTGCGCGGCCCCGAGGCCGCGGCACCGCGCCAGCTTGCCGTCGTCCACGTCCACGGCGACGACCTCGCCGCCGAAGAGGCGGGCCATCTGGATCATGTGGATCCCGACGCCGCCTCCAGCGCCGATCACCAGGACCCGATCGCCCGGCCGGACGCTGGCCCGGGCGGCGCACACGTGGTAGGGCGTCGCGATCGCGTCGGGGATCGCGGTCGCGTCTGCGAAGGGAATCCCGTCCGGGAGCGGGAGCACGTTGGCCTCCGGCAGCGCGACGAACTCGGCGTACCCGCCGTCGCGGTGCACGCCCACGTACCCGGCGTGCTCCCGGCAGAGCGAGTCGCGGCCGGCCCGGCAGAACTCACAGCGGCCGCACGTCAGGTAGAAGAACGCCATCACGCGGTCGCCGGGCCTGACCGTGGTGACCCCCGGGCCGGCCTCGGCCACCACCCCCGCGATCTCGTGCCCGGGCACCCGCGGCAGATCGTCCGGCCGGCCGAGGGTGCCCTGGATGTAGTTCAAGACGGTGAGCCCGACCCCGCACGCCCGCACGGCGACGAGGACCTCGCCCGCCTGTGGGACAGGGCGCGGGCGGTCCTCGTAGGCCAGCGGGCCGCCCCAGGCGTGGATGATCTGCGCCTTCACCGCGCCGCCCGCGTCGGGACCCCCGCCGCTCCGAGCGCCGCCAGGATCTCATCGGTCGTGAGGACCCATCCCAGGCAGCGTTTGAGGTTCTCCAGGCCGAAGACGTGCAGGTCGTGCCCGTACATGCTCGCGACGGCGTCGCTCGCAACGATCACCCGGAGGTCCCGGTTGAACGCGTCGAACGCCGTGCAGGGCACGCAGGTGTTCGTGTTGATGCCCGCGATCACGACGCTCTCCGTCCCGAGTGAGCGGAGCAGGACGTCGAGCTCCGTGCCGTAGAACGCGCTGAGGCGCTTCTTCGAGCGGATCACGAAATCGTCCGGCTGCGGGGCGAGCTCGGGAGGCGTCTCCGTCTGGGGCGACCCTTCCTGGTTGTGGTGGATGATCGTGCTCCGGCGGCCCGGGGTCATGGATTCTTTGGCCGCCTCCACGGCGCGCCAGAACGGGTTGCCCATGTTCTCCAGGCCGGGCGGGGTTGTCCGCCGGTACGTCAGGAGCACGTAGATGATCGGCACGCGGGCGGCGCGGGCGCCGGCAAAGAGGCGTGCGCACGCAGCCCGCACGCTCGCGGCGTCCTGGGGGGCGACCGGCATCGTGCCGATCTCCGGGTCCAGGTGCCCGCGGTGAACGTCCACGGCCAGGATTGCCGTCCGCCTCGGATCGACGGCGAGCTGGCTCCGGATCGCCCGGACGAACGCCTTCCGGTCAAGGGTCTCGGCCATCGTCATCCCCTCCCTCGGTTGGATCTCGGGCCTGCCCCAGACTTCGCATGGTCACACGTGCAGCCCTCTTCCTCGATGAATCCGAGTGCCGCTAGCCCTTCCGATAGGGGACGCCGGTCGCTGCTGGATAGCGGGCGCCCCCGACGAATCCCACGAGCACAAGAATCGTCAGAACATACGGCAGCATGAGCAGAAACTCATGCGGCACGCCGAGTCCCATCGCCTGCAGACGCAGCTGGAGCGCATCGGCGATCCCGAAAACAAACGCTCCAAGCAGCACCCCAACGGCATTCCACTTCCCGAGCGCGACGACGGCCAGGGCGATGAAACCCCGTCCGGCGGTCGCGTTCTCCGAGAAGCCGTTCAGGTCGGCCAGCGCGAGCGTCGCACCGCCGAGCGCCGCCATCACGCCCACAAAGATCGTAGCGGCATAGCGCACCGTGTACACGCTGATGCCGGCCGTGTCGGCAGCCCGCGGGTGCTCGCCGACCGCTCGCACGTTGAGGCCAAACCATGTCCGATTGATGAGCAGATGGATCAGCGGAACCAGCAGAAACCCTGCGTACACAAACAGGTTGTGCTGAAAGAGGACCTGCCCCACGCCCGGGATCGAGGCCAGGAGTGGGATCGGGACGATCGGCAACGGCGATAGTGCCGGCTGATTTTGGGCAAAGAGGCGATGGTAAATGAAGCTGGTCAGCCCGAGGGCCAAGATATTCGCGAGGATCCCTGTCACGATCTGATCAGTTCCGCGCGTCACGTAGAAGAACGCGAGCAGGATACCAAACACCCCGCCCGCAAGCATCCCGATGATGACACCGGCCAGAAGGCTGCCGGTATAGACGGCGCCCAGGACCGCGGCCCAGGACCCGATGAGCATCATGCCTTCGATCCCAATGTTGAGCACCCCGGCTCTTTCGGCCACCGCCTCGCCGAGCGCTGCATACAACACCGGCATCGCGATCGGGATCGCGGCGGTCAGCACTGTGACAATGAACAATCCAACCGCCGGAAGATTCATCTCCCGCGCCTCTCCCGTGGAGCCCACGGGGACGCTCTACCGGGCATCGCTTCCCCTCATGTGGATGACTCGCGTCGCCAGAAGGACGAGGACCAGGGCGCTCTGGATGACCAACACGAGCGAAACCGGGAGACCCGTGACGATCTGCATATTCTGGCTTCCGACGTACAGGGCGGCGAAGAGCACCGCGGCCATCACGGTCCAGAGGGGATGGAGGCCTCCGAGGAGTGCCACCGCGATGGCCGTGTAGCCGTACCCGGGGGACAGGCCGTCGACCAGTGCGTGGTGGATGCCCAGGACAAGCGTCGCGCCAGCGAGGCCGGCGAGCCCCCCGCTGATGCAGAACGTGGCGATCACTACGGTCCCAACTCGCACTCCTGCGAGCCGCGCGGCCTCGACGTTCAGGCCGACGACCCTGATCTGGTAGCCGAGTACCGTCCGGTACATGAGCCCCCAGACGACAATCGCGCAGGCCAGGGCGATCACGACCCCGATGTGAAACCGCGTGCCGGGGAAGACGACCGGCAGCTCGGCCGCCCGCACGATGCTTCGCGTCCGTGGAACGATGCCGTGTGCCCAGGGCCCACTGATGACCATGCTCGAGAGGATAATCGCCACGTAGTTGAGCATGATCGTGACAAGAACCTCTTGCGCCTGGAACCGCAGCCTCAGCACCGCCGGGATCAATCCCCAACCGGCCCCCGCGAGCACGCCGGCAAGCAGCGCCAGCGGCATCACGACCGGCAGGGGCAGGCGCAGGACGTTGAGGCCGACGGACACGGCGGCGATTGCGCCGGCGTACAGCTGTCCCTCCGCCCCGATATTCCATAACCCGGCGGTGAACGACAGCGCAACGCCGAGCCCTGCGAGAATCAGCGGCGTCGCCTGCACCAGTGTCTCACCGAGGTTATACGGACTGCCGACCGCGCCGACCACGATCAAACCATACGTAGACAGCGGGCTCACGCTCAGGACGACAAGGAGCACGGCGACCGCAGCCAGCGTCAGGACGACGGCGCCGGTCGCCAACTCCAGCGTCACGAGCCACTGCGCCGAGGCCGCGAACTTTCGATGCGCGGCGGCGAGCTTCATCGTGGACCGGCGGCGATCTCAAATTCGTCTCGACCGCCGGTCATCATCTGGCCCAGACGATCGAGGTCAACCTCCGCCACAGGCAGCTCATGGGCGATCCGGCCGCGGTACATGACGACAATCCTGTCGCTGAGCTTCAGGAGCTCGTCGAGATCCTGGGAGATGAGCAGGATCGCCGCGCCACGGTCCCGGGCCTCAACCAACTTCCGGTGGACGTAGTCGACCGCCTGAATGTCGAGACCGCGCGTTGGCTGTGATGCGATGATGACGCTCGGCTCTCGCGACAGCTCGCGGGCCAGGACGAGCTTCTGCTGGTTGCCTCCCGAGAATGCGCGGGCTCGGAGCTTCGGAGACACAGGACGCACGTCAAACGCCTGCATCAACTGAGTGGCGAATCCGACAATTGCCGACGCGTCGATAACACCCCACCGGGAAAAGGGCGCGCGGGCGTGGGTGGGAAGGACACTATTCTCTGCAGCCGTGCAGTCAAGCACCAGGCCGTACCGGTGACGATCCTCCGGAATCGTCGCCATCCCGGACCGAATGAGGAATCCGGGATCGCGGCTCGGCGCCTCCCTCCCCCGGATCAAGGTTCTTCCCCTGTGCACCGGCCTCACACCGCTCAGGGCTTCCCCCAGCTCCGTCTGGCCGTTCCCCTCGACTCCCGCAATGCCCACGATTTCTTGCTCGTGAACCTTCAATGAGATCCCGTCGACGGCGGTCAGACCCCGTCCGCCGATCACGGTCAGCGCCTCGAGCTCCAGAGCGACGCGAGCGCCCGGGCGGGCCTCGCGAACCGGCATCGGCGGCAGCTCTCGGCCGATCATGAGCCGAGCCAGCTCGGCCGCATTCGTCTCTTCCCGCCGGCGGGACGCGACGACCTTGCCGGACCGCAGGACGGTGACGCGATCCGCGATCGACATCGCCTCATCGAGCTTGTGCGTGACCAAGATGACCGTACGCCTCTGGCTCGCCAGGTGGCGGAGCACCGCAAAGAAATCCCTCACCTCCTGCGGCGCCAGCACTGCGGTCGGCTCGTCTAAGATCAAGATGTCCGCTCCGCGATAGAGCAACTTGAGAATCTCCACCTTTTGCTGGGCGCTGACCGAGAGCTGCCAGGTATAGGCCCGCGGCTCGACGGTCAGGCCGAAGCGGCGCGAGATCTCGCGCACCTGTTCCTCGGCGCGCCTGGCGTCCAGCACGACGGAGCTGCCCGGCGAGTACGTTCCGAGGACGATGTTCTCGGCGACCGTAAACGTTGGCACGAGCATGAAGGTCTGATGGATCATTCCAATGCCGCGCTTGATCGAGTCACGCGGCGACGAAAAATCCGCGCGGCGACCGCGGATGAAAATGTCGCCACGGTCAGGCTGGTAGAGGCCGTACAGAATGTTCATCAACGTTGTTTTTCCGGCGCCATTCTCCCCCAGCAGAGCGTGGATTTCGCCCTCAGCGATCTCAAGCGTAATGTCGTCGTTTGCCGTGACCGCGGGGAAGCGCTTGGTCACGCCGACCATCCGGATCGCCGCCTCAGTCATGAGGCGACCGCCTCATCGCGTCGACGCCCGCCGCCGGCAGTGCGGATGGCCCTTGGAGATACATCGCGGCCGGCCTTCGCCCCTACTTCACGAGCGACTTCGGATCGATCTTGTCCGCAGATCCCGGTTTCCCAAGCGTCGCGGTGCTCGGGACCCTGATCTTGCCGCTGATGACGTCCTTCTTGATCCCCTCGACCTTTTCGCGAATCTGAGGCGTCACGACACCCTTCAACTGATCGTTATAGACAAACTCGCCCACGCCTTTTGCAAGCCCCGCGGTGTACACCTTGCCTTCGAGCTTCCCCTGGTAGGCCAGCTTCGTGACTTCGTACACGAGCCCGCCGAGGTTATAGAGGATGCTTCCGAGCATGGCCTTCGGCGCCAGGCTATTCTGGTCGGCATACTGCGCAATCGCGTACACCTTGCGCTCCTCGGCCACCGTGAAAATGCCCTGGGCGGCCTTGTCGGTTGCCGCAATGATAATGTCGGCACCGCTATCGATCAGCGACGTTGCGGCATTCTTGCCCTTCGCGACGTCGTCCCATGAATTGATGTAGACTTCCTGGAACTTAACGTCCGGCTTGACATAGCGCGCCCCGAGCTTGAAGCCTTCAAGTTGACGTGTGAGCGCGGGAAACGCAAATCCGCCGACAAGCCCGAGCCGCCCCGACTTGCTGACCAAGGCCGCGAGGGCGCCCACGACAAAGGGCCCCTCCTGCTGGAGCGGATCGTAGGAGCAGACATTCGGCCCAGCGACGTTTCCGCCGGCCACGCAAAACCACGTCTTGGGGAAGGCCTGGGCAGCCTTCTGCGCAGCGTCGACGAATTGCCCGCCGTGAAGCAGGACAAGACGATAGCCCTGCTGCGCGTACCCCCGGGCAATCCGCTCGGCGTCTGCGGGGGGCACGCTCTCCGTGTAGGCCGTATCCAGCTTGAGCTCAGTCTTCGCCTTCAAGAGGCCCTCGTATCCGGACTGACTCCAGGACTTGTCGGTGATAGGGCCGATCGGCAGGTACGCGACCTTGAAGGCAGCCGCTGCCAGCGCGGGTGCCGCCCCCGACGGCCAGGACCCCACGAACATGCCGACCGTGACGAGCGTGGCGATGGCTGCAGCTGTGCGGAAGACCCGTGAGCGCTCTCGATTCACCGGTTATCCCCTCCTGAAATGGCGATTGGGTGCCGACCTCGACTCGACCGGTTACCATCTCGCGTCCAGCATCGTGAGCAACACACGTCGGGGCCTACGCTCCGCCGGGCACATAGCCGATCAGGTTCAGCAGGAACATGCACCCGGGGACCTGCAGCGGGCCTCCTATCTCGATTGTCGTGCTCGCCGGAGCGTCACCGGGAAAGTGATCGGCCCACTCTTCAAAGCTCGCGGCGAAGTCGGCAAAATCGGTGTGAAAGCACTGGCGATGGACGATGTTCTCCAATGATGTTCCCGCGGCTTCGCAAATCGCTTGGACATTCTTCAGGATGTAGCGCATCTGCATCTTCGCGGGCTGGCCGTAGAAGGGATAGTTCGGATCGCGCTGGACCTCGCGCGCCAGCCCATGCTCATCCGCGGCGAGCTGGGAGGAGAAGAAGAGCAGGTCTCCCGCGCGAACGGCCTGCGGCTCCCATGTCGTGGGGCGAGGCGCCCGGTCGGTCTCAATCGTCTCGACCCTCAGGCGGCTGCTCGGCATGACCAGGGTCAAGGCAATTTCGATCTTGCAGCCGCGGCCGGTCAGGCCCATGTACGGGACGACCACGCGTGCCGGGGGGGTCTTTGGAAAGTAGTGCCGCCACACTTCATCCATCCCGTAGAACTCCTTCGGGTGGGAGAGGTAGATCTCGGCCCTCACACAGTGCTCGAACGACGTTCCGATCGACTCAACAAGCCGTTGCAACTTGTTCAATGTGTACTCTGTCTGACGCCGAATGGGGATGTCGTACCAGTGATAGGGATTGATCCGGGCCTCCGGAGCCAGGCTCCCCATGACCTCCGGATCTCCCATCCGAGGACCGGAGGTCATAAAGTCCCCCTGCCAGTCCACCGGGACTTCGCCGCACGTGAACACCCAGTCGCCGGCGCGCACAGCCGGTGCATATTTCACGACCGGCTGCGGGACGTCCGGGGGATACGGGATCAACTCCCTCCGCTCCCCC
>JAPVSX010000087.1:0-11595 GCA_047519495.1 Armatimonadota bacterium
AAACCAGCTGATCACTCGTCCAATTCGGCAGCGAGCTGTTCGTCGCGTAGTCTGGGAGGCTGCACTCAAAATGCACTTAGACGGCGCTCTACAGAAGACGTCGGGGTGCAGTCTGGTGCAATCGGCGGAAATCGTAGAACCCCTGCAAGATAAGGACGGGAGGACTCTTGTGCAGTCCGTGCAACGGGGAGTATGGTGGGCGCGCGAGGACTTGAACCTCGGACCTCTCGCCCAGTCCCGGAAGAACTCGGCGAAGACGAATCGGTCGGAAACGCCTGATGGGTAACGGTTTGCGAGCAACGCCGCCCAATACCGGCCCGAAATTCTTACGCGCCCAGGTACGCCCGCTTTACCAGTTCGTTGCCGGCCAGATCGGCGGCGGGCCCTTCGAGCACGATGCGGCCGTTCTCGAGCACGTAGCCGCGGTGGGCCACCCGCAGGGCGACGGAGACGTTTTGCTCGACCAGCAGGATCGTCTTCCCCTGCGCGTTGAGCGCTGTGATCGTCCGCGCGACCTGGCGGACGAGGGCCGGCGCCAGTCCCATGGACGGCTCGTCGAACATGACGAGGTCGGGGTTCGCCATGAGCGCCCGCCCGATCGCCACCATCTGCTGCTCCCCGCCCGACAGGCTCCCCGCCGCCTGGTGCCGCCGGACGCGCAGGACCGGGAAGAGGTCGTTGATCAGGGCGAACTCCCGGTCGAGCGCGCCGCTCCGCGTGTAGGCCCCGAGCTCAAGGTGCTCCCACACCGTCATCTCGGGGAACAGCCGGCGCCCTTCCGGGCAGTGGGCGATCCCCAACCGCACGATGCGGTCGGCCGGGAGGCCTGTGACATCGCGTCCCTTCCAGAGGATGCGCCCCTGGCGCGGCCGGACGAGCCCGGAGATCGCCCGGAGCAGGGTGGACTTCCCGGCGCCGTTGGAGCCCAACACCGCCACGATCTCCCCCGGGCGCACCTCCAGGGAGACCTCGTGGAGCGCCTTGACAGCCCGGTAGGACACCGAGAGGCCACGCACCTCAAGCAAGGCTGTCGCTCCCCAGGTACGTCTCGACCACCTGCGGATCGGCCCGCACGACCGCCGGGGTGCCTTCGGCGAGCTTCTCGCCGTGGTGCATCACGACCAGATGGTCGCAGTGTTTCATCAGCGTGCCCATGTGGTGGTCGATCAACAGGACCGTCATGCCGTCCTGCCGGATCGTATGGATGAGCGCCATGCACCGGTCGGCCTCGGCCGGGTTCATCCCGGCGAACGGCTCGTCGAGCAGGAGGAGCGCGGGCCCGGCCGCCAGCGCGATCCCGATCCCCAGAACGCGCTGATCCCCATAGGGCAGTTCGTCGGCCGTCCGGGACCGCTGCCCGGCCAGGCCGATTCGCTCCAGGATCTCTCGCACCCGGCCCGGGCGGGATCCCCGGCCGTCGGCGACCCGGTAGCACCCGATCGCGATATTCTCCTCGACCGTCAGGCGCGAGAACACGCGGGTGTTCTGGAACGTGCGGACGATACCGCGCCGCGCGAGCGCGTGGGGCGGCCGTCCAGTCACGTCCTCGCCGTTGAAGGCGATCCGGCCGCTCGTAGGGCGGACAAACCCGCTGATGATGTTGAACGTCGTGGTCTTCCCCGCGCCGTTCGGCCCCACGAGCCCCACGATCGTGCCGGCCTCGACGGTGAAGCTGAGGTTCGACACGGCCCGGAACCCGCCGAACGTCTTCGTGAGCCTGCGGACGTCGAGGATGCTCACGGCCGGCTCCACGCCCGCCCAGCCCGCAGCGCCCGCCAGGCGCCGACGAGCCCGGCCGGGAAGAACGCGATCGTCACGATGAGGAAGACGCCGAAGACGATTTCCGCGAGCACGGGGGAGATCGACCGCAGCAGGTCCCGCAGCGTGGTGAGGAGCGCCGGGCCGATGAGGGGCCCTGCCGCCGTACCGGCGCCGCCGACCATGTCCATGACGAAGAGGTCGAACGACGTGACGAACGTGAACCCGTCCGGGCTGAGGAACGTCGTGTAGTGGGCGTAGAGGGAGCCCGCGATCCCCGCCATCGCCGTGCTCATCCCGAACGCCAGCAGCTTGTACCGGTGCGTGTCGATGCCGACCGCCGCGGCCAGATCCTCGTCTTCCCGGAGCGCAACGAGGGCCCGCCCCATCCGCGAGCGCCCCACCCATTCCTTGAGCGCCAGCGCGCCCAGCAGACAGGCGAGCACCAGGTAGTAGTACCCGACCTTGGACCGGAACGTGTTGAACGTATACGTGAAGACGCGGGGAAGGCTGAGGGTCGCGAACGGGATGCCCGGGAGGCCCATCGGGCCGCGGGTCAGGCCCACCAGGCTCGTGAGCAGGAGCGTGATGACGATGCCGGTGATGAAGGTCACCAGCACGAAGTAGTGGCTCCGCAGCCGCAGGGACGGGTAGCCGATGAACAGGCCGCACGCAGCGGCGAGCGCGCCCGCGGCCAAGAGCGCCAGCGGGAACGGCGCGCCATAGTCCGCAACCAGCGCGGCGGAGGTGTACGCGCCGATCCCCCAGAACCCCGCGTGGCCGAGCGACAGGAGCCCGGCGTACCCGATCAGCAGGTCGAGGCTTGTGACGAGGATCGCATTGATCCCCGCCAGGACGAGCAGGTTGCGATGAGCGATGCTCGGGAAGAGCCACGGGAGCGCGGCGCCGGCCGCGGCCACGGCCCACCACCATACCCACCCGCCGCGCCGGCGCGCGGCCGCCCGGAGTCCTCCGCTGGCCGCCGGCTGCGCGTCCCGGTCAACCCCGCCCGTCATGCCGGCGCGGCGCGCCGGAACAGTCCCTGCGGCCGGACGAACATGATGGCGATCATCAGCGCGAACGCCACCAGGTCGGCGTACTCGGCCGCCAGGTAGGCCGTGGCAGCGGTCTCGGCGAGGCCCACCACGAGGGCACCGCCGATCGCCCCCGGCACGCTGCCCATGCCGCCGAAGATCGTGATCGCGAAGGACTTGAGGATGACGAGGGCGCCGATGTTCGGATCGAAGGCCTGCATCGGGGAGATGAGGGCCCCGGCCGCCCCCGCCAGCGCCCCCGCGATCGCAAACGTCGCGGTCGCGAGGCGCGCGCCGCTGATCCCCACCAGCTGCGCCGCCTCGGGGTTCTGCGACATCGCGCGCAGCGCCTTGCCGGGCTTCGTCCGCTTGAGGAACAGCCACACGCCGCCGATCAGCGCCGCGGTCACCAGCATCACGAACGCCTGGTGGTACGTCACGACCGCCCCCAGAATCGTCAGCTTGGCGTCGCCGAACGGGGACCGGAGCAGCTTGAACTGCCCGCCGAACGTCCAGAGGGCGGCGTTCTGGAGGATCAGCAGGATGCCGAGGGCGGCCACGAACGTCGTCGCGCCGCCGTGCCGACGGAGCGGCCGGTACACGACGAGGTGGTCGAGGACACCGATGGCCCCCGCGGCCAGCATCGCGCACGGGAGCGACAGGAAGTAGCTGAGCCCCCAGAGGCGGGTGACGTAGAACGCGACGTACGCGCCCAGCATGTACAGGGCGCCCTGCGCGAAGTCGGCGATCCCCATCACGCCGAAGATCAGCGTGAGGCCGAGCGCCACCAGCGCGTACAGGCTGCTGATGAAGATCCCGTTGACCAGGAGCTGGACGGCGATGTCCATGCCTATCCCGCGCCGGCCCGCGGGGCCCGCCCTAGGGGCACAGCCCGCGCTCCGTCAGCACGACCGGCGGATTGAACGCGAAGTCCCGGTCGACCAGCAGCACCTTGCGTCCGGCCGCGTCGTACGTCGCAACGCCCACGCCCATGTCGGCCTGGCCGCACGGCAGGAAGCCGTACGTCCCGAACGGCAGGTCGAACTTCTCCCCGGACAGGATCCGCCGGGCAACCGTCACCCGGCCGAGCGACCCGGCCCGCTCGGCGGCCTGCCGGATCAGGTTCACGGTGCCCCAGCCCCAGGTCGTGTTGCGCGGCGCGCGGCGGCTGAAGGCCTTGAGGTACGCCAGGCTCAGCAGCTTGGCGTCGCGCTCGGGCTCCCGGCGCTGGAAGCGGCGGAGGTCCACGCCGTCGTCGAAGATCCACGGGAAGAAGAAGCCCGCGGCCTTGTCCCCGACCGCCTGCTGGTACGGGATCGTCTCCAGCAGGTCGCTGCCGTAGAACGCCTGCGTCAGTCCCAACTCCCGGTACTGCAGCGTGATCCCGATCATCTCGCCCGCGAGCCCGATCGCCAGCACCGCGTCGGCGCCGGAGCCCTTGGCCTTGACCAGCAGCGTCCGGTAGTCGGTCGTCTGCGGGAACGGGTAGAATTCCGGCTCGGCGACGAACCGGCCGCCCAGCTTCTCGAGCACGGCCCGGAACTCCGCCACCATCGAGCGGCCGAAGTCGGTGTTCTGCGCGATCGCGAAGAACTTCGTGTGGCGGTTCACGGTCACGGCGTACTTGGCGAGCGGCGCCATCTCCGTCTTCGCCTGCGGCCCGAGCCGGACGGAGAGCACTGCGCGGGTCTTCTGGCGCGCCTCGGCGGTCAGGGCCGTGGTGTACGCGTAGAGGATCTGCGGGATGCCCGCCTGCGCGAAGATCGGCTGGTCGGCCAGCGCCGACGAGCTGCAGAAGTTGCCGCCCACGAAGTCTACCTGCCGCGCCACGAGCCGGTTGGCCGCCTCCGTGGCGCCGGCGGGACTGCACTTGTCGTCTTCCCACGCCAGCTCGACCCGGAAGGCGTGGCCCCCCACCTTGATCCCGGCCGCGTCGTTGAGGAGCCGCGCCGCCAGCTCGGCGCCGTCCTTCACCTCGTTGCCCTCGCCGGCCGCCGCACCCGTCAGAGGCTCCACGAAGCCGATCACGACCTTATCCGGTATCGGCGCGGCCGGGCTCTGGAGCGGGACCGCGCCGGGCGCGAGGGCGGCTGCCGCCACCAGCGCGCCGATCCGGATCGCCATCACGTGTTGCCCTACCCCTCTCATGCGTCCTCCCCTCCCTCCGTGTACCGCCTACCCCTTCCGGGCGCCGGCCGCCGCCTCCCGACGGATGGGGCGTGGAATGAACCGGCCCTGGGGCGGCCCGGCGACCTGCCCGCCGGCAAACACCGTGCGCCCCCGCAGGACCGTTCGCACCGGCCAGCCTCGGACGCGCACGCCCCGGAACGGCGTGTGGTCCTGCGCCGAGTGCAGCAGCTCCGGCGTGACGACGGCCTCGCGCTCGAGATCGATGAGGGTGAGGTCGGCGTCCGCCCCTACGGCGATCGTGCCCTTCCGGGGATACAGCGCAAACGCCCGGGCCGGGTTCAGGCTGACCAGCTCGGCGATGCGCTCGAGCGGCAGCCCGCGCCGGTGGTATCCCTCCGAGATCATGACCGGGTACAGAAGCGCCGTGCCGCCGAAGCCTGGGAGCGCCGGCCACAGGTCGTTCCCCTTCTCAAGCTCCATGCAGCAGGCGTGATCGCTCGCGACCCAGTCGATCACGCCCCGGAGGACCCCCTGCCAGAGCGCCTCCACGTCCGCGCGCGTCCGGATCGGCGGGTTGACCTTGCCGCCCAGCCCTGTGAGCATGTCGTAGGTGAGGCAGAGGTGGTGCAGCGTCGTCTCCCGCCGGATGTCCAGCCCCGGATACATCTGCTGGATCTCCACGGCTGCCCGCAGCGCCTCGGCGCTCGAGAGATGCAGGAGGTTGATCCGGCAGCGGGCGGCGTCGGCCAGGACCCCGGCTTCGTGAATCGAGAGGCGCTCCGTGAGCGGCGGGCGCGCGTCGCTGTAGGCGCGCAGGTCGGTCCGGCCCGACTGCTTCACCCGGTCGATGAACACCCGGATCAGTTCCGGCTGCTCGCAGTGGATGCTGAGGGAGACGCGCCCGCGCGCGCCGTACTGGACGTCGGCCCTGGCGATTTCCTCCATCATCCCGAGCAGGTGGCCGAGGTCGTACGTGTCGGCCATCGTGTAGCTCGCGGCGTCGGTCGAGTCGGCCGCGAGGTTCAGGCCCTTGTAGAACATGTAGTACTTGAACGAGGCGATCCCCGCCTCGCGGACCATCCACTCGATCTCGCCCAGGTGGTCCGTGGTCATCGGCGCGATATGGTAGGCGTAGTCGGTGTAGGCGTGCCCCTCGGTCGCCCCAAGCACCTCGGGGAAGATCTCGCGGTAGGGGCCCGACTTGTTGAGGTAGTGATGGCCCGTGCGGAAGTAGCTGATCACGGCCGTCGCCCCTCCGACCAGGGACGACTCCGTCTCCGACCGGGCGTCGGCTGACATCGGCCGGTAGATCCCGATGTGGAAGTGGGCGTCGACGCCGCCCGGGAAGACGCACAGCCCGGCGGCGTCGAGGACCTCGGCGCCCGCCGCCGCGTCCAGTTCGTCAGCGATCGCCGCGATCCGGCCGTCGCGGATGCCGAGGTCGCACCGGACGACGCCCTGCCCCGGGAACACCACGCGGCCGCCGCGGACTACCGTGTCATATCGCCTCATCGCGCAGCCCTCCCTCCCTCCGTTCGGCCGGTGCCGCGGTAGCCGAGCCGCCCTGAGACCTCGCGGGCGGCCCGCATGACCAGCCGCACAACCTTCTGGACCCGCGCCGGGCCGAACCGGTACGTGGGGCCCGACACGCTGAGCCCGGCGCTACCGCCCCATCCGCCTGCGGACGTACGGGACGAGCCCGCCGGCTTCGAGGATCTCGAGTGATGTCCCGGTCAGGTTGCGAATCGGGTGACCGGCGGGCGCAGCGCCCGGCCGGAGGTTCCGGACCACGCGCGCGCCCAGGTCGACCTCGAGCGGGTCCCCATCGCGGATACCGGCCGTGCCGTCCACCACGACCGGCACGAGGCCGTTATTGATCGCGTTGCGGAAGAAGATGCCGCCGAACGACTCCGCGATCACGGCGGCGATCCCGGCCGCCTGGAGGGCCACGACGGCGGCCTCCCGGCTGGAGCCGCACCCGAAGTTGGGCCCGGCGACGATGAGGTCGCCCGGGCGCACCGCCGCGGCGAACGCCTCGTTTACGCCGGCCATCGCGTACCGGCCGATCTCGTCGTACGGACGATCGAGGTACCGGCCCGGCAGGATGTGGTCGGTCGTCACGTCCCTGCCGAACACGTGGGCCCGGCCGCGGAAGGCACGCGCCCGGCTCGCATCGCGCCCGCTCACGGTTTCATGGCTCCGCCCCGCGGGCCGGGCCCGGCCGGAGGAGCACCGTCAGCGTCCGGTCCTCGATCACGGCCCTGCGACCTCCCGGGGATCTGCGATCTCGCCTTTGACCGCCGCGGCTGCGACGGTGTAGGGGGATGCCAGGTAGATCTCGGCCTCCCGCGCGCCCATCCGCCCCGGGTAGTTGCGTGTGACGGTCGCGATGCACCGCTCCCCCGGGGCCAGCAGGCCCGAGTGGAGCCCCGCGCACGCCGCGCATCCGGGCGCCTGCACCACGGCCCCGGCGCGCACCAGCGTCTCCAGCGTCCCGTCGCCGAGCGCCCGCAGGTAGGCCGCCTGCGTTGCCGGCACGACGGTCAGCGGAATCCGGGCCTTCCGCCCGGCCAGCATCCGCGCCGCCATCACGAGATCGACGTACTTGCCGCCGGCGCACGAGCCGATGTACGCGCGGTCGAGCGGCGTGCCGGCCACCTCCGCCGCGGGGCGGACGTTGTCCACGGACGGCGGGCAGGCGACGAGGGGCTGGAGGGCTGATACGTGGAACCGGTAGACCTCGGCGTACTCCCCGGCGGCGCGCGGCGCCTCGAGCCCGGGCTGCGCGTCGCGCCCGAGGGCGCGCAGGTGGCGGAAGAGCGCCTCGTCGGGTGCGATGATCGCGTTGTGCGCCCCCATCTCGATCGCCTGGTTCGTGAGCACTGAGCGCTCCTCCACCGGCAGCGCGGCCAGAGCGTCGCCGCCGAACTCCACGGCCCGGTCAAGGCCGAAGTCCGAACGGAGCTCCTTGAGGATCAGCATCGCCACGTCGCGCGCGGAGACCAACGGTCCGGGCGCACCGTCCAGCCGAACCAGGACCGAGGGCGGCACGGCGATCCACATCTCTCCCGTGGCCAGGATCGTCGCCATCTCCGTCGAGCCGACGCCCACCGCCACCGTCCCGTGGGCTCCGGCCGTGAGCGTGTGGGAGTCGGCCCCCGCCACGACCATCCCGGGGAGGGCGAGGCCGTGCTCCAACAGGAGGTTGTGCATGATCCCCTGACCGTCGAAGAAATGGCGGATCCCATGGTCGCGCGCCCACCGGCGGGTGAGGGCGAGGATCTCCGCCTGGCGCACGTTTGCGGCCGGGATGAAGTGGTCGATCGCCAACACGACCCGGTCCGGGTCCCAGACCCTTCCCCCCAGTTCATCGAGGAGTCCCGCCAGTCGCCGGGGTCCGGTCGAGTCGTGCATCACCGCGAGGTCCACGCGCGCCCAGAGCTCGTCGGCGGGCGCCACGCGCGGCCGCGCCGCCGCGCGGGCGAGGACCTGCTCGGTGAGTGTCACGCTTCGGTGCCTCCGTACCCCCGCCGTGCGCCCGCCACGGTCCTCTGCCCCATCGCCACCCAGCTGCCCGTCTCGTTGCTCTGCCGGCCCGGCTGGGGCTCAGGCGCCCGCCCGCCGGCGCGCCCGGCCGAACTCCAACAGATCGTTGAGCTCCTTGAAGAGCATCATGCGGTCGAGGGACCCCGCCGTTGTCCCGGCATCCCGCAGGTCTCGAAGGAGGGATTGACCCTGGCGGGCAAACAGCCGGAGCAGGGAGTTCGGAAAGATCACGAGGCGGAACCCCCACGCCTCCAGGCGATGCGCCTCCACGAGGGGCGTCCTCCCGCCTTCAACCATATTGGTCATCAGCGGTCCGGGGAGGGCCCGGCCGATCTCGGTCAGCTCCTGCTCGCTCTCGGGCGCCTCCACGAAGAGCACGTCCGCGCCCGCCTCCTTGTACCGGCGGGCCCGCTCGATCGCGGGGGTCAGGCCCTCGATCGCCCGGGCATCGGTCCGCGCGATGATCAGGGGACCGCCCGGTCCCCGTGCGCCGCGCGCCGCGCGGATCCGCGCCGCCATCTCCTCTGCGGGCACGAGGCGCGTGCCCTCGAGATGGCCGCACCGCTTGGGCCATTCCTGGTCTTCGATCTGCAGCGCGGCCGCCCCGGCGCGCGCGTACGCGTGGACGGTCCGGGCGACGTTTTCGTCACCGCCGTATCCCGTGTCGGCGTCGGCGATTACCGGGACGCCGACGGCGGCGGTGACGTAGGCCAGGCGCTCCGCCATCTCGCTCATCGTGAGAAGGCCGATGTCGCGCCGGCCGAGCAGCGAGTAGGACAACCCGGCGCCGGACAGGTAGACCGCTTCAAATCCGGCCTGCTCGACCAGGCGCGCCGTGAGCGCGTCGTAGGCCCCGGGCGCTACAAGGATGGGTCCCGCGTCGAGGCGGCGGTGGAGCCACGCGCCGAGGCGTTCAACAGATCCTGGGCCCGACATGCGCGGCCGCCCGGCCGGCGGCCCGGCGGGAGAGGGTGACGCGTTCCGTAATATGGAACCCGGTTCTCTTCATGGACCACGCCCTCCTTCGCCGCGCCGGTCCCGTCTCCTCCGGGACGGCGCGGAGGCGCGGCAGAGGGCTCCGCGGCCCGTGGCCGTGAGGCGGTCAGGCGCATAACAGCGCGCGGCGCTCGGAAGCCTGCGTCCGAATGCAGTCCGGCGCTCCCATCAACAAATCGGGCGGCGGCCCGATAGTCAATGCATCCCCTCCCGATGTATTTAACATTTAAGAAAGCGGGTAGTTTCACAGGCATTTCGTATGGGCGGTCTCGTGCGCACCGTAGCTACCGCTGGAGAAGTGTCCCCCCGGTCCGGAGCCTCTGCTGCGGCTTGATCCGTCGGCCTTTGGGAGGAACGCAATGCGTTACCGGAAGCTTGGACGGACAGGCTTGAACATCAGCGAGATCGGATACGGAGCGTGGGGCATCGGCCGGGGCGAATGGGTGGGGGCGGAAGACGAGCATTCGCTCCGCGCGCTGAAGGCCGCGTATGACGCCGGGGTGAACGTCTTCGACACTGCGCTCGCGTACGGTATGGGGCACAGCGAGCGTCTCCTCGCCCGCGCCTTCGGCAAGTCACCGGACGTCGTCATTGCGAGCAAAGTGCCGCCGAAGAACGCCCTCTGGCCTGCCACGGCCGGAACGCCCCTCGCCGAAGTGTTCCCCATGTCATACGTTCTCTCATGTCTTGACCAAACGCTGAGGAACCTGGGGCGAGATCGTATCGACTTGTACCAGTTTCATGTCTGGACCGACGAGTGGGCGTCGCAGGATGACTGGCGCAGAACCGTCGAGCTGATGCGCACCTCCGGCAAGGCACGTGCGATCGGGATCTCAATCAACGATCACGAGCCCGCGAATGTCCTGCGAGCGTTGGACACGGGCTTAGTCGACACCGTACAGGTCATTTACAACATCTTCGACCAGTCGCCGGAAGACGAGTTACTGCCGTACTGCCGGGAGCATGACGTCGGCGTGATCGCTCGCGTCCCATTGGACGAGGGCAGCCTGACCGGACAGGTGCGTCCAGATTCGACCTTTCCCGAAGGCGATTTTCGCAATGAATACTTCCGGGGGGATCGGAAACAGCAGGTATGGGAGCGCGTCCAGGCGATCGTAAGGGAAACGGGGATCGCCGTGCATCAGCTCCCTGGGTTGGCCCTGCGATTCTGTCTCACCCACCCCGCTGTATCGACGGTAATCCCCGGCATGCGAAACCCCGAGCATGTCACACTAAACGCGGCTGCTTCCGACGCCGGACCGCTGCCGCCGCGCCAGCTGCAGATACTGCGGAGGCATCGGTGGGCAAGGAACTTCTATCAGTAGAAACCGTGGGCCAGTTGCCCCGCAGCCTGGCAGGTCTGGCGAGTACGTAGTTCATGGTGGGCGCGCGAGGGCCCCAAGGGCAGGATGCATTCCGATTTTCTCAGGCTTCGCCTCAAAACGCCCCAGGCAATTTGTCAGGGGCGCCTCTTATGGAGCGCATCGATCGGGCACTCACGGCTCTGAAGGGTGTGGCGCGCGGTGAGCCCAACCTGCTCGCCCTCGTTCCCCCATTCTCGATCCACCTTGATCTCCGGGGGGTGCGCGGCGACGAGGTGGAGTGGCAGGAATTCCTGGAGCCGCAGTCAAGTCAGGAAGAGAGCTGGCGCCGCCTAAGAAGCCCTCAGGGAAAAGACCCTCAGGACCAAGGTGCGAGGCGAACGGGAACAGCGCAGAGCGACCAGGGGGGAGAAGCAGATGGCTGACACGATACGGCTCCTTGACTACTTCTATATTGAGACCGGCGACAGGCCCGGAGAGGGGGCCCGGGCCCTGAGCATGTTGAAGGACGCCGGCGTTCACCTTCTCGCCTTCCACGGCTTCCCGAAAGGTCGGCGCGCGCAACTCGACTTCGTGCCGTCCGACCCTGCGGCCTTCAAGGCCGCCGCCAGGAAGGCACGATGGAAGATCATCGGGCCGAAGAAAGTGTTCGTGATCGAGGGCGAGGACCGTACCGGGGCGCTGGTGGACTATTTCTCGAGGCTCGCCGAAGAGAAGGTCAACGTGACGGCGACCGACGCCATCGCCGCCGGTGCCGGCCGGTTCGGCGCCATTCTGTGGGTCAAGCCTCGCGACGTGAAGCGCGCGGC
>JAPVSX010000088.1:0-2462 GCA_047519495.1 Armatimonadota bacterium
CTGTACGCCGCGCTGGGCTCGGCAGATGGCTAAGGCGATGCGCGATGCCGGGTGGTGCTTTGCGTGCGGCCAGCACAACCCGATCGGCCTCCGGCTCCGGTTCGCTGAGGACGGAGACGGCATCCGGGCGGAGTTCACCCCCGGCCCGCAGTACCAGGGTTACAAGGGCGTCGTCCACGGCGGCATCGTCGCGGCCGCGCTGGACGACGCGATGGCCAACCTGTTTCACATGCGCGGCCGGGAGACGCTGACCGCCCGCCTCGAGGTACGGTTCCGCCGGGAGGCGCCGATCGGGCAGCGCCTCGTCGTCAGCGCGCGGATGACCGGGGAACGGGGCAAGATCTTTACTGCCGAGGCGACGCTGGCGCTTTCAAACGGCACCCCGCTCGCCGACGCCCGCGGCGTGTTCGTCCGCGCAAGCTAGGGTCATGCCGACTGCTGCGAGCGAGCGCGATGGCGTCCGGACGGTCGCCACCAACCGCCGGGCCCGCCATGAGTTTTGGATCGAGGAGACGCACGAGGCCGGGATCGCGCTCACCGGGACGGAGGTCAAATCGCTCCGGGACGGCCGGGCCAACCTTTCGGATGCTTTCGCCCGGGTCGAGGGCGGGGAGGTCTGGCTCCACCACCTCCACATCAGTCCGTACGCGCAGGGGAACATTCGCAACCACGATCCTCTCCGTACGCGGAAGCTCCTCCTGCACCAGCGGGAGATCCTCCGGCTCGAGGCCCAGGCGGCCCGGAAGGGCTACACGCTGATTCCCCTGCGGATCTACTTCAAGCGCGGCGTTGCCAAGGTCGAACTCGGCGTCGCACGCGGCCGGCACATCTACGACAAGCGCGAGCGGATCGCCGAGCGCGACGCCGAGCGCCGGATGGCGCGGGCGCTGGGCGCGCGCACGCCCCGGCCGCGCCGCCGCTGAGACTGAACCCCCGTCGTCGGCGCGCAGTGCGCCCGGTCAGCCGGATCTCGCCGGCACTCACGACCGCGACGCTAACCGGCTGGGCGCCCCCGATCCCTCCGGGATTCGTCTCGGCCAGTGGTATAGTGATATAATAGAAGTGGACCGGCCGGGATCTTCCGGGTCGGTATCAGTATCCATTAGAGGAATGGGGGCGAACGGTCTCGACTGAGCAGGCAGAAGCAGGGCGGCGCGCCGAGGTGGTCCAGGTCCTCGTTAAACAACTGGACGGCGCATACACGCCGACACACAGCTCGCCTACGCTGCTTAACTAAGTAGCGTCGCTCCCTCCGCAGGGCCGGCGGGCGGGGAGTGAGCGTCACGAAGCCGGCTGCTCCGGCCGTCCTCGCTCCGGGATGACTGGCTAAGACCTAGAGAGCTAGTGGGATCGGAATCCGGCCTGCGGGAGTCCGGCCCCGCGAACCCAAACCGCAGGATACGCGCGTAGATGCTTTGCCCTCGCGGCTTCAGGACGCGGGTTCGATTCCCGCCGCCTCCACCAATGCAAAGAATTCGAACCGGCTTCCGAGCCCCCGTCTTCGAGCGGCGTGTCCAGTAGGGCCGTGCTCAGCACTTGGGGCTGCGGACTTTCAGGATACCGTCGGCCCAATTCTTCCATTCAGTGTAGTTCGCGGGCCGGATCATGGGATCGGCGTCCACCTTGCGCAGCCGAACGGCCTCCGTGCTCTCGTGCACCTTCGTCGGTTGAAGCCTGTCCCGGGTCAGCGTGCCGACCAGCGCAGTCGCTCCCAGGACGCCCCGAAACTCGAAGCGCTCGCACACCGGCACCTGTCTAAATGGAGGGCTGGAGCCCAGCAAAGTCACTCCCGTGATCAGCTTTGCGGTGAAGGATAGCCTACTCGTGCGACCTTCAAACCTGACAGTATCGAGAAAGCCCCTTGGAGTGTCGCCGATCAGCCCCTCCGAAGCATCCAGAAGTCCAAACCACGTGTCCCCCTGCCGCCATAACCGGACCGAGTACCCGTAGGCGTGCTCGGCGGTGAACCGCATGTTTGAGAACTCGCCGACCACCAGGACGGGATTGGTTGCTCCGGCCTCCTGAAAGATGCCCGGGACCAGGATAGCCACGAGAAGCGTTATCAGGCCTCCAGTTAGAGCAAGGACAGGCGCTCTTTTCACTCGACCTGCTCCCCTCCCCCGAGATGGATCCCGCCCGAAGTGATTCCGAATCCAACCTGCGACGAGCCCAACAATAATGACCACCGGATAACTTAGTCACTAATGTACCTGTCACCTTTCCGCCCACAACGAGGGACGAAGGAAGGCTGCTGCGTCGATCGAGAAGATGGGCTGGCAGACGAGGGGAAAACGCAGCAGGGCGGGGAGGGCAGCTCCGAGAAGGCAGGGGCGGCCCTTATCCTTCACCGCACAGGATGCACAGGATGCACAAGGTACACAAGATGCATTAAAGCTCACCATTCACATGCGCCCGGTGACATCATGACGACGACGCGCGGGGATCCCGCCGAACGAAGCTAC
>JAPVSX010000089.1:0-3422 GCA_047519495.1 Armatimonadota bacterium
GCCGCCGTCCCATACGGCGGGCGATCGCCGGTGCTCCACACGAATCCAATCGCGATGGGCGCGCCCGCAGAGCCCGGTCACCCGCTTGTCGTCGATATCGCAACGACGGTGATGTCCGGCCTGAAGGTCCGCGACGCCGCAAAGCACGGCATCGCGGTCCCTCTGGGCGCCATCGTGGACCGGGACGGGTCGCGGACCACGAATCCCGGCGACTTCCTGGAGGGCGGAGCGCATCTCCCATTCGGCGGGCACAAGGGCTACGGACTGATGGTCGTCGAGGAGGTCCTCGGGCGCATCGCTACCGGAGCCGAGGCTTATTCCGACACTCGTCGCGCCGGGCCAGTCCTGCGGCATTCCGGATACTCCTTCACCGGGGTTCGAGCCGCAACCTTCGTCGAAGACACCGCGTACCGGGCGCAGGTCGATACGCTCTTCGACCGGATTCGGAGCAGTCCGCCGGCCCTCGGCTTCTCGTCGGTGCTGGTTCCGGGTGACCCGGAGGCCCGATCGCGGGCCCAGGCGATGGCAGCCGGGGTCGAGATCGGTGACGAGCTGCTGGCGGAGATCACGACCGCGGCCCTGTCTGGGGGTTGGCTGGAGGATGGACTCGCATGAGCGCTGACGTGCGACGCCACTTGATCGCGGGTGATTGGCGCCCGCTGGTTGCCGGGGGTTCACCGGCCGCCATCGGCAGACTCCTCGAGGCCGCGGTTGAGGCCGCGACACGAGGGGCGCGGGCGATGCGGGATCTCACCGCCGCCGAGCGGGCGACCTGGCTCCTCGCAATCGGGGACGTCATGGCCGCGAGGGCAGAGACCCTGGCCGAGGCCATCTCCCGGGAGGTCGGCAAGCCGATCACGGAGGCACACGCCGAGGCGAGCCGCATCCGCGGCATCTTCAGGCTTGCCGCCGGGGAGCTCGTGCGCCCGACGGGGGAGGTGCTGGCGCTGGACGCGCTGCCGGGCGGTGCCGGACGCCTTGGCTTCACCCTGCGGCAGCCGTGCGGGGTGGTCCTCGCGATCACGCCCTTCAACTACCCGCTCCTGTTGGTCGCGCACAAGGTCGCGCCGGCGCTCGCAGCCGGCAATGCCGTGATCCTCAAGCCGGCATCGCTGACGAGTGAGACTGCGGTCCTGTTTGCCGAGGTGATCGACGAGTCGGGCGGGCCGCCGGAGGCATTTCAGCTGCTCCTCGGGAGCGGAGACGAGGTCGCGCTCCCACTGGCGAGAGACGCCCGGATCCGCAAGATCTCGTTCACCGGCAGCACCGAGGTCGGCGACACCCTCGTGAGGGCCGCCGGCATCAAGCGCCTGTCGCTCGAGCTTGGCGGCAACGCCCCGGTCATCGTGTGCCCGGACGCCGACCTCGACGAAGCCGCCCGTTCGATCGCTGTCGGCGGATACTCAAACGCCGGTCAGGCTTGCATCTCTGCGCAGCGCGTGATCCTCCCGGGCAGAGTGAGTCCTCGGTTTGTCCAGCAGCTCGTCGAACTCGTGAAGTCCATCCGGGTGGGGGATCGCACCGACCCGGAGACCCAGCTGGCCGGGGTCGTCACCCAGGGCGCTGCCGACCGCGTGACCAGCGTCTTCACCGACGCGGTCAGCCGGGGCGCCGTGGTGCTGACGGGTGGCCAGCGTCTCGACGAGGTGACCATTCGCCCGGCCGTCGTCGATGGGGTCCGGCCCGGGATGCGGTTGTTCGAGGAGGAACTGTTCGGGCCGGCCGTCGGCGTCGTTCGGGTCCACGACCTCGACGAGGCGGTCGCCGTCGCCAACGCCACGCCGTACGGGCTGAGCGCCGCGATCTTCACGCGCGAGATCACAACCGCCCTCCGCCTCGCCAAGGGACTAGACTTCGGCAACATCATGATCAACTGGAGCCCCCTGTGGCGCTCCGACCTGGCACCGTACGGCGGCCTCAAGTCCAGCGGCTTCGGCAAGGAGGGCATCCGATACGCGATGGACGAGATGACCGAGTCCAAGGCGGTGGTCGTCCACGGGCTCGACGCATGAGCACGAACCGTCGGCCGCTCGCTGCCTTCCACGAGCGAGTTCGCGGGGGCGATTTGCTTCTGGGCACGTTCGCCAACATGGCGTCGCCGATCGCCGTCGAGATCTGCGCGAAGGCCGGTTTCGACTGGGTGCTCGTCGACCTTGAGCACGGGGCCGGGTCCGAGAGCGGGCTTCTCTCGCAGGCGATCGCCTGTGAGGCTGCTGGCGCGGCGCCGATCGTCCGGGTGGAGTCGAACTACCGACTCAGGATCTCGAGGGCCCTGGACCTAGGCGTGCTGGGCGTGACGGTGCCGCGGGTCGACTCGGAGGCGGACGCGCGCGCGGTTGTCTCGAGCCTCCGCTATCCGCCGGACGGCGAGCGCGGTGTGGCCCTCATGACGCGGGCAGGTGGCTACGGGACGATCACTCATGACGCCGTCCGAGGTTTGAACCAGAAGGCCGTGGGCATCGTCCAGATCGAGAGTGCAACCGCCGTCGAGCATGTGACGGCCATCGCAGGGGTCCCGGGGGGGACGTGCTGTTCGTCGGTGCAACGGACCTGACGCACTCGATGGGCATCCCGGGCCGCTTTGATGACGCCCGCTACATCCGCGCCAGCGGGAGTGTGGTCTCGGTGGCCCTCGCCGCCGGCAGGGTGGCAGATATCCTGGTTCGCTCTCCGGAGGACGCCCGGCGGAGCGTGGAGATGGGCTACCGGTTCGTGGGCATCGGCTCCGATAGCGCATTCCTCGCCAGCGGCGCTCGCGGCATCGTTGCAGCCCTGGGCGACCTCCGGGCCTGATCCAGGTCCCTGGTTCGCGGGCTCTACCCGAGCTCCGACGGCATCGGAACGCCGAGCTGCCGCGCTTGGTCGATCAGGCCGTCGAGCGTGTCCCGATCGAGCGGGATGCCATCTACCGCGCGTGAGGCGCGGTTCGCGCGTTCGGGGTCTCCGGGAGCTGGACCCGGGCCACGCCACGGGCGGGTTCCGACTCCGAATCCGTGTCGCCATCTCGTCGCTTCGCGCCGCCACCTGTGCCGCGTCGGCAAATAGGTCGCCCCGGACGACGACACCCATGGCGCCCTGGTGGCGCATCACGGGCTCGGCCGGGCTCCCGGCGGCAAACGCGTCCGCGCCCGTCACGATCCGCCCGAGCCACTCCGCCTCGACCATGACGGCGTAGCCCTTGTGGCCGCCGAAGGGGAGGTGCGCACCACCGTCATAGAAGGTCTCTCCGGTGCATCCGAGGGCACGCCGTCGCGGTCCACGATCGAGGCGGGCGGGAGGCATCGCCCATGACGCCGGGCCCCGGAAACCTTCATGCCCGCGACGGCGGTCGTCGCGAAGTCGAACGTTGGGCCAGGGACCACGCCGCCGGGAAAGGCGCACGCGACGGGATTCGTATGCAGCACCGGCTGGCGACCGCCGAA
>JAPVSX010000090.1:0-10919 GCA_047519495.1 Armatimonadota bacterium
CCGCCCGCCGGCGAGGCCGGCGTCCTCTCCTTTCCCGACGGGACCCTCATCCCGGGCCTGATCGACCTGCAGGTGAACGGCGGAGCCGGCGTGGACTGCTCGCGCTGCGGCCCCGAGGGCTACGACATCCTCGGCCGGTACCTGGCGGCGACAGGGGTCACCGCCTACCTGCCGACCGTCATCAGCGCGCCCCTTGAGGACATGCGGCGCGCGATAGAGACGGCTGCAACGGCGATGGCTCGTCGCGGGCCCCTCCCGGTCATCGCGGGCGTGCACATGGAGGGCCCGTACCTGAACCCGCTGCGCCGGGGCGCGCACCGCACCCAGGACCTCCGCCATCCGTCGGTCGATGAGGTCGTCGAGACGCTGCGCCGGGCGCACGGCGTGCTCAGGCTGGTCACCCTGGCCCCGGAACTCGAGGGCGCCGAAGCCGTCGTCCGCCGGCTCGTTGCGGACGGGATCATCGCCTCGCTCGGGCACACCGACGGCGGCTACGATGAGATCGGCGCGGCGGTCGGCTGGGGGGCCCGCATGGTGACCCACGTCTTCAACGCGATGCGCGGCATCCACCACCGGGAGCCGGGCGCCGCCGGCGGCGCGCTCCTGGCCCCGGGGCTCGCGGTCGGCGTCATCGCGGATCTCGTGCACCTCCACCCGGCGATACTCGCCTTGATCGCCCGGGTGGCCGGACCCGGCCGTGTGGTGCTCGCGACGGACGCGATGGCCGCGGCCGGGATGGGACGGGGGACGTTCACCCTCGGGCCGCAGACGGTCGAGCTGCGGAGCGGGGAACCGCGCCTCGCCGACGGCGCGCTCGCCGGCAGCGTGCTGCAGATGGTCCGAGCGGTCCGCAACTACGCCGAGGCGGCCGGGGTGGGCCTGCGAGACGCCGTGCAGGCCGCATCCCTTGCACCGGCCCGCCTGCTCGGGCTATCCCGGAAGGGGCGGATCGCACGGGGGTGCGACGCCGACCTGGTCGTGCTCGATCGGGATGGGAGCGTCGCCCTGACGGTTGTGGGAGGGCAAGTCGCGTACCGCCGCGCCTCAGCATGAGATCTCCGCAGGCGCGCCTCGTGATTCCTCGCGGCCTGCGCTCGACCAAACTGACCAAACTCCGAACATTCCAGCCGGTTATCTTGACAATCCACCCGTATTCTGGTACGAAATGACCAATATCCAATCGCATACGTCCGGCCCGCGCCGGGGGCACATGCCCGGCGGGGGAGGGAGTGCGCCTAGGGTTCCGCGGCCTCCAGAAGAGGCCGGCCCTGGACCGAGCGGCGCAGGCAGCCCACAGGGCGCTACACCGTCGGGACAAAAGCCCGAGGGAGAGGTTCCTCTCGCAGGATCGCTCCCTCGGGCTTCGCCATATATGCGCGGAGACGCCGGAGCCCTGAGGCTCCGGACGCGCTGCGGCCCGAACGGCAGAGGAGGCCCGGTCCCTGATGATCGGCCTGTACGATCCGCGGTTTGAGCACGACGCGTGCGGCGTCGGATTCGTCGCAACGACCGGCGGGCGCAGCCACACCATCCTTGAGCGCGCGCTCGAGGCGGTCGCGAACCTGACCCACCGCGGGGCGGTGTCGGCCGACGGGAAGAGCGGCGACGGCGCCGGCGTCCTGACCCAGGTGCCCTACCGCCTGCTGCTCCCCGACCTGCACCGGCTCAAGGTCCGGGTGCCGCGCCACACCGACCTCGGGGTCGGCATGATCTTCCTGCCCCGGGACAACCCCCGCCAGGCCCGCGCGCGGGCGATCATCGAGGAAGCCATCATTAAGGAAGGCCTGGTCCTGTTCGGCTGGCGGGGGGTGCCGGTCTCGATCACGGCCCTCGGCGACGAAGCCGCCCGGACCCGGCCGGAGATCGAGCAGGTCCTCATCGGCCGGCCGGAGCGCCTCGGGGGCGAAGAGTTCGAGCAGGTGCTCTATCTCGCGCGCAAGGTGATCGAGCGCCGGCTCGGCGAGGAGCAGATCGCGGACTGCTACATCCCGTCATTCTCCCACCAGACCGTCGTCTACAAGGGGATGTTCGTCGCGCCGCAGCTCCCGCGCTTCTACCCCGACCTCCAGGACCCGCAGTTCGAGACGGCGCTCGCGCTCTTTCACCAGCGGTACAGCACGAACACCTTCCCGAGCTGGCCGCTCGCCCAGCCGTTCCGGTTTCTGGCGCACAACGGCGAGATCAACACGCTGTGGGGGAACATCAACTGGATGCGCGCCCGCGGGCCGCACCTGCGGTCCGCCGCGTGGCGCGAGCGGATCCGCGACCTCCTCCCCGTGATCCAGGGGGGTGGCAGCGACAGCGCGATGCTCGACAATGCGCTCGAGCTCGTCGTGCGCTCGGGCCGCGATCTGCTGCACGGGATGATGATGCTGGTGCCCGAAGCCTGGGAGAACCTGCCCGGGATGCCGGAGGACCTGCGGGCGTTCTACGACTTCCACGCCGGGCTCGCCGAACCGTGGGACGGCCCGGCGGCGATGGCGTTCTCGGACGGCCGGGTCGCCGCGGCCGTCCTCGACCGGAACGGGCTGCGCCCCGCGCGGTACACGATGACCGAGGATGGTCTCGTGGTCGTCGCGAGCGAGGTCGGGGTGATCGAGCTGGATCCCGCCCGGATCGTCGAGAAGGGCCGGCTCGGGCCTGGGCACATGATCGCGGTCGACACGGCCGCCGGCCGCGTCCTCGGGAACGCCACGATCAAGCGCGAGGTCGCCTCCCGGCGGCCGTACGCCGCGTGGCTCGGCGCCGGCCGGCTGCGGCTCCAGCCTGGCGGGGCGCCCTCCGTGGGGGAGGCC
Organism: Armatimonadota bacterium; assembly: GCA_047519495.1. GTDB lineage: Bacteria > Sysuimicrobiota > Sysuimicrobiia > Sysuimicrobiales > Segetimicrobiaceae > JAPVSX01. The sequence goes on from JAPVSX010000090.1 coordinate 2,796, forward strand.
CCGGCAGGCCCCTCGGGTCGTCCTGAGTCCGGGGCTCCGAGTGATGCGGCCGAGCAGCATCCCGAGGCGCTGGTGCGCCGCCTCGTCGCATTCGGCTACTCGCAGGAGGAGATCCACCGGATCCACGAGCCGATGTTCGCCGAGGCGAAAGATCCAGTCGGCTCGATGGGCGACGACACGCCGCTTGCGGTGCTGTCGTCCCGGCCCCGGCTCGTGTACAACTATCTGAAGCAGCGCTTCGCGCAGGTGACGAACCCGCCGATCGATCCGCTGCGGGAGCGGCTGGTCATGTCCCTCGGCACCCTGCTGGGCGCCCGCGGGAGCTTCCTCGAGGAAACGCCGGAGCACGCGCGGTTGATCGAGCTGGGGACCCCCCTCCTCGGCGAGGCCGACCTTCGGGCGCTCGCGGCCCTGCCCGACGCGGCGTTCCGCGCGCGGACGCTGCGCGCGCTCTTCCCCGCCTCCCGCGGGGCCGAAGGGCTGGAGCGGGCGCTCGTCCAGCTCTGCGACGAGGCCGCCTATCAGGTCGAAGAGGGCACGACGCTCCTCATCCTCTCGGACCGGGAGGCGGACGCCGGCCACGCGCCGATCCCGATGCTGCTGGCCGTGGGCGCGGTGCACCAGGCGCTCATCCGCCGGGGGCTCCGCATGCGCACGAGCCTCGCGGCCGAGACCGGGGAGGCCCGGGACGTGCACCACCTCGCGGCGCTCATCGGCTACGGCGCGAGCGCGGTCTGCCCGTACCTCGCCTACACGCTGATCGGCGAGGAGGCCCGGCGGAAGGGCGTGGAGCCGGCCCGGGCCCTCGCGAACTACCGGTCGGCGATCGAGGCCGGACTCCTCAAGATCATGTCCAAGATGGGGATCTCGACGGTCTCGAGCTACCATGGGGCGCAGATCTTCGAGGTCGTCGGGCTCGACCACGCGCTGGTCGACTTCGCGCTCACCGGCACGCCGTCGCGCCTGGGCGGCATCGGCCTCGCGGAGATCGCCGAGGACGTGCTGGCCCGCCACCGGGAGGCGTTCGCGGCGGGCCGGGCGCCGGCGCTGGGAGACCCCGGGCTGTTCCGCTTCCGCAAGGAGGGCGAGTACCACGCGTTCCACCCGAACGTCCTGCGCACCCTGCACAGGCTCTCGCTGAGCGGGAGCCGGGACGACTACCTGGCGTACGCGTGGGAGGTGATGCACCGGCCGCCGACCGCGATCCGCGATCTGTTCGAGTTCCGCGAGCGCACGCCGGTGCCGCTCGACGAGGTCGAGCCTGCGGAGGCGATCGCCCGCCGGTTCGTGGTCTCCTCGATGTCGCACGGGTCGCTCAGCAAGGAGGCGCACGAGACGCTCGCGATCGCGATGAACCGCCTCGGCGCCCGGTCGAGCAGCGGCGAGGGCGGCGAGGATCCCGAGCGCTTCGCGCCGCGGCCGAACGGCGACTGGGCGAACTGCGCGGTGAAGCAGGTCGCCTCCGGCCGGTTCGGCGTGACGACCGCCTACCTCGGCGCGGCGCAGGAGCTCGAAATCAAGATGGCCCAGGGCAGCAAGCCCGGCGAGGGCGGGCAGATCCCGGGCACCAAGGTGACGGAGGAGATCGCCCGGATCCGCCGGGCGCAGCCGGGGATCGCGCTGATCTCCCCGCCGCCGCACCACGACATCTACAGCATTGAGGATCTGGCGCAGCTGATCTACGACCTCAAGCAGGGGAACCCGCGCGCGCGGGTCTCGGTGAAGCTCGTGAGCGAGGCCGGGGTCGGCACGATCGCCGCCGGTGTCGCCAAGGCGTACGCGGACACCGTGCACATCGCGGGCGCAGACGGCGGCACCGGCGCCTCGCCGCTCGACTCGATCAAGAACGCCGGCGTCCCCTGGGAGCTGGGCCTCGCGGAGACGCAGCAGACCCTCGTCCAGAACAACCTCCGGGGGCGGGTCCGCGTGCGGGTGGACGGGGGCCTGAAGGCGGCCCGGGACGTCGTCATCGCGGCGATGCTCGGCGCGGAGGAGTTCGGCTTTGGCAGCGCGGCGGTCGTCGCCCTCGGCTGCGTCATGGCCCGGCAGTGCCACCTCAACACCTGCCCGGTGGGGATCGCCACCCAGCGGGAGGATCTGCGGGCGAAGTTCCCCGGCACCCCCGAGCGCGTCGTCCACTTCTTCCTGGCGATCGCCGAGGACGTCCGGCGGATCCTCGCGTCGCTCGGCTACCGGGCCCTCGCCGAGGTCGTGGGGCGCGCCGACCTGCTCCGGGTCCGCGCGGACATGCCCGTGCCCCGGGCCCGCCGGCTGGTCCTCGACGCGCTGCTGGCCGATCCGGATCCGTCGGGCACGCGGGCGCGCCGCCATACCCGGGAGCGCAACGACCGCCCCGGCGCGCCGTTCGACGACCGGATTCTCGTGGAGGTCGGCGAGGCGATCGTCGCCGGCCGGCCGGTGGACCGGGCGTTCGCGATCCGCAACGTCGATCGGACCGCGGGCGCCCGCGTTGCGGCGGCGATCGCCCGGCGGTGCGGGGACGCGGGGCTGCCCGACGGCACCGTCATCCTGCGCTTCACGGGAAGCGCCGGCCAGTCGTTCGGCGCGTGGTGCGTCGGGGGCATGCGCCTGCTCCTGACCGGGGAGGCGAACGATTACGTGGGCAAGGGCATGACCGGCGGCGAGATCGCGATCCGTCCGCCGGACGCCCTGCGGCCCGCGTCGCACCGCCACGTGATCATGGGCAACACGGTGCTCTACGGCGCCACCGGCGGCCGCCTGTTCGGCGCCGGCCGGGCGGGCGAGCGGTTCGCCGTTCGGAACAGCGGGGCCGCGGCGGTGGTCGAGGGCCTCGGCGACCACGGGTGCGAGTACATGACCGGCGGCGCGGTCGTCGTGCTCGGGGAGACCGGCCGCAACTTCGGCGCCGGGATGACCGGCGGCACGGCCTACGTCTTCGACGACCAGGACGCGTTTGCGCAGCGGTACAATCCGTCGCTCGTGGGCATCGCCCGGGTGAGCGATCCGGACGACGCCCGGCTGCTGCGCGACCTCATCGCCGCCCACCACGCCGCGACAGGCAGCGAGCGCGCGCGGCAGATCCTGGCGGAGTGGGACCGCTGGCTCCCGCTCTTCTGGAAGGTCGCCCCGCAGTCCGTTCCGCAACGGGTCGGCCCGCCTCCTTCGCCGCGCCCATCCGCCAGGATCTAACCATCCTGATGGATCCAGTCCGGCAGGACAGAAGCACCCGGGGGATCCAGTCCGCCGGGATATAGACATCCCAAGGATCAATAGTTGGTGCACGTCCCCCGAGTCTCACGAGGGATTGCTGCGGGATGACAGCACCCCGGGCCGGCGGGCTATGTTACAATACAAGCACCGACCTGGGCGAGGGAGAGCCGGCCCGCGTGAGTGCGTTCGAGCATCTGGCGCAGTTCTTCCGGGGGGAGGAGGAGATCGTCGCCGCCTACCTCTACGGCCAGCCGGCGCCCCGGACCTGGCCGGACTCGGACATCGAGGTCGGCCTGCTGTTCCGGGGCGCGCTCGGCCCCGATGCGATCACCGAGTACCTCGAAGGGCTGGGCAGCAGCAATCCGCTGGGGGAAGCGCCCGGGATTCTGATGCCCTTTGCGCTGAACGCGCATATCATCCCCGTGGTGTACGAGGTCCTGACGTGGGGCGGCCTGCTCGCGGACAACGATCCGGCGGAGCGGGAGGCGTTTGCCCGCCGCACCGCCGACCGGATGGAGCGGGAACGCTCTCACCTGCTCGAAGAGGCGCACGAGACGATCCTGAAGGCGCGGGCGTTCGGCCTGCCGTCGGCCGACGAAAGCGTGCGCACCATCTCGCAGACCGCGCGGGGCCTCGACCCGGTCCGCGTCGGCTGGCGGCTGGCGCGCGTCCTGACCTCGGTGCCGATCCTTGAGATGTTCACGCGGGACATCGAGGCGGTGGCCCAGGACGCCGAGCGCGTCAACCAGATCGTCGGGGTGTTCAGCAACGCGAGCGGCGCGGCGACCGGGATCGCCAAAGCGATGCTCACGACCTATGCGATCCCGCGGCCCTCGCGGCGGTGGGAGGTGTTTCTGCCCCTCGCCGACGCCGGTGTGATTCCGATGGAGCTCGCACTGCACCTGGCGGCGATGGTGGAGACCCGGTGGACGCTGTTGACCGGCGGCGGGATCATCGCGCCGGAGCGGGTCATCGGCGTGATCCGCGGCTACCTGCCGCCGATCATCACCTTCGCGCGCCGGGCGTCCTGGGCCACCGAGTTGCCGGGGCTGGCGGCGCCTCAGAAGCTGCACTGAGCCGGCCGGTACGCGCGTGAGGGACGAGAGCAGGGACGATCGTGTCGGCTGACACGCTGCGCCAGACCCCCGAGTCGTCCGACCCCGGGACCATCGCGCCCGGGGAGCCGTCCCTCCTGGCCGGGCGGTTCGAGCTGCAGGAACTGCTCGGGAGCGGGGGCATGGCGGCCGTCTACCGCGCGTGGGACCGCGCCGCCGGGGGATCCTGCGCGGTCAAGCTCCTGGGCGACCTGCTGTCCCGCGACGAGGAGTTCCACCGCCGCTTCCGGCGGGAGGCCGAGGCGGTTACCGGCCTCACGCACCCCCGGATCGTCGCGGTGTACGACTGGGGGGACGCCCGCCCGCGCCCCTACATCGCGATGGAGTATGTCTCCGGCGGGACGCTGCGCGACCTCTTGCGCCGCCGCGGGCGGCTGCCGGAGGCGGAGGCGCTGCGGATCGCGGCCGAGGTCGCGGACGCGCTCGCCTACGCGCACGGCCGGGACGTGGTCCACCGGGACATCAAGCCGCACAACATCCTGCTCACCGAGGACGGCCACGTCAAAGTCGCCGACTTCGGGATCGCGCGGACCCTCGACGCCACGCACCTCACCCTCACGGGGACCGTGATGGGCTCCGCCCACTACATCTCGCCGGAGCAGGCTCGGGGCGACCGGGCCGGGCCGGCGTCCGATCAGTACGCGCTCGGGGTCGTCCTCTACGAGATGCTGGCGGGGCACGTGCCATTCTCCGGCGAGGCGCCGGTGGCGATCGCGCTCAAGCACCTGCATGAGCCCCCGCCCGACCTGCGCCGGATCCGTCCGGACCTCTCGCCGGCCACCGCGGCGGTCGTCGAGCGGCTGCTTGCCAAAGATCCCGGCGACCGCTATCCGTCGGCGGTGGAAGCAGCCGCGGACCTGCGCCGGCTCGCCGCGGACACCGACGACGACACACGCGCGCTCAGGGACGCCGGCAGGAGCGAGACCCGGCACACGTCCCGGGACGCGCAGGAGACGACGCGGCTGCCCGCCCGGGCCGTGGCGGAGAGGGCTACGGGCGCGACCGCCGCGCTGCCCCCGGCGGCCGTCACGGTCGCGGACACGAGCCGGCTGCCGTCCGTGCCGTCGAGGCGCGCCCCGCAGCCCGCCTGGGCGCGGATCGCGCTCGCCGGTATCGTCGCCCTCTGCGCCGTCGCGCTCGTGGCCGCCGCGTACCGCGAGACCTGGCTGGCGACGCACGTGGCCGTGCCGTCGCTGATCGGCCGGACCATCGCCGACGCGGGTCAGGTCGTCCTGCCGGTGCAGCTCGGGATGATGGTCACGGCGCAGCGCCAGGATCCCCGCGCCGCCGTCGGCGTGGTCCTGGGCCAGGACCCGCCGCCGGGCCGCCAGGTATTGAAAGGCTCGGTGCTCCGGCTGACCGTCAGCCAGGGTTCCGGCATCGTGCCCGACCTCCACGGCCTGCCGGTGGGTCAGGCGGTCAGGCAGCTCGAAGCGCTGGGGCTCCGGCTCGGCCGCGTCAGTTACATGCCGGACGATCAGGTCGCCTCGGGGAAGGTCGTCTACCAGTTTCAGACGCCGGGCACCCCCCTCGCGCCGAACGGGGCGGTGGACGTGCTCGTCAGCCAGGGCGCGCCGCTCCTCCCAGCGACGCCGTGGTTCGTCCCGGGGTCGCGGCCGGACCACGAGGATACCGGCGGGAAGTAGCGTGGCGGCCGCGTGACGCCGCCGGAGGGGGAAGAGGCCTCGTGACGGCACCGCTCACCGTAACCGTGCAGCCGACGCCCAACACGAACGCGCTGAAGTTCGTGGTCAACCGGCGGATGACCGAGGGGCGGAGCCAGACGTACACGGACCCCGCCTCGGCCGCTTCCGGGCTGGCGCGGGACCTCCTCGGAATCCCCGGCGTCCGCCAGGTCTTCTTCCTCAACGACTTCATCACGATCACCCGGACGGAGGGCACCGACTGGGACGCCGTCGTCCCCAGGGCCGAGGCGTTGATCCGCGAGCACCTGGCCGCGGAGAGATGACCCGCCTCCGGTGCGGGCGATGCGCAGGGCGCAGTTCGAACGGCTTGTCGCGCGGGCGCTGGATGCGCTGCCCCCGGCGTTCGCGGCGAGGCTCAAGAACGTCGCGGTGATGGTCGAGGCGCGCCCGTCGCGCGAGATCGCCCAGGAGTTAGGCGGCGACATCCTCGGGCTGTACCACGGGGCGAGCGAGCTGGAGCAGTCCCCGATCGCCCCGTACGAGCTCCCCGAAGTCATCGTCATCTACCAGGAGAACATCGAGGCGATCTGCCGGACCGACGACGAGGTCGTCGCGGAGGTCCGCAAGACCGTCATCCACGAGGTCGGGCACCACTTCGGGCTGAGCGACGAACAGATGGAGGAACTGGAAGGGTAACCTCCTGTTTATTGTGGCTAAAGCGCGGCTGATAGGGGCAAACACTATCCGGAATGTCCGAAGCCCGACGCTTCCGGGGCAATAGATTCACATGGGACCCGATGGCCCAAACACATGGCGGCGTTGGGGGACTGACAGAATCCCTGAGCGAAGGCGTGGCGGCATTGGGGACTGACAGAATCCCTGAGCGAAGGCGTGGCAGCATTGGGGACTGACAGAATCACCGAGCAAAGGCACGGCCGCGCACCTGGAGTTGACAGCGGCGCCCGGCGCGCCGTATACTCCACGGCAGAGACTGACCAGTCAGTCTGGAGGGGGCTGATGGCGACAGCCATAGAACGATTGAGCAGGACACAGCAACGTGAAGGTACCCGCAGAAAAATCCTCGAATCTGCCGCCCAAGTTTTCTCCGAGAAGGGATTTTACGGATCGGTTGTTGATGATATCGTCAAGGCGTCCGGCACATCCAAGGGCGCCGTCTATTTCTACTTTGACAGCAAGGAGCAGATCTTTCTCTCGCTGGTTGAGGAGTACGCGGTCACCGTTGCCCATCAGATCCAGCTGGCGGTGCACCGCAGCCGCGGGCTTGTGGCGCAGGTGGAGGCGACGGTGGCCACGCTGATCCGGACGTTCCAGGCCAACCGCGCGCTCGCCAAGATCGTGCTGATCGACTGGCTTGCGGCCGGGGCGGAGTTCCAGGGCAAGCGGATCGCTCTCACCGGGATGCTCGTCGAGGTCCTCCGCGGCTACCTGGACCGCGCGGTGCAGGACGGCAAGATCGCCGCGCAGGACACCGAGATGGCCGCGTACGTGTGGATCGGAGCGGTCTGCGAGATTGTCGTGCGGTGGCTCAACACCGGGAAGCCCACCCCGCTCGAAGAGGTCCTCACCCCGCTCACCCGGCTGCTCCTCAGCAGCGTGGGATTCACCGCGTCGTCGGCGGCGCCGTCCTAGGGCGCACCGCGGCAGACAGCGGAGGCCTCCGGTGGATCCGATCCCCGCATCAGTCCTGGCGGCGGTCCGTGAGCGCACCTGGGCGCGGCTTCACCGCGCCGCCTTCCTTCAGGGGGAGTTTGTGCTCAGCTCCGGGCGGCGCAGCACGTTCTACATCGACAAGTATCTGTTCGAGACGCAGCCCGATCTGCTGCGGGACATTGCCCGCCTGCTGGCCGGCGCGCTGCCGTCCGGAACGACCCGCCTCGTCGGGCCGGCGCTCGGCGGCGTGCCGCTCGCGACCGCCGTCGCGCTGGAGACCGGGCTGCCGTTTGTGATCGTGCGGCCGGAGACCAAGGATCACGGGACCGGGCGGACGATCGAGGGCCGGATCGAGCCGGGGGATCGCGTCGTCGTGCTCGAGGACGTCGTGACGACCGGGGGCCAGGCGGTCCGCGCCGCCCGCGCCGTCGAGGCGGCCGGCGCCCGGGTGCTCGAGGTCCTGGCCGTCGTGGACCGTCACGAGGGCGGGCGCGAGGGCG
>JAPVSX010000091.1:0-5133 GCA_047519495.1 Armatimonadota bacterium
ACCAGGAGATTCAGGAGCGCGTCCCCGACTCGGAGAACGTCCGTGCCCTGCGGCTCTCGTTGAGCCTCCTCGGGGACGGTTTCGTCGAGGCGGTGGCCGACGAGACGCTCAAGGCGATCGCCGCCCGCCAGTCCCGCGAGAGCTACGGCCGGATCTGCGGAATGACCGTCTCCGTACCCGTGGTCGAAGCGCCGGGCACGTACCGGGTCGGGAGGTTCGGGTGGAAGGATCAGCACGCCAGCCTGCTCTCCTTCTCGGCCGACGCGTACCTGAACGAGATGGGGATCACGAGCCGCCTGTTCCCCGCCGAGATCGTGACGCTCTGCGACACGGTGAAGGACCCGGAGGACGCCTCCGACGCGAGCGGGACCGCGGACATCGACCGGTTCGCGCGCTTCATCCGCGCCACCAAGGCGCCCCCGCGGGACGCCCGTCTCGCCCAGACGCCGGATGCGAGGAAGGGCGCGGTGCTCTTCGCCTCCATCGGTTGCGCCTCGTGCCACGTCCCCTCGATGGAGACCGCGCCCGCCGGGACGAAGATGAACGGTGGCACCTTCACGGTTCCGCCGGCGCTCGGCGGCAAGACCTTCCACCCCTACAGCGACTTCCTCTTGCACGACGTGGGAACGGGTGACGGGATCGTGAGCGCGGTTCCCGAGCACTTCGGCATGCGGTACATGAGCATGCAGGCCACGTTCAACCCGACCGCCAACCGGCTGCGCACGGCTCCGCTGTGGGGCGTCCGCACGCGCACCCGGCTGATGCACGACGCGATGTCGGTGACGTTTGCGGATGCGATCGCGCGGCACCGGGGGGAGGCTTCGCTCGAGAGGAAGAAGTTCCTGCGGCTGAGCGAGCACGAAAAGCAACAGCTCTTCACGTTCCTGCGCTCGCTTTGATTCGTGCGGGCGCTGTAGGATCGTGACACTCGGGAGTGTCCGGGAGTTTGCCCGAATGCAACGCTGAGCTACGGGCCGGAGATGGTCGCGGGCGAAGTCGCTCAGCATCAGAGGTGGTAGAATCCGGCCAGAAGGACCAGGAGATCGCCCGCGATGTTCCGCCCGGCGCCACCTCGTGACGGGAGGGCGCTCCCCGACCATTTTCGCTTCGGGGATGTCGAGGTGGACGTGCCCGCGGTCCGGGTCGTGCGTGCGGGGTCGCTGCTGGCGCTCGAGCCCAAGGCGTTCGACGTCCTTCTCCTCCTGTCGGCAAACCGCGATCGGGTCGTGGAGAAGGACGAGATCATCGAGCGGCTGTGGCACGATGCAGGCGTCAGCGACAACGCTCTCACGCGCGTCGTCGCCCACCTGCGCCGCGAGCTTGGAGACGAAGCCGACGAGGCGCGCTACATCGAGACCGTGCGCACGCGCGGCTACCGGTTCCTTCCCGACCTCGAACCCCTCGTGCACGCGCCGCGCGTGGTGGCCACCCCGCGACGGCGATGGGTGATCGCGGCGCTCGGCGCGGCCGTGGTCGTGGCCGCGGTGATCGCCGTTTTCGGCCTCTACGCCCGCCGCAAGCCGCCGGCGGTTGTACCGGCGACGACCGGGGTGCGCCTCCGTCCCGTGCAGTTCACGTTCTCGCCCGGGTATGACGGCGATCCCAGCTTCTCGCCCGACGGACAGGCGATCGCCTACACCAGCGAGCGCGAGGGCAAGTTGGAGATCTTCATCCGCCGGCTGGACGACGTCTCGGAGCTGCAGGTTACCCACAACGGGGGCAACGTCGAACCGGCATTCTCGCCGGACGGGCGCTGGATCGCGTTCCACTCCCGGTCGCGGGGTGGTCTCTGGCTTGTCTCCTCGCTCGGCGGCGAGCCGCGCCAGCTCACCGAGTCCGGTTCGCAACCCGCGTGGTCCCCCGATGGGCGTCAGATTGCCTTTCGCAGCCAGGGAACATGGGCCGTCGGTCCGGAACTCTGGCCGGGAGTTCATGGCTCAGTGGTGGCAGTCGTGGACGTCGCGAGCGGGACGGTCCGCAACCTCACCACCCCGGTCCGGCCTCCGGCCGGGCAGGGCTCCCCGGCATGGCTGCCTGACGGACGTGCGATCGTCTTTGCAGCCGGAGATTCCGACCGCCAGGGCGTCTACCTTGTGACCGCAGACAGCGGGGCAGTGGAGACGATCTTTGAGAGCCCCTTCAAAGCGTCGGACAGGCTCGAATTATGGCGGAACCCCGTGCCCCTCCCCGACGGCACGGCGGTGCTTGCGATCCGTGCCAGCGGGAGCGACTCCATCGAGCGGCTGTCGTTGGCCGGAGACCGTCGCAAGCCGGCAACTCTCGTTCCGCTGCTGCCGGGCGTCGCGTGCGGTCTGGCGGTGTCGCCGGACGGGACGCGCCTGGCGTTCGCCGAGACATCGGTCGAAGGACGAATCGAGACGGTCCCGGTCGACAACCAGGGACACCGCGAAGGCTCGCCCCGGACAGTGGTTCACCATCCGACTCTCCGTTTGAACCACCCGAGCTTCTCACCCGACGGACGTTGGCTGATTTGCGGGCGCGCCCACCCGGGCAGCCTATACGACAGCTTGCTGGTCGAGATGGCCACGGGCAGGGTTCGTGAACTGACAACATCGGCCGGGTGGGCCGGGGCGTGGTGGTGGGCATCCCCCACCGAGGTCGTGTTCGGCGGCCTGCGGGTCGACCTCGTGAGCGGGCGTCGCCGCGAGGCCGGCCGCCTCCCCGGTTACCTCAGGATGGCCGAACGCTACCACCCGCTCGGTAACAGCCTCGCGCTATCTCCGGATGGTTCTCACCTGCTGTTCGCGGCGCCGGTCGGCCGGTCGCAGGAGCTCTTCGTCTGGCGGGTCGGAGGCCAGGACGCGGTGCAGATCACCCGGCTCGGACGGATCGTGGACTATCCAGCCTGGTCGCGAGACGGCACCCGGATCGTGGCCCAGGTCGCGGACGAGGGAGCGGAAGCCCACGAGCTCTGGGTGATGGGCGCCGACGGAGCCAACCCGCGGCGGCTTCCTACAGGGCCGGGGCGGTCGTGGGCCGGCTCCTTCTCTCCCAGCGGCGCCCTGGTGACCTACGCAGCCCTGCGGGGATCTCGGTGGGACATCGCGGTGGCGGGGCCGGGCGTTCCCGAGCGCCTCCTCGGCCTCGGAATCTCGGAAGCCGCATACGTCCGCTGGCCGACGTGGTCGCCGCTCGGGCACGAAATCGCGTACGAGGACACGGCCCGCAAAAGCGATATCTGGCTCATGCGGCTTGCGGCGCCGCGCTGACCAACGGGGCATCGGACCTGCCGGTCCTCAGGGCGTGCGGGTCGCCCCGGCCAACCGGGGCGCTCCAGCACGCCAATGCGCACCCAGTACGATCCGCGACCCTGGCAGATCGAGCAGGAACGGGCCGAGGAGTGTAGCCGGCAGGAGGCCGTCCTCTTCGCGATCGCGGACGTCCGGCAGCAGCGCCGCGCTTCCGGGGCGCAGTCTGCGGCCGGCGAGGGTGATCTCGATGACGGCGGCCTGGTTGACCCCGCGGCCCGCAGCCGTCTCCAGCACGTAGTTCCCGGCCGGTGCGCCGCCGGCAGCAAGCGCCTGGCCGGTGGCCCCAAAGATCAGCGGGTCGGAGGCTCCCGAATCCACGACCAGCAGGGCCGGCAGGCGGGCCCGCCCACCGCGGAGTCGCACCTCGCCCGCGAGTGCCGGCAGGCAGTCGCAGTTCCGCACCGGCACCACCTCGCCGGCGACCAGGGGCATCAGCCCGCCCGGCGCCCCGACCCACAGCCTGGCGCGGCGGGCGTCCAGGAGTACCTCGATTTTGCGCAGGGCATCCACGCCGAGAATGCCGCTTGCACCGGAAGGGAAGGCGATGCCCGGCTCGGAGGGGACCCACCCCAGACACTCCACGGGCAGCGGCAGATCGCCGAGCCGGAGCATGACCGGGCCGGCGCAAAAGGCGTGCAGTACCCCGCCGACCGGGGACACGATCTCGTAGCGCGCTCGAGGTCGCAGCCCGAGCTCGTCCGCGAGGCGGCTCGTGATCATTGAGCGCTTCGCTCCGGTGTCGAGGATGAGCCAACGTTCCTGCCCGCCGATCGTGACCGGGGCGGCCAGGAGCGGTGGAACCAGGCGCCTGAGGGGAACCTCTGCAACTGGCGCGGACCACGCGCCGGCGGCGCAGGAGGCACCCACCACGAGGCACCCGAAGATGAGGGGGAAACGCTGCGTGGCCATGTGCGGTCTCCTTTCGGATGACCGCAGCCTCGGCCTCGCCGGTACCCCGCGTCGTGACGGTTGTCGGCGCTATGCGTGATGTTGTGCTGATCTTTCTCCCCGCGTGCCGTCCGGCGTGGCCCGTGTCGCGCACGCCCGGAGGTTTGCGGAGCGTTGTTGGCGCTGCCTCGTCAGGATGGTGGCGCCGGTGCGAGAGCGCCTGCTGCCCGCCTCGATGACCTTCCTCGGAGGAGCGGCACGCTCCACAGCGACGCGGGTGGGGCGGGGAGCAAGCCCCATCCCTAGGAACAACGCAGCCGCGGAGCGGCTGCCCCACGACTCCCCGAGATCTCGTGCAGCCGAGTCTTTGTGGGGCGGGTACGCCGTGCGCGCTCGTTTATTTTGTGGGTTCGGAACGACCGAGCACGCCCGGAGGGCGCGCTCCACACAGGCACGGCCTATGTGGCGCCGGCACGCCGTGCCGGCTGTCGTTCGTCCTCAGAGGCACGCACCTGTTAATCAGGCCAGTTCCTCGTCCGGAAGGCGGAGCGACGTCGTGCCGACCAGCGCCGTGACGACGAACTCGGCTGCCGAGCCGAGGAAGAGAACGATGCTCACGGCCAGCATTACGCGGCCATGCCCCAGGAACGCAAAGGCCGGGACGGCGAGGCCACACGCCGGCACGAACGCGAGGAACGCCAGGAGACCGAGAGAGACGGGTGAGGGACGACGACCGCGCCCCACCCGAACAGCGATGAACGCCAGAGATGCTGCAATTAGAATGTTTAAGACGGCGATCGCCCAAAACACGGGCACCGAGCGCCCGGGTGTACCGTCCGGGAACGTACCAGCCTTGTTGGTCAGCGGAATCACGCCTGCGGCGACGACGAGGGCCACCCCCACCAGCAGGGCAGCACATGCCCACATTGAACGCCGACAGAACCTGAGGGACACCGCCGAAAGCGTGACGCGC
>JAPVSX010000092.1:0-5045 GCA_047519495.1 Armatimonadota bacterium
CCGCCGCCGTCGACGGCTGGTGGATCTCAAACGGCCGCAGCACGGATGTCGCCTCCTACCATATAAAGCCGCGCCTCCTGATCTCCCGTATCCTGCCCAACTGCGCTGCCCGCCGGCCCGCGGGACAGGTGCCGGGGGGGTTGGATACGGGATACAACGCCGCCCATTGGAAATGGGCCGAAGCCGCCCCACCCATCACTCAGCAAGTTCAACAACTTCGGAAACCTTTCCTCCCGGTCGACGGCGGACCGTCGCCGACCGGAATGACTTCTGCGGCGCGACAGGGCGCGCGGGCGCATGGTGGGAGTGATAATCGATCCGCGGCTCGCCGTACGAATCCTAGAGCAGGTAGGAATGGCTTCCGCACTGTGCCGCAGAATTCTCCTCCATGGGCGCGCGGCGCGAAAGGGCGGATGCGCCAGACCTGATGCCAGCGGCTCGCCTGTGAATCCGTCGTCTGGCGGAGAAACCCCGGCGCCCCGCCGGGGCCCGGCCATCGCGTACGGTTGGGTCGTCGTCGCGGCCCTCTCGGTCACCGAGACGATCTCCTGGGGGATCATCTACTACAGCTTCCCGGTGTTCCTTCGGGCCATGGAGATCGATCTCGGAGCCTCCAGGGTCGGCGTGACCGGCGCGCTGTCGGCGGCGCTGGCCGTTTCGGCGCTGGCGGCCCTGCCGGCGGGGCGGTGGCTCGACCGCTATGGACCGCGCGCCCTGATGACGGCCGGCTCCTGCCTCGGCGCGGTGCTCGTGCTGGCGTGGTCACGGGTGGGAAGCCTCGCCGCCCTGTACGCTGTCTGGTGCGCGATGGGCCTCGCGATGGCCGCCACCCTGTACGAGCCCGCGTTCGCGGCCGTGGTGCAGTGGTTTTCGGACCAACGGGACCGTGCCCTCCTCATCGTGACCCTGGCCGCCGGCCTCGCCAGCACAATCTTCATGCCGCTCGCGGCATGGTTGCTCGGTCGGTTCGGCTGGCGCACGGCGGCGGAACTGCTGGCCATCTTCCTGGCCGTCACGACGATTCCCATTCACGCGCTGGTGCTGCGGGCCGCCCATCACGAGTCCTCGGCCCCGAGAGAGGCCGCGCCCCAGGCAGGCGCGAGCGTTCTGCTCCGCGGTGCGCTCGGAAGCGCGGTGTTCTGGGCCCTGGCCGCCGCCTTCGCCGTTGGCGTCTTTGCCTCCGTGACGGTCACCGTCCACCTCATCCCCTATCTCACCCAGCATGGGTACCCGGCCGCGTACGCGGCGGCCGTCGTCGGGTGGATCGGGGCCATGCAGCTGCTCGGGCGGGCCCTGTTCGCCCCGATCGCGGCGTGGTTCGGCCCACGCGTGGTCACGGGGGCGGTCTTTGCCGCCCAGGGAGCGGCGATGGCCCTGATTCCGGTCGCGGTGTACCCGCCCGGCCTGGTGCCCGTGATCGTGCTGCTCGGGTCCACGAACGGAATGTCCACGCTCGCCCGCGCCACGGCGGTCGCGGAAATCTTCGGGCGGCGGAACTACGCCAGTATCAGCGGGGCCATCGCGGCCGGCGCAAACGGCGCCCGCGCCCTGGGCCCCGTGGGCGCCTCACTCCTCATGGTCTGGCTCGGCAGTTACGAGCGCGTCTTCTGGGGCCTGGCCGGCGCCCTGCTCATCGCGAGCCTCGCCCTGCTGGTCACGGAGTCTCGCGCCGCGGCTGGGAAGGCCGTGCGGTCGCCCTGATGGCCCCGTGATCACAGAAAGACTCGACAACAGTCTGGCGCTGGAGGCCATGGCGCGGGGACCGACCGGCTCCGGTTCGCCCTGCAGCTGCGCTCCTGCCTACCGCTTGTACAGGCTGTCGATCCAGCCCGACTGATCCAGGCCGCGCAGGATGCTGTCATCCACGAGCGCGGCCGCCTGCAGCTTCGCCGTGTCGGGCGCGACGGTTTTCATGAAGCTGAGCATCGTGTCGAGGCCGCGCACGTTGGGATACGGCTTCTTCCGGACGAACAGCTCGATCGCCAGGGTGTAGCTGAGCCCGGCCTCGGCGACCGTCGACAGGTGCAGGTTCTCCGCGATGATGCGCAGGACGAAGCGCTTGTTCTGAGGGTCGAGAATGTACGCGTTGGCCTCAAGCAGTCCCCGGAGGAACTTCTCGACCGTGTCGCGGTGCGATCGCAGGTAGCTCCGCTTCGCGTCCATGAAGTCGTGCTCCCACGGCAGGTTCAGCTTGCCGAGATCCGCCATCACCTGCAGCCCCTGGCTCTCGAGCTGAGGCCGGAACTCCGCGCCGAAGACCGTGGCGTCGATCGAGCCCTGCTTGAGGGCGGTGATCCGGTCGGGCTCCGGGCCGATCGCCAGGTAGGTGACATCCCTGATGGGATCGATCCCGTAGCTCCGGAGGACGATCATCTCCGCCAGCTGCGCGAGGCTAATGCCCTGGGCGGCCGTCCCCAGGCGCTTCCCGCGCAGCTCCTGGGGCGAGCGGATCTCCGGCCGGACCACGAACAGGTAGGGCATCGTGGGAGCGATCGTCACGAAATCCACGAGATCCACCCCCGCGGCGACGGCGTTGAAGAACTGGGGCGCCGACGCCATGTCCATGTCGGCCGCGCCGCCGATCAGCGCCTGCGTCGCCTGGGTGCTCCCGCGCAAATAGACGAACTCGACGTCCACCCCGTGCGCGCGGAAGAAGCCGCGCTCGCGCGCGACCCAGAAGCCCACCGGGATGACGTTCACAAACGACTGCGAGACCACGATCCGGGCGAGAGGCGCCTTGGCCCGGCTCACCGGAACCTGAAGCACCAGCAGACCCAGCACAGGCACGAGCACGAGCGCGAGCGCACGCCTGAGCATGTCCGGCCTCCCTCCCCGGCTCAGCGGACCCGCGGCGCGACATCCCCCCGCGCCGCCGCGGGAGGCCGCGCTCACGACGCCCTGATGCCCCGGCCGCGGCCCCGAGCCCGCAGGTGGCGCTTGAAGTACTGCCAGTACTCCTCGATCAACGCGTCGTTGTACTTCGTCGGATACATCGTGCGCACGATCGCGTCCGGGATCGGCTGGGGGGTCCCGAACCCACGGGCGTACGCCTGGATCTGGGCCGCCCGCTCCAGCGCCACCGCCGCGAACACGGCCCAGGGCACGGTAGGCCCGACCGTGAGGATGCCGTGGTTCTTGATGATCACAGCCCGCCGCGTGCCGAGCGCCGCGGCGATCGCCGCGCCCTGCGCCGGGTCGGTGATCAGCGCGGGCGTCTCATCGAAGAGGGCCACGCCGTCCACGAACAGGATGGCGTCGTGGCTGAGGACCTCGAGCACCTGCCCCGTCGCCCCCAACGCCGTGGCATAGCGCGGGTGCGTGTGCACGACGCTGCCGGCGTCCGGCCGCGCCTTGTACACCTCGGTGTGCAGCGTGAGCTCGAGGTGGATGGGATGCCGGCCCTCCAGCCGCCGGCCCTGGAAGTCGATCGGCACGACGTTGGCCGGGGTCACCTCGTCGAGGCCGATGCCTTTGCCTTTCATCAGCATCGCGTCGGCGCCCGGCCGCCGGGCGCTGACGTGGCCGAGCGCCATGTCCTCGTGCCCAAAGAGATGCAGGATCCGGCACCCCCAGGCGACCTCCTCGCGCAGCGCACGATCCTGTACCGCCCTGCCAGCCGTCCTCCCGGCCGTCCTTACCGCCACCGCCTCATCCCCCAGGAACCTCAGTTGAACACGACGCCGCCGTCGATGACCAGGTTCTGGCCGGTGATGAACTCCGCCGCCGGCGAGCAGAGGAACGCGATCGCCCCGGCGATGTCGGCGGGGAACATCTCCCGCCGGAGGATCCGCTGGCTGAGGACGCGCTCGAGGTACTCCGCCGTGATCTGGTTCATCGTCGCCGGCGTGTGCATCAGCCCCGGGCTCACCGCGTTCACCGTGATGTTGTGGACGCCGACCTCGCGCGCGAGCGACCGGGTCAGGCCGATCACCGCGGCCTTGGTCGCCGTGTAGTGGATCAAGTTCGGCGGCGCCGAGAACACCACCGACGAGGCGATGTTGACGATGCGCCCGCCCCCGCGCTGCCGCATGAACGGCACGACCGCCTTGGCCGCGATCGCGCACCCCATCACGTTCACGGCGAGCGCGCGCTGCCACTCCTCCGGGGTCACCTGGTCCCACGGCTTCCGCTGGAGAGCGCCGTAGAGCGCCGCGTTGTTGATCAGGCAGTCGATGCCGCCAAACGCGGTGACCGCCTCATGGGCCATTCGCCGCGTCCCGTCCTCGGAGGTCACGTCCGTGCGCACATGCAACGCGCCGATCCCCTCGGCCCGCAGCTCGGCCACGGCCTCGGCCCCGTCGAGCACGTCCGCGATCACCACGTTGGCGCCCTCGCTCCCCAGGTGTCTGGCGATCGCCCGCCCCGACCCCTGGGCGGCGCCCGTGACGATCGCCACCTTCCCCTCAAGCAGGCCCGGCATGACTCCCCCCTTCGGGATCCCCGTCCGGCGGGAGCGCCTCGAGCCGCTCCCGCCAGTGCGCCCACAGCGCGGCCATCCGCGCCGCGTAGGCTGACGGATCGACATCGCCCCGGACCAGCGCCTCGGCCGCGGCGAGCACGTCGCGGACCAGCGCGGCGTCGGCGGCGTCGCTCTCGACCCAGCGGCGCCACGCCGCGGCGTCGATCCCGGAGGCCGCGGCGGCCGCCGCGAGGTCGTCGATCGTCCGTCCCCCCATCAGACCACGGGCAGCGGGGCGGTGCGCTCGGCGCCGACCAGCGCATGGTCTTCGACATAGTGCCGCTCGAGCACCCCGAGCTTGATGTCCTGGATCTGGGCGGCCCGGCGCCGCTGCGCCGCGGTCCGGCAGAAGCGGGCGATCAAATCCGCGCCGATCTTCACGTGCCGCACCTCGTCGGGCATGACGTCCTGGGCCATGCCGGTGATCGTCGCCTCGTCCAGCACGACGCTGGCGATGCTCTGCCCGGGCTTCAGGTGGTGCATGAGCACGGACTCGCCGGTGCACTGGAGCGAGGAGGCGATCGCCAGGATCGGGTCGTCGCCCGGCTCGAACTCGAACGTCCAGCGGTACATGTCCTGCACCGCC
>JAPVSX010000093.1:0-5615 GCA_047519495.1 Armatimonadota bacterium
ATAGGCGGCACGGTGGACTCTGAAGGCCCCGGCCTCGCCGCGCACCTCGACGCGCACCGGCATGACGCCGCTGGGATGCCCGATGGCGCACCGCGCCGGGGAGCGTCGGCGGGCGACGGCGGACGGGATGCTGTCCGGCAGCGCCGCCGCGACGGCCGTGCAGGCGGCGGCCGTGCCGGGAAAGGCCTTGTGGAGCATCGGCGGGCGACCGCCGACGAGCCTCGCAAGGAGATCGACCGACGCGGCCTCCACCGTCGCCCCCTGCAGGGTTCCGTACGGTGCCGGCGCGGTCACGGCAACGGGCAGCGGGACAAGTCCATCGGCGGAGATCCCGAGATGCGCTGCGGCGGCGTCCTTGGCGGCCACCATCGCGTCCAGCTGGCGGGGCGTCATCTCACGCGGCCCCTCCGTCCCCGCCATGCCCACCGCGGCGGCCGGAAAGAACACGCACAGGTTGGCGAGGTCGACGATGGTGGCCTCGATCGTCGTGCCGAGGGCCGGCACGTGGAGCGCGTCGCGCGTGCGGCCGGTCGGCAGGAGCGCGCCGGTCGTCGCCCCGGCGGTCCCGGCGTAGTCCAGGAGAATCTCGGCCCCGGTGCCCGGCACGCCGTCGATCGCGCAGCCGCCCTCGACCACCGGGATCCCGTCGTGGGTGGGCACCAACGCGACGAACACCTTGCGGGTGTTCGTGTTGTGCACGCGCACGTGGGTGAGGGATCCCGTCGCGCGCACGAACCCCTCCTCCACGGCATAGACGCCGGCCGCCGCGGACAGGTTGCCGCAGTTGATGTCGTAGTCCACGACGGGCTCGGTGATGCTGACCTGTCCGAAGGTGTAGTCGACGTCGGCATCGGGGCGCGTGGGCGGGCCCATGATGGCCACCTTGCTCGTCAGGATGTCCGCACCGCCGAGGCCGTCGATCTGCCGCGGGTCGGGGCTGCCGAACAGCGCCAGGATGACGCGGTCGCGCGCGGCCGGATCGGAAGGAAGGTCGCTCGATCGCAGGAACACCCCTTTGCTCGTTCCGCCTCGCATCAGCACGAACCGGATCGGGATCTGCTCGCCCACGGCCGTCACCTCCACCCGCCTATGCGATCACGATCTGCACCGTGCACGCCGCCCCTTCCACGCCGGCCGCCTTGCCGCCGCGGCAGTGGGCCAGGCCGACGCGCGCGCCGTCGATCTGCCTCGGGCCCGCCTCTCCCCGCAGCTGCCGGACGAGCTCGACCACCTGGGCGACGCCGGTGGCGCCCAGCGGGTGGCCCTTGCCGAGCAGCCCGCCGCTCGGGTTGATCGGCCGCCGGCCGCCGAGCGATGCCTCGCCGCGCTCGAGCGCAGCCGGATACGCGCCCGGCGCGTACAACCCCAGCCCCTCCACGCGCAGGATCTCGGCGATCGAGAAGCAGTCGTGGACCTCCGCGAAGTCGATCTCCTCGGGGCCCACGCCGGCGCGCTCGTACGCGTGCCGCGCGGTGCGGGCGGTCAACTCCTCGAACGCCATCGAGCCGGGCTCCGCCTCCACGGCGCCGGTCTGCAGCGCCGAGGCCGCCAGGCGTACGGCCCGGCCTGCGCCGAGCCGGCCGAGCGCGGACTCGCCCGCCAGGATCGCGGCGGCCGCCCCGTCGCTGACGGGTGAGCAGTCCTGGAGGCACAGGGGATCCGCGATCGGCCGGGAGGCCAGCACCTCCTCCAGGGTCACCGGGGTGCGGATCTGCGCGAGCGGGTTCCGGCTCGCGTTCCGCTTGTTCTTGACCGAGACCAGCGCGATCTGCTCCCGGGTCGTGCCGAACTCGGCCATGTGCCGGCGGGCGCGCATCGCGTAGATCGCCGGCATCGTCAGGCCGACCGCACCCTCGAGGTCGTCCTCGCCCGGCGTGAGCGCGCCGCGGAACCGCGTGGTGAGGTGCTCGACGCCCAGCGCCAGCACCACGTCGTGCTCGCCGGCGCGGATCGTGAGCGCGGCCTCGCGGATCGCGGCCGCGCCGCTGCTGCAGGCGTCCTCGACGTTCACGAGGGGGATGCCGGCGAGCCCGGTCTGCGCCAGCACGCGCTGGCCGGTCACCATGCCCTGGAAGACGTGGCCGCAGTAGGCGGCCTCGATGCGCCGCGGGTCGATGCCGGCGTCGTCGATCGCCTCCAGGGTCGCTTCGGCCCCGAGGTCCGCGGCGGTCCGGTCGGGATGCTTGCCGAATTGCGTCATCCCGACGCCGACGATCCACACGCTAGCCATGGTCCACCGCCGGGCCGGGATGGAGCCGGTAGCCCAGCACCCGCCGGCCCTCGGGGGTGGTGCGCACCGGCTCGACGCGCAGCTCAAGCGGCATGCCGATCCGCGCCTCGCCGGGCTGCACGCCGCTGAGCTGCGCCAGCAGGCGGACGCCCTCGGGGAGATCGACGTAGGCCAGGAGGTAGGGCGTCGCGAACTCAGGCGTGGACTGGTGTACCGTCGTGTAGGTGTAGAGGGTCCCGCGCGTGCTCAGGGGGACGGTCGTCATCTCGCGGGACAGACACCGGGCGCACACCCTGCGCCGGGGAAAGAAGCGGGCTCCGCACCCCTCGCACCGGACCCCCACGAGGTGCGCCGCGCCCGCGGCATCGACCTCGAAGAGCCCGGGCCTGAGGAACACCGCCTCATTGGAACTCACGACCTGCGTCGCGTCCTGCTCAGACACCCTCACCACCTCCACCACAGGCCGCGCGGTCCGCGTGCGACCCGGCGCGCGGATCGAGATCGGCCTCGCGGAGCCGCGCCGCCGCTACGCGGCGCCCACGCTCCGCCCGCCGCAGACGTACAGCAGCTGCCCGGTCACGTACTCGGTCTCGTCCCCGGCAAAGAACGCGGCCGCGTTGGCGATGTCGGCGGGGACGCCCATCCGCCCGACCGGGACCGTCTTGAGCAGCCGGTCCTGGATCTCGGGCTTGAGGGTGCGGAACAACGGCGTGTCGACGAGCGCGGGCGCGATCGCGTTCACCGTGATGCCGAACTTCGCCAGCTCGAGCGCGAGCGTCCGCGTGAGGCTCACGATGGCGCCTTTGCTGGCCGCGTAGTTCACCTGTCCGGGGTTGCCCAGCCACGCTCGCGACGAGATGTTCACGATGCGGCCGTACCGCTGCTCCATCATGAGCGGGACCGCCTCACGGCAGCAGAGGTAACAGGACTTCAGGTTCACGCGCAGGACCTCGTCCCAGTCCTCCTCCGGCATCTTGGTGAGGTAGCGGTCCCGCGCGATCCCGACATTGTTGACGAGGATGTCGACCCGGCCGAACGCTTCCGCGGCCTGCCGGATCAGCGCTGCGGCCCCCTCGGCGCGGCTGACGTCGGCGGCGACCCCATGGGCCTGCGCGCCGGCGTCGCGCAGGGCCGCGACGACGCGCCCGACGCGCTCCGCGACCAGGTCGTTGACCACGACGCGGGCGCCGCCCGCTGCGAGACGCTCGGCGATGCCCTCACCGATGCCCTGCCCGGCTCCCGTCACGATCGCGACCCGTCCCTGGACTCCCATCGCGACTCCCCCTCGCCGTCACCGGCCGACGAACTGCGGCGCCCGCTTTTCCACGAACGCCTGGATGCCCTCACGCCGGTCGCGGCTGGCGCGCAGCACCGCGTGCGCCGTGCGCTCGAACGCAAGCCCGGCGTCGAGGCTGACATCCGGGCACAGGTTCACCGCCGTCTTGATCGCCTGCAGGGACAGCGGCGCCCGGGAGGCGATCACCCCGGCCAGCGTCCGGGCCGCGTCCATCAGTCCCGCAGCCGGCACGACCCGATTGACGAGCCCGATCCGGTGCGCCTCGGCGGCGTCGATGAACTCGCCGGTAAACATCAACTCCTTGGCCCGTGCCGGGCCGATCGCCCGCGTCAGCCGCTGCGTGCCGCCGGCCCCGGGCATGCTGCCCACCTTGGCCTCCGGCAGCCCGAACCGGGCGCCTTCGGCTGCGACGCGCAGGTCGCACGCCAGCGCAAGCTCCAGCCCGCCGCCGAGCGCATATCCGTTGATCGCGGCGATCACGGGCACGGGCAGCGCCTCGAGTCGGCCGAACACGCGCCGCACACGCTCCCCGAGCGGGTCGGGACTGGCCCCGTCGCCCTCGTACTCCTGTGCCCGGCCCTTGAGGTCGGCGCCGACGCAGAACGCCTTCTCGCCGGCAGCCGTCACGATGAGGACGCGCGCCGTCCCGTCCGCCTCGACCTCGCGGAGCACATCGTCCATGCGGTCGAGCATCTCCGGCGTCAGCGCGTTCAGGGCCTCGGGCCGGTTCAATGTCAGCACGCCGATCCCCTGATCCTGCTCGAACACCACCGTCTCGCCCATCCGGCTCACCTCCCGCGGCGCGGCCGGGCCGCGCCGGCTACACGTGGGATGCCGCTACGCGCGCGCATCGCCGCCTCCCCGGCCGGCAAGGGCGCCGGCCGCGTAGTCGCCGAACCGGCCGGCAATCTCCTCCGCCGCGTGCCGGCCGTCGGGCCGATACCACCGCACCAGCCAGTTGACCATACCGAGCACCGCGAATCCGGCCAGCCGCACATCGGTGGGCGCGAACTCACCGGCGGCGATGCCGTCCTCCACGATGCGGCGAAACAGCGCCTCGTAGCGGTCGCGGTACGCCAGGGCCGCGGCGCGGTACTCGGGCGCCAGCGACCGCCCCTCCTCGACGAAGCAGGCGACGTTGTCCTGGTTGTGCGCCAGGGTGAGGATGTGCAGGCGGACCGCCTGCCGGAGGCGCTCGGCAGCCGGATGCGGGGCCGCAGCGATCCGCTCGAGCTCGGGCAGCGCCCGGTCGAGCGTGTGCTGGATGATCTCGTAGAGGAGCGCCTGCTTCCCGCGGATATGGTGGTAGAGGGAGCCTTTCGTCAGGCCGACGACCTGGGCGATCTCCCGCATCGTCGTGCGGTCGAACCCCTGCTGGCGAAACAGCGCCGCGGCGGCGCGCAGGATCCGGGCCCGCGTGCCGTCGTCGTGGGGACGGGCGGCCGGGAACGCGGCCGCCTCACCTGGAGCCGGGAGGAGAGCCCGCTCCGCGGCAGCATCCACGGTGCGCCTCCGCGCGTCTACGCCGGCCATGGTCCGTTCCTCCCCACCGCCGCCGGCCGGGTGCCGGCGGCGAGCCGCGCTCCTGCTTCGAGCGCGGCCAGGTTCAGCGCCCGGGACGCCGCCGGCACCCGGCGGCTAACCGCGTCTCGGAGCGCGGCGATCGGCACCGCACCGGTCAGGGCGCACACGACGCCGAGCGCCACGACGTTCGCCGCCCGCACCGACCCCGTCACCGCCCGCGCCGTCTCGGCGATGGGGAGCACGTGCCGCGCCGGGGGGCCCGACGGCGGCAGGGTGACCCGTTCGGCATCGGCGATCGCCACGCCGGCCGGCCCGAGCGCGTCCCACGACCGTGCGCACGCTTCCTGCGTGAGGACGGCCAGCACGTCGAGCCGGCGGGCGATCGGGAACGCGATCGGGTCGTCGCTGATGATGACGTCCGACCGGCTCGCGCCGCCGCGTGACTCGGGGCCGTACGCCTGCGTGCAGACGACGCGGCGCCCGGTGCTCGCGGCGGCTTCGGCGAGGATCAGGCCGGCAAGCACGATCCCCTGCCCCCCCGCGCCCCCGAAGCGGACGGCCAGC
>JAPVSX010000094.1:0-6155 GCA_047519495.1 Armatimonadota bacterium
CCCGGTGTCGCCGAGCTGGGTGCGGGTGATGCGCAGGGGCTTGTGCAGCGTGATCGCGTGGCTGGCCGCGCTGCGCTCCTCCTCGGGCGCCACGACGAACGTCTCGGCCACGCGGCTCATCGCACGGGCGAGCGCGTGCAGGCCCGGCGAAGCGACCCCGTCGTCGTTGGTCAGGAGCACGCGCATCACGCGAGCCGCTCCAGGGCGGACGCAAACGCCGCAAGCGCGCGCTCGTCGAAGAGCGCGAACGCCACGTCGGTGAGGCTGCTGCCTGCGCGTACGTGGGCGGCGGTCTCCTCCAGCATCGCCGCCGCCGCCAGGTCCAGCGGAAACCCGCCGACCCCGGTCCCCAGCGCCGGAAACGCCACCGACCGCACGCCCAGAGTCTCGGCGACCCGCAGCGCGCTCCGGGTCGCCGCCCGGATCGCGCGCTCGCTGGTCACGAGATCCTGCCCCATGGTGACCGCGTGAATGACGTACCGGCACGGCAGCCGGCCGGCGCCGGCGGCCACGGCCTCGCCGACCGGCAGGGGGCCGAGCCGCATCGCCTCCTGCTCGATCTCCACGCCGCCGCGGCGCTTGATCGCCCCCGCGACGCCGCCGCCCATCCAGAGGTGGTCGTTCGCCGCGTTCACGACCGCGTCCACCGCCAGAGCCGTCAGATCGCCCTGGACCAGCCGGAGGCGGGTGGACCCGATGCGACGCTCGTGACGCGCAGAATCGGCGGTCATCGCCTCCACGCAGGGCCGGCGATCAATCCTGGTCGCGCCACCAGTCGGGGGATACGTCCTTCTTCTTGTAGGTCTTGATCACGGGGCGTGCGGGGCCCGCCTTCCCGCGGGCCACGCGCTTGCGCAGCTCCTCGTATTCGTGCAGGCTGGTCAGCACCCTGAGGGTATCCCAGATCGCCTCTTCGACCTGTCCTCCGTCCTTCAATAGAAGATCGACGAGCGGCTCGATCACGCGCTTGTCCCGCAGCTTGCCCAGGAGCCGGATCGACAGACGCTTGACCTCGGCATCCTCATCGCCGAGGGATCGGATGAGATGCTCGAACGACGCATCGCCTAACAGCGCGTAGACGGCCTTGAGCGCGAACCGCCGGACCTTGCCGCTCGGGTTCTCCATCGCCGCCCCAAGCGCGGCCAGCACGGCCTCCCGATCGCCCTGAGAGAGCGCCTGTACGACCTCGACCGGGAGGAGGGCGTCCCGGTCGCCGGCGGGCAGGGCGAGCACACCCCGCTCCTCGAGCCGTCCGATCGTGCCCACGGCGGTCTCCTGCAGCCGGGGATCCACGAGGAATGTCTGGAGGATCGGCCCGGCCACCCGGCGGTCTCCGATCCGCCCGAGGATCGTCATCGCGGTGAGGCGGACGTAATAGTTGTCGTCGCTCAGAACCTGGAGGAGGGGGTCCACGGTGCGCGGCCCCATCTCGGTCAGGATCCGCCAGATCTGGGTGCCGATCCGGCGCCGGAGGTACCGGTCCTTGAACGCCTCCATGAGCGGCGGGACTGCGTCCGGGCCGATCCGGGACAGCGCCTCCATCGCCGCGGAGACGAGCGACCGCTCCCGGCGCGCCAGCACCTTGATCAGCGCCTCCGCGGCTCCGGCGTCCCGCAGTTCACCGAGCCCCTTGACCGCCTGGAGGCACACCTGTTCCGAGCGGTCGGCCAGCGCCGCCCGCATCGCCTCCATCGCCCGGGGGCCCCCGACCCGGCGGAGCGCCATGACGGCGCTCTTGCGCACGTACTCGTCCTGGTCGCGCAGGGCCTCGGCAAGGGCCGGCACCGCGCGCTCGTCCCCCAACTTCCCCAGGGCATGGGCTGCGTCGCTGCGCAGCGTCACGTCCGTGCTGCGAAGCTGCTGCAGGAAGCGCTCGATATCGTGCTCGGGTCCCGGGGTCTCCGGACGAGCCCCGGACGGCGCAGTATTCATGAAAGTTCCTCCTACTTCACGAGACGTTCGCCGCTTGGCGAAACCTCTCCTTGATTATTTATACATCGGCGGCTATACTAAGTCACGGAACGGCGTGGAACGGCGCAACGCGGGAGGGACCGGCAGGAGCGGTGAAGGGCTCCAGGGACAACGGCGCGGACCCCGTCCGGTTCGCCCACAAGAGCGAGGCCGAGTTCACAAAGATCCTTGACTTCTACGGGATCCGCTGGGAATACGAGCCCCGGAGCTTCCCCCTCCGGTGGGATGACCGGGGCCGGGTGATCGAAAGCTTCAACCCCGACTTCTACCTGCCCGACCTGAACCTGTACATCGAGCTCACGACGCTCAAGCAGAGCCTGGTCACGAAGAAGAACCGCAAGCTTCGTCGCCTGCGCGAGCTGTATCCGGACGTGCACGTCAAGATCTTCTACGGCCGGGATGTCCGGCAGCTCGTCCTGAAGTACGGACTTCAGCCCGCGGGCCGGTGACCGATCCGGCCCGCGACATCCGGGAGATCCTCTTGACCCGCGAGCAGATCACCGGGCGGGTCGGGGAGCTCGCCGCCGAGATCTCCCGAGACTACGCCGACCGGTCCCCGCTCCTCGTCTCAGTCCTGAAGGGTGCGGTGTACTTTCTCACAGACCTCACGCGGCGGCTGGCGATCCCCGTGCAGATCGACTTCATGGCGATCACGACGTACGGAAGCGCGCGCGCCCAGAGCGGCGTCGTGCGCCTGATCAAGGACCTCGATGTGGAGATCACGGGCCGCCACGTCCTGCTCGTGGAGGACATCATCGACACCGGTCTGACCGCCGGGTACCTGCTCCGCCTCCTCCAGGCGCGGTCGCCTGCGAGCCTCCAGATCTGCACCCTGCTCGACCGCCCGTACCGGCGGATCCTGGATACATTGGAAATCGCCTACCGGGGGTTCGAAATTCCCGACCGCTTCGTCGTCGGGTACGGGCTGGACTACCGCGAGCAGTACCGGCACCTGCCGTTCATCGGGGTGCTGCGGGACGAGATCCTGAGCGGCGCTACGCATCTGTCTGCTCCCCCTCCAGGAAGCGCGCCGGACGCATCGTCCCATCGCCGAATCGGCTGTTGATCGCGTCCACGAGCCGGTTCACACGGCCCTCCCGATCGTCGCTGAATAGGTCGAGCTGAGCGCTGCGGCCGAGGCGCGAAACGCTGACGCCGAGGAGGCGCACCGGCTGCGGGCGGGCCGCGAGCCGGGCCCAGAGCTGCCCGGCCGCCTGGTCGAGAGCCGCCCCGGTGTCGGTCGGCGCGGCCAGCGTCGTGCTGCGCGTCACCGTCCGGAAGTCACCGTAGCGCACCTTCAGCGTGACGGTCTGCCCGAGCAGGCCGTCCGCGCGGAGGCGCCGGGCGACGTCTTCGGCCAGCGCGGCGAGCGTCCGCGCGACCACCTCGTGGTCGGCGGTGTCCTCGTCGAACGTCACCTCCCGGCCGATCGACTTCGCGTCCCCCGGCGGCGCCACCGGGCGGTCGTCGATGCCGCGGCTGAGCCGGGCGAGGTGCTCCGCCGCGAAGCCGAGCGACGCCCGCAGCACGGAGGTGGGGGTCCGCCGGAGTGCGCCGACCGTGGCAATCTCGAGTCTCGCAAGGAGCTGGCGGGTCTCTTCCCCCACGCCCCACAGCGCCGTCACCGGGAGAGGATCGAGCACCCCTTCGGCCTCCCCCGGCCTGATCCGGCGCAGGCCGTCCGGTTTGGCGAGCTCGCTCGCGAGCTTCGCCAGAAACTTGTTGGGCGCGACGCCGAGGGATACCGGGAGCCTGAGCACCTCTCCGATGCGGGCCTTGATGGCTCGGGCGATCATCAGGCCGGGATCATCCCCGCTGTCGACCCCGGCGCCGCGTGCTGTCCCCCGCGGCACGGGACATCCGGCGAGATCGAGAAACGCCTCGTCGATCGAGACCGGCTCGATCTGTGGCGTGAACGCCTCCAGGAGCTCGAAGAGCTGCTCGGAGACAACGCGGTACGTCTCCATGTCGGGAGACAGGAACACCGCGTGCGGGCATCGGGCGTATGCTTCGCGGGACGGCATCGCCGAGCGGATCCCGTACCGGCGCGCCTCGTAGGAGGCCGCGGCGACAACGCCCCGCGCATGCGGGGGCGCTCCGACGACGACGGGGAGCCCCCGGTACTGCGGGTTGTCCCGCATCTCGATCGACGCGTAGAACGCGTCCATGTCCACGTGCGCGACGATGCGAGCGCGCGCCGTCATCAACGCCTCCGCCGCTGGGGCGCCGCAGAGTGAGCGAACGTATGTTCGCTATCTAGTCTACCCCGCTGTCGGGCCGGCGTCAAACGCCGACCTGATTCACAATTCGGGTTTAGGGATTACCCGGCCGGGCGTATGTTCTGATCAGGCGGAAGAAGTTGCAGACTCCGCCCGTTGAGAGCGGGTGAATCGCATCCCAGAACGTGCGCGTCCAGCGCATCGTCCTTCTGCACGGCTCCATGCCCGCAGTGTGCCATACCCCCGGGGGATTGACCAGTTCTTTTCTTACACTTCTTCCGGCCCCCCGAGTCGCTAGGTCAGCAGCGGCGGGCTGGCCGGGCCCGCACCCCCCGCGCTGGCGGCACGCAGGAGCGGCGCGGGCCTCTGTGTAATTGGGCATCCACTTGCCGATGTCAGCCCAGATATAGTGCACTTCGCCATAGTCAGAGAGATCCTATTCGGGTCAGACATTGTGAGGAGGGCATCCATGCGAACGCGCTTCCTGCTCCACAGCCTGGCAGTCCTCGCGATCGGGGCGCTCGTCGCCGGCCTGGCGGCGCCGGCGCCCACGCGCGCGCAGGCGATCCGCCAGATCCGCGAGCTGGTCATCGTGACGTGGCCGCAGGCCGGCGACCCGCAGCAGTACGAGGCGGCCCGGATCGCGGCCGAAGGCATGCGGAAGCTCGGACTCAAGGTCACCGTCCGGCCGATGCCGTGGGAACAGCTGTCCGACTACGTCTGGTACAACCGGACGAAGTGGGACATGACGACGTGGCAGATGGTCGGCCGGCCGGAGCGGTCCGATCCGGACGAGATCCTGGTCAACCTGTTCTCATCGAGCACCGCAAAGGACGGCTACAACTTCATCGGGTTCATCAATCCGAAGTACGACGAGCTCGCCCAGGCCCAGCGGTCGGCGACCGACCCGGACACCCGCAAGAAGCTCGTGCACGAAGCCCAGCGGATGCTGGCCGAGCAGCAGCCCTACACGTTTCTCGTGAACCCGAAGACCATCTACGCCTTCAACAATCAGGTGTGGGATGCCAAGACGATCGTGGACCAGAAGGGCATCGGCATCAAGAACTTCTGGACGTTCATCCAGGCGACCCCCAAGGGCGCCCAGAAGGACATGGTCCTGAACGCGCAGGACCCCGTGATCGCGATCAACCCGCTGTACATCAGCGGCAAAGTGGACTCGTGGGTCACGGAGGTCATCTGGGACCGCCTGATGCGCGTCGGGCCCGACGGGCTTCCCCGCCCCTGGGCCGCCAGCGCGGTCAAGTGGATGAATCCGACGACGCTCGACGTCGTGCTGCGGCCGGGGATGCGGTGGCACGACGGCCGGCCGGTGACCGCCGAGGACGTCATCTTCTCGTTCATGGCGCCGAAGGGCGGCAAGGTGCCGATGTACAAGCCGTTCGTGGCCAACATCGCAGACATCAAGAAGGTCAACGAGACGACGCTGCGCTTTGTGCTGGAGAAGCCGCAGGCGTCGTTCCTCACGTCGACGCTGGCCAAGCTCAACCTGGTCCCCCGGCACGTCTGGGAACCGATGCTGCAGTCGATTGAGGGCAAGAAGGACACCGCTGAGCAGCTCCAGGAGAAGGCGCCGGTCGGCTCGGGTCCGTTCAAGTTCGTGAACTGGACGCGCGGCCAGGAGGTCGTGCTGGAGGCCAACCCGCAGCACTGGGCCGCGCCCAAGATGCACCGCTGGATCCTGCGCACGGTCGCGAACGTCGAGGCGTCGCTCGGCGGGTTGCGGACCGGGGAGATCAACTTCCTTTCGGATTACCTGGGCGACCCCACGGTCCTGGCCGGGCTCAGCCGGCAGGACCCGCGCATCACGGTCGTCGCGTCCACGGACATCGGGTTCCAGTTCATCGCATACAATGAGCGCCGGCCGCCGTTCAACGACCCGGTGTTCCGCAAGGCGCTCAGCATGGCGATCGACCGGACACTGATCCGGCTCGTGGCCTACAAGGG
>JAPVSX010000095.1:0-8963 GCA_047519495.1 Armatimonadota bacterium
GGCACCACCCGACGGCCCAGATGGAGAAGAAGGACAGGGCGGCCAGGTCGGCGTACGGCAGCATGCGGTTCAGCCCCACCGCGTTCATCAGAATCGCGAGCGCCAGGATGATCGGCGTGAGGGCCATGCCGGTCGCGATGACCGACTCCTGGCCGATGGCGGCCGCGGCGTCGATACCGATGTACACTTCGCGGGCGGCGAAGCGTCTGGACATGAACTCCCGGACCCCTTCGGAGAACGGGTAGAGGCCCTCCATCAGGATCGCGACCATCCGGGGCATGATGAAGATGACCGCCGACAGGTTGACCGTGGTCCGTAGAATGTCCTTCGCAGCGGCACCCAGGTCGACGCCGAGGCGGGGGTAATAGGCCAGCACCGAGAGGATGAAGCCGATCAGGGCGCCGAGGAACATCGGCTCGCCGATCAGCCCGAACCGCTGGCGGATGGCCTTCGGCGTGGCGTCCCAGGTGCGCACGACCGGGATCGCATCGATGATCTTGTTGATCAAGAGCCCGAGCGGCGCCCAGGCGACGGTGTTCCCGTGCGGGAAGCTGATCCCCGGAAGCCCGAAGAAGTCCTGGACAACCGGCGCCGTCCAGTCCGCCAGGATGAGGAAGACGGCCAGCATCACGAGGGCGGTCAGAACGCCGAGCCACGGCTGTCCCGTGACGACGGCGGCGACGTTCGCGGCGAACATGAAGTGCCAGTAGTTCCACATGTCCACGTCGAGCGTCTTCGTGAAATTGACGGTCAGCAGCACGATGTTCAGCGCAATGCCCAGCAGGTAGACCCAGGGGACGATCTGGGCGTTCGTCAGCGCGACGGTCGCGGCGGCCGGCCAGCCGATGTCCACGACCGTCAGCTTCAGCCCGATGTTATCGACGATCGCCTTCGTGACCGCGCTCAAGGTGCCGACCAGGAGATCCACGACCAGGAAGATGCCGGCAAAGCCGATGCCGGTGATGAGCGCCGCCCGGGCGGCCCTGCCGATCTTCACTCCCACCAGGAGCCCCAGGAACAAGATGATCAGGGGGATCGTGACGATCATCCCCAGATCGATCAGATACTGGAAGACTTGCTCAACCGCACGCATGGAACTCCCTCCTTCGCATGGCCTTTACGCTGCTGATCCAGGCACGTGTGCTCGCCTGCCTCCTCAAGCGGCGTCCTGCGTGAGGGCAACGGCAATCCGATCCAGGACGCGCTCCTTGCCGACGCCGGTCAGCAGCGCAAGCCCGTCGATGCTGGGGATGGGCACGGCGATGCTGAGGGCGCCGGTGGACACGACCAGGTCGTACCCCTGTCGCGCCATCTCGGCCACCTCGGCGATCTTGCACTGCGTGGTGACGACGTCGATGCCCCGCGCCGCCATTGCCTCCTCGATGCTCTTGGCGATGACGGTCGACGTGGCGATCGCGGTCCCGCAGGCGACCAGGATCCGCTTCGGTCCGGACACCGGCGTCCCCCGGACCTCAGGGCACCACGGCCCGCCTATCGTCGAACCGGTACCGGAGGTCCCGAGCCTCGACGGCCACGACGCCCTCCGTGCCGGCAACCCAGTGCTTCACCATCTGCGCGTCGGCGCGCGTGTCGACTGTGCCGGCCACGGTGACCACCCCGTCGCGCGTGTTGATCTCCAGCCTCTCGGGGTCGATCCAGAGCTCGTGCGCGAGCCGCCACCGGACCTCTTCCGTGATCGCGGCGTCGTGCCGCGCCAGCGTTCGCAGGATGTCCGCCCTCGTGACGATGCCGACGAGCCGCCCGGCGTCGACGATCGGGACGCGGTTGATATCGTAGACCGTCATGAGGTGGACCAGCTCTCTCACGGAAGCGTCCGGCCCCGCGGTCACGACCCGGGACGTCATCAGGTCGGCGGCGGTCCGCGCGAGCGTCGCCCGATGGGTCCCGATCGCGCCCGCCAGGAGGTCGAGGAGCCCGGGAAGCCCGCGGCCCGGCTCCGCGTACTCGATCTTCCTGAGGAGGTCGGATTCCGAGACGATTCCCACCAGGTGGTCGAACCGGTCGACGACCGGGACGCCGCTCACCCCGTGGGCCACCATCAACTCCGCCACCTCCTTGACCGGCGTCTCCGGACGAACCATCACGACCGGCGTGCTCATCAGCTCTCGCGCATGCATGCCAGCGCCTCCTCCGCGAGATCCGCGTCGCCCCCACGGCTGCGCGCCGGCGCCCGGCGACCCACTGCGGCGAACGCCCCCTTCGCCGGTCCGGCCGCCCGGAGCGTGAGGACGGCGCACGGCGCGTGCCGCAGGACCGCCTCCGCGACGCTGCCGAGCACCGCCCGGCGCAGGCCGGTGCGACCGTGCGTGGCCATGACGATCATCTCGGCCTGGAGCGAGTCTGCCACCGCCGGGATCTCCTGCTCTGGATGGCCGACGGCGGCCATCGCCCGGACGGACAGGTGTTGCCTGACCGGCTCAGGGACGAACGTCGCAAACCACCAGAGCAACCCCGTGCGGATCTCGTCCAGCTGCGTGTCCACGAACCTGCCCTGAGCGATCCCCTCCTCGACCTCTCTCGGCCGGATGACCTGGAGCAGGCACAAGGTCCCGCTCAGCCGCCGGGCGAGACCGGCCGCGTAGATCACCGCGCCGAGCGATGCTTCCGACAGGTCCGTAGGTGCCAGCAAGACTGTGGGCCGGTCCAATGCATCCACGGCGATTCCTCCTGTCTGTTCTATATTCAGGATAGCCGCGGGATCGCCATAGGGCCATCGGCCCAGGACCGGATTCGCGGTCCTCAGTCCACCCGGTCCCCCGGGTCGCGGGCCCCTAACCCTGCCGTTCGGCGACGTACCGGGCCAGGTCCGCCACGCGGCAGGCGTATCCCCATTCGTTGTCGTACCACGCCACGACCTTGACCAGGTCGCCGTCGACGACCAGCGTGTCGAGCCCGCTGAAGACGGCCGAGTACTCGCTGCCTTTGACGTCGGTGCTGACCAGCGGCTCCTCGGTGTAGCCGAGGATCCCGGCCAGCCGCTCCTCCGCCCAGCGGCGCATCGCGCCGTTCAGGGACGTCTTGTCGGTGTTCCTGGCGAGGAGCGCCGTGAAGTCGATCACCGAGACCGTCGAGACGGGCACGCGGAACGCCATGCCCGTCATCCGGCCTGCGAGCTGCGGGATGACCACGCCGAGCGCTCTCGCGGCGCCCGTCTCCGACGGGACGATGTTCATCGCGGCGGCCCGCGCGTCGCGCGGGTCGTTCGCCGCGACGTCCAGCAGCCGCTGCGAATTCGTGTAGGCGTGCACCGTCGTGAGCATGCCCTTCTCGACGCCGAACTCCTCGTGCAGGACCCGGACGACGGGCGCCAGCCCGTTGGTCGTGCACGAGGCGTTGGAGATGATCCGGTGCTTGTGGGGGTCGTACAGGTGCTCGTTGACGCCCAGGACGATCGTGACGTCTTCGTGCTTGGCCGGCGCGGTGATGATGACGCTGCCGGCCCCGGCCTCCAGGTGCCCCGCCGCCTTCCTGGCGTCGGTGAAGAGCCCGGTCGACTCGACCACCAGGTCGACCCCTTCCTCCAGCCACGGGATCGCGGCGGGAGCGGACTCGGCGAACACTTTGATCGCGCGCCCGTCGATCGTGATCGTCCCGTTCCCGGCCTCGACGCCGCCGGGATAGACGCCGTAGTTCGTGTCGTACTTGAAGAGGCGGGCGCTCATCTGCGCGTCCACGAGGTCGTTGACCGCGACCACTCGGAGGGCGTCGCCGCCCCGCCCAAGGATCGCCTTGAGCGTCTGCCGCCCGATTCGTCCGAACCCGTTGATGCCGACGCGCAGCGCCATCACCGCACCTCCGCTGTGCCCGGGCGTCCGGAGCCCGGTCACCTCCAGGGTAGGAGATGGCGGCCACGCTGCGCATCGGTCAGCGGCCCGATTCCCCCTCCGTGCAGGAGATGAGCCGGGCGCTGCCTCCGCCGGAACCGGCGGCCCGACTGATCCTCGAATCAGGCCTGCGCTCGATAGTCCGGCCCCCTGCCAGCCCTCTACGATGAGCCTGGGGTTCCATATGGTTGGACGCTGGCTGCGATGGGATGCCGCCCGTGACGTCCCGCCGTCCCAGGGCGGAGGCGGGCACGGGCACCTGATCAACCTGGTGAAGGTCGTCAAGACCTATCACAGCGCGGCGGGGGCATTTCAGGCGCTGAAGGGCGTCGATCTCGAAGTCGACCGCGGCGAGTTCGTGGCGGTGATCGGGAAGTCCGGCAGCGGCAAGACCACGCTGCTCAACGTGATTACCGGCATCGACCGGCCTAGCTCGGGCGAGGTCTACGTGGCCGGCATCCCCGTGCACACCCTCACCGAGGGGGAGATGGCGGAGTGGCGGGGGCGCGCCGTCGGGATCGTCTTTCAGTTCTTCCAGCTGCTGCCGACCCTCTCGGTGCTGGAGAACATCATGCTCCCGATGGACTTCGCCGGGATGTACGCGCCGGGCGACCGCATGCCCCGGGCGATGGCCCTGCTGGAGCGGGTCGAGATGGCGGACCAGGCGCACAAGCTGCCGGCCGCGCTGTCCGGCGGCCAGCAGCAGCGCGCCGCGATCGCCCGGGCGCTGGCGAACGACCCGCCGATCATCGTCGCCGACGAGCCGACTGGCAACCTCGACTCCCAGACGGCCGACTCGATCTACCGGCTGTTCGAGAGCATGGTCCACGAGGGCAAGACGATCCTCATGGTGACGCACGACGCCGACCTGGCCCGGCGGGCCACGCGGACCGTTGTGGTCGCGGACGGCGAGATCGTGAACCAGTACGTGGCGAGGGCGCTGGCCGCGCTTTCCGTCGACCAGCTCTCCTGGGTCGAGCACCGGATCACTCCCCAGGCCTACCCCCCCGGCGCCTACATCCTCCGCCAGGGGGAGGAGGCGGACAGGTTCTACATCATCACGCAGGGCTCGGTCGAGCTGCTCGTGGAGCATCCCGGGGGGCAGCCGATCACCGTAAAGCGCCTGGGCGTGGGGCAGTACTTCGGCGCCACCGGCCTGCTGCACGGCGGACGGCGCGTGGCCAGCGTCCGCGCGGCCCCTGACACAGGGGTCCAGGTCATGGTCCTCGACGGCGAGACGTTCCGGCGCCTGCTCGCGGAATCCGAAGCGGCGAGGGCGGAGTTCGACCGGGCCGCGCATGAGCGCCTCGAGGAAATCGAGGCGGCCGTGCCGGCCACGGGGAGATCGCCGTGAGCCCGCGCTGGCGCAAGGTGCTGGGCGATCTGTGGGTCAGCAAGGCCCGGACGGCCCTCGTCGTCCTGTCGATCGCGGTGGGGGTGTTCGCCGTCGGGATGACCAGCGCGTCGCGGGTGATCCTCCCGCGGGAGCTCGCCGCGGAGTACGATGCGACCCGGCCCAGCAGCGCCATGATCTACACGAACTTGCCCTTCGACGACGACTTCGTGGACGGGATTCGCAGGATGCGGGACGTCCGAGATGCCCAGGGCCGGGGCAGCCACACGGTACGTCTCCAGGCCGGGCCGGACGAATGGCGGGAGTTCCAGCTCTTCGCCATCCCGGACTACACCGACGTCCGCATCAACAAGGTCACACTCGACGCAGGCACCTGGCCGCCGCCCGAGCACACGGTCTTGATCGAGCGCTCGTCGGCGGCGTTTGCCCGGGCGCACGCCGGCGACCGGCTGACCGTGAAGATGCGCGACGGCAGGGTGCGGCAGCTGCGCGTGGCAGGGATCGTGCATGACCTCAGCCAGTTCCCCACGCCTTTCATCGGCATCGCCTACGGCTACGTCACGCGGGGCACGGCGGAGTGGCTCGGCGGGCTGCCCGGCTACAACGAGCTGTACATCGTGACCCTCGGCGACACCCGCGACCGGGCGCACGTGGAACAGGTGACGAAGCGCGTCCAGGATCGGGTGGAGAAGGCCGGGCTCGGCGTGTTCCAGGTCCGGATCGACGCGGGCAAGCACTGGGCGGACGATTCGCTGCGGGCGATGGCCCTGCTGCTGAGCGTGCTCGGGGGCTTCTCCCTGCTCCTGAGCGGCTTCCTGGTCGTCAACACGATCTCGGCGCTGCTGGCGCAGCAGATCCGCCAGATCGGGATCATGAAGGCCGTCGGCGCGCGCCGTGCGCAGATCATGGCCATGTACCTGGCCACGGTGTTCGTCTACAGCCTGCTGGCCCTGCTCGTGGCGGTGCCCCTCGGTGTTTTGGGCGCCTCCCGTCTGAGCGCCTTCACGGCTGGCTTCCTCAACTTCACCATCCGGAGGGCCGGCCTCCCCCCACAGACGCTGGCGCTGGAGATCGGCTCGGGCCTGATCGTTCCGCTCCTGGCGGCGGTCGTCCCGGTGATCGTCGGGGCACGCATCACCGTACGTGAGGCGCTCGGCTCGTACGGGCTGGCGGGGGGGGAGTTTGGCGGGAGCGGGATCGACCGCCTCGTCGAGCGGGTGCGGGGCCTGAGCCGCCCGCTCGCGCTGTCGCTCCGCAACACCGTCCGCCGCAAAGGCCGCCTCGGCCTGACGCTCGCGACCCTGACCCTCGCCGGTGCCATCTTCATCGGCGTGTTCTCGGTCCGGGCCTCGCTGATGGAGACGCTCGCGGTCGTATTCCGGCAGTGGGACAGCGACGTCTGGGTCCGGCTCGAGCAGTCGTACCGGGTGGACCGGATCGCGCACGAAGCTCGCCAGGTCCCCGGGGTTGCGCGGACGGAGGGGTGGCGGATCACCAGCGCGCGGCGCGTGCGGCCGGACGGCGCCGAGAGCGACAACGTCTTCGTCTACGCGCCGCCGGCCGAGACGAACCTGTTCCATCCTGCGCTTGAGCGGGGCCGCTGGCTGCTTCCCCAGGACGAGCGGGCGGTGGTCGTCAGCACCGACCTGCTCGAGAACGAGCGCGACATCCGCGTCGGGGGCGACCTCGTGCTGAAGGTCGGCGACCGCAAGCGGACGTTCCGGGTGGTGGGGATCGTGCGGACGCTGTTGACCAGGCGGGAGCCCGGCGTGTACGTCAACTACCCGTCGCTCGCGCAGCTGGTCGGCGGGGCGAACCGGACCGAGTGGGTGCAGGTGGTGACGGACCGGCACGACGCCGCCTTCCAGGCGCGGGTCGCCCGGGCCCTCAGCACCTCCTTCGAGCACGTGGGGATCCGGATTCGCTCGGCGATTCCGATGGGCGAGCAGCGCGCGCGAAACGAGGCGATGTTCAATGTGATCGTCGGCTTCCTGCTGGTCATGGCGGTGCTGCTGGCCGTGGTCGGCGGGCTGGGGCTCATGGGAACCATGAGCATCAACGTGCTCGAGCGGACCCGCGAGATCGGCGTCATGCGCGCGATCGGCGCGTCGACCCGCGCCGTCGTGGGCATCGTCATCGTCGAAGGCACGCTCATCGGGGCGATCAGCTGGGGACTGGCGGTCCTCCTGTCGGTCCCGCTGAGCCTGGCGCTCAGCCGGGCCGTGGGCATGGTGTTTCTGGGCGCGCCGCTCGCATACCGGTTCTCGCTCGGCGGGGTCGTCGAGTGGCTGGGGCTCGCCCTGGTGCTGTCCGCCGTGGCGAGCGTACTTCCGGCGTGGAACGCGTCACGGCTGACGGTGCGGGACGTATTGGCGTATGAATAGCGTGCGGGGACCGAGGAGGACACAGACGATGAAGCGGTGGCTCATCGCGGCCGGGGTGATTGCCCTGCTGATCGGCGCGTACATGGTCGTGTTCCGGGGCGGTCTCTTCCGCGCCGCGCCGGACCGTGGCCCCGTGCTGCCGCCGGCCACGAACGAGGGGCAGGTCGTCGCCGAGGCGAGGATCGTGCCGATCCAAAACGTCTCCCTCGGCCTGTCCGCCGGCGGGGTGCTTGCCGAGGCGCTCGTGGCCGAGGGGAACCGGGCGGAGGCCGGCCAGGTGCTGGCGCGGCTCGACGTGGCGCGCCCGGCCGAGGCGGCGGCCGCCCAGGCGGAAGCCGCGCTCCGAGCGGCCCAGGCCAGGCGGGACGAGCTGCGGGCCGGCCCGCGCCTTCAGGAGGTCGCGGCGGCCAGAGAGAGCCTGGCCGCCGCACAGGCGCGGTACCGCCAGCTGCTCGCCGGCGCGCGGGCCCAGGAGCGGGAGCAGGCGCGGATCGCCGTCGAGCAGGCCGAGAGCCAGGTCCGTGCGGCCGAGCAGGGCGCGCGGCGCGCGGAGGCCGAGTTTCGGATCG
This sequence comes from Armatimonadota bacterium, assembly GCA_047519495.1. Lineage (GTDB taxonomy): Bacteria > Sysuimicrobiota > Sysuimicrobiia > Sysuimicrobiales > Segetimicrobiaceae > JAPVSX01. The sequence continues at coordinate 8,153 of JAPVSX010000095.1, forward strand.
CGGAGCAAGACCTGAGGCGGGGGGAGGCGCTCTTCCGCGAGGGCGCCCTGGCGCAGCAGGCCGTCGATCAGGCCCGCGCCCGCTACCTTTCCGCGCAGGCGGATCTGGAGTCCGCGCGCGCTCACCTCGCGGTCGCGACGGCCCAGGCCGCGTCGGCGCGGCAGCAGCGCAGCCTGGTCGAGGCCGGGGCGCGCCCGGAGGAGGTCGCCGCGGCCGCGGCCGAGGTGCGCCGGGCCGAGGCCCAGCTCGCGCTCCTCCTGGCGGGGACCCGCGCTGAAACCCTCGACGCGGCCGACGCCGATGTGGCCGCGGCGGCGGCCAACCTCAGGCAGGCGAGGGCCACCCTGACCGAGACCGAGCTGCGGGCGCCGTTTGCGGGCGTCGTCGCCGAGATCGTCCCGAAAATCGGGGAGTACGTCGCTCCCGGAGCGCCGATCGTGCATCTGGCCGACACGTCCGCCTGGCAAATTGAGACGACCGACTTGAGCGACCTGAGCATCGCGCGCGTCCGGGTGGGCGATCAGGTCGTGATTACCTTCGACGGGATCCCGGGCCTCCAGCTCACCGGACGGGTGATCCGGATCACGGGCTTTGGAGAGAAGGTGCAGGGTGACATCGTCTACAAGGTGACGATCGCCCCCGACCGGCAGGACCCCCGCTTCCGGTGGAATATGACGGCATCGATCGCCATCGCGGTGAGGTGAGCTCCGCATCACCATCGGGCGGACGCCCGATCCCTGCCTGGCGGGGAATCCAGCCGGCGCCCTATCGTGCGGGCCGGTGAGGCGTGGTACGGTGAGGACGGAAGCCC
>JAPVSX010000096.1:0-2505 GCA_047519495.1 Armatimonadota bacterium
CAGGTGTCCTGACCACGGACCGCCGGGGCCCGTTTATCTACTACCGGCTGGCGGACCCCTCGCTCCTAAACCTGCTGGAGGGGTGCGCGAAGTACGCGGAGTCGTTGACGGCTCCCAAGGCGACCCCGAATTTCCAGTGGCCGCCCTGGGCCATTATGTGTCGAATGATGAACCCGCGAAGGAGTTGGGCGCAACACTTCCGATGTCACCACTTTCCACCACGTCAACAGTGTCCATCACCAGGTGATCCAGTCTGAGTCACCTCTCGAAGTTTTCATCCGGGTTCTTCCCCTCTGAGAGAAGCCAGCCTCGGTAGGCCTCGACGTACCTCTCTGCATTCTCTGGATTTATCCTCAGCGCCGCTTGCTGGGGTATCGTCTCAGCCTCCCCCTGGAGGTGACCGATGCCTCGAGTGCGGCGACGCCGCTGCCCGTATTGCCAGTGCCTCTTCCGTTCCCATCCTCGGGTGGGGCCCCGTCAGCGGACCTGCGGGGCGCCGGCCTGCCAGCGCCAGCGGCATGCGCTGAGTTGTCGTCGCTGGCGGCGCCGGAACGGGGCCGTGACCCGGACCCACTACCAGGACTACGTGCGGCCGAGCCGGGCGCGGGCCGCACCGAAGCCGATCACACCTCGGCAGGTGACCGGTTTTCTGCGGGGACTGCGCCCTGAGATGCGAGACGCGATCTTGGCGCAAGCGCCTCCCCGAGGCGGACTTAGCGCCCCGTAAAAGGGCCGCCCCAGCGCGCGAGACGCGATCCGGGCTCTTTCCCCTATCGTCGCGCGGAGTTAGGCTCCGATAAACGCCACCCCCCGCGAGACGCGATCTGGCCGCAAGGCCATGTGGCATTGGCAGTTACCCCTCCTTAGCGCCCACGGGGTTGCGGATACGAGACGCGATAGGCGCATCAGCGGCCGCCATGGTACACGGGGGCCTCGCAAGGAGGTGCCCGATGCTGCCTGCCGCGGTTCAAGCCGAGATCCTGCGGCTCACCTACGCCGAACACTGGGGCCCGAGCCGGATCGCTCGCCACCTCGGGATCCACCGGCAGAGCGTCCGCAAGGTGGCGCGCCGCCGGAGCGTGGCCCTCACCCCGGCGCCGCCCCGACCCCGAATGACGGTCGTGACGCCGTTCCGCGCCCGGATCCAGGCGCTGCTCACGGAGGAGCCGGCGCGCGCCGCCGTCGCGATCTTCCACGTGCTCCGCGCCGAGGGCTACCGCGGCGGGATCAGTGCGCTCCGCGGCGCCGTGCGCCAGCTCCGCCCGCCGCCGACCCGGGAGGCGTTCGTCACGCTGACCTTCGCGCCCGGGGAAGCGGCCCAGATCGATTGGGGCGAGTTCGGCGACGTCTTCGGGATCGGGCGCGCCGTCCACGCCTTCGTGCTGGTGCTCTGCTACTCCCGGCTCCTCACCGTGGCGTTCACCTTCAGCCAGACGCTCGAGGCCTGCCTCCGCTGTCACGAGCAGGCCTTTGCGTTCGTGGGCGGGGTGGTCCGCGAGTGTTGGTACGATAACACCGCGACGGTCGTCGCCGAGCGGCGGGGGAAGCTGGTCCGCTTCCACCCGCGCTTCCTCGCCTACGCGGGCCATCACCGCTTCCGCCCCGTGGCCTGCAACGTGGCGCGCGGCAACGAGAAGGGGCGCGTCGAAGATGCGATCAAGTACCTTCGGACGCACTTCTGGCCGGGGCGCACCTTCCGCGACCTCGCCGATCTGAACGCGCAGGCGCAGGCCTGGCGCGATGATCTCGCCAACACCCGCGAGCACCGGGCGACGCGGAAGATCCCCGCGCTCCTCGTCGCCGAGGAGCGGCCGCACCTGCTCCCGCTCGGGGAGCCCTACGACACGGACGAGGTGCGGAGCGTCGTCGTCCCGCCCACCTTCCGGGTGGCGTTCGACGGGAACCGCTACTCCGTCCCCTGGCGGTTGGTCGGCAAACCGCTCACGCTGCGGGCCGATGCGGAGACCGTGACCCTGTGGCACGGGAGTCACCGCGTCGCCCGCCATGCGCGCTGCTGGCGGCGCGGGGGCGAGGTGGTGCTCCCCGCCCATGCTGACGGCCTCCTCGCGACCAAGCCGGGGGCCCAGACGCAGTGGCAAGTGCAGGCCGTGGAGCAGCTCGGGCCGGCCGCTACTCGGTACCTCACGCTGATCCGGGCGGGGACGCGCTCGCTTCGGGCGGAGCTGGACCACCTGCTGCTCCTCACGACGCTCTACGGGCCGGCCCAGGTTGAGGCCGCCCTCGGCGCGCTCCTCGCCCAGGCGATCGTCGGGAGCGATCATGTCGAGCAGTGGCTCCGCCTCCACGAGGCCGCGCCCGTGGCGCCCCCGCCGCTCACGCTCGCCGATCCCCGGCTCCAGGTGCCGCCGGTGCGGCCGAACCTCCAGCGCTACGATGCGCTGCTGCTCGACGCGGAGGCGGGGCCGCGTCGGGAGGAGGAGGCCGACCATGGCGCCGCCGACGCTTGAGGAGAAGCTCCACCAGCTCCAGCTCATGAGTGCCCCG
>JAPVSX010000097.1:0-2944 GCA_047519495.1 Armatimonadota bacterium
CTAGCGGCGTAGTATGGGGCGCGCAAGCCGGCGCAGCAGGCAAGGCTGGCGGATCGGATATGGGGAGCAGACATCCTTAGGGCTTCCGTCAGTGAAAATGAGAAGCGGGGGCTCGGATGCCCCCGCTTCTGAATGCCTCGCGCGTTGTATTCGGAAATCCCTAGGGGACTTCCGAATCGCCTATTCTAGGCGTGCCTGACACGGCGCCGCCGCGTCATCACCCCCACAAGGCCCAGCACGCCTGGACCGAAGAGTGCGAGGGATGCGGGCTCAGGGGCGGGCGTCAGCACTTGACCCTGGTTACCGGCTGCCAGGTGGCCATCCGTCACGAGATCAGCCTGGCCGGAGAAAAACCCGAAACCCGAGGCACCGAGCGTCGAGTCGAACGTTAACGTGCCGAGAGCGGTACCCGAGATGGGTGAGCCGCTGGCGTTCGTAAAGGCCACATCGACATTCGGAATCGACGACTTATCCGGTACAGACGAATTGAAGGCTACGGGCCCGGAATTCGGAGTGGTGACTGATCCGCTGAGACCGGCGACGCCCGACGAGAAGGTTGGAGATCCCGAGAGCCCGAGGACGTCGAAGAAGGTAAAGAAGCTGCACTGTGTCGACAGCCCCAGTGAGCCTGTAGTCGTGCATGGCTGCGACCCCGTATTGACGGGGATGAGCTGCGCACTATCAATGCTAAGCGTGTAGGCCCACGAGAACAGTCCTCCGCCCAGAGGCGTGACGGTAGGCGCTGATGGGATGATACTGTCCGCGCTCGCCGTCGCCACGACGCCCAGAACTGCAATTCCAATTACCACGAAAAGCGTCATAAGCATCCGTGTCTTCATCCGCCGCCTCGCCCCCCGTTGTGGATTATTTTACTCCGATCTGAGCATAGGATACTGACTACCCTGGTGTCTCTCCATCAAAAGGAGGGATTGAACATGTCCCTAACTAAGTAGCGAACACATGTTCGCTAATAGGATAGCGATGGACCCCCTCAACGGTCACGACTGGACGCGGGTGCCACGGCGGAGCACGCGGCGCGCAAGCCGGCGCAGCCTGATCGCGAAGATCACGGCCATGAAGTGCGGAATCGCGAGCTGGCGGCCGAACCGCCGCGGCTCGCGGAGCAGCCGGTAGCACCACTCGAGGCCGAGGGTCTGCCAGATCCGCGGCGCCCGGCGGGCCCGGCCTGCCCAGACGTCGAAGCTCCCGCCCACGCCCATCGCGATGGGCACGCGGAGCGTGTGGCGGTGATGCGCGAGCCAGCGCTCCTGGCGCGGCGCGCCCAGCCCGGCAAGGAGCAGGGTCGGCGCCGCGTCGTGGATCGCCTGCACGACGCGCGGCTCCTCGGCGGGGGTGAAGTAGCCGCCCGCGCACCCGACGATGTGGAGGCCCGGATACGCCGCGCGCAGGCGCGCGGCCGCGGCGTCGGAGACGCCGGGCGCACCCCCGAACAGGTACACGCGCCACCCGCGGCGCGCGGCCTCGCGGCAGAGCCCCAGCGCGAGGTCGATCCCGGGCACGCGGCCGGGCAGCGGCGCGCCGAGCTGGCGCGATCCCCACACGACCCCCACGCCGTCCGCCACCACGAGCGACGCCGTCTGTAAGATCTCCCGCAGGTCGGGGGACCGGCGCGCCAGCATGACCATCTCGACGTTCGCGGTGACGACGAGGTGCGGGCCCGGCACGGCGGCGAGCGCCGCGGCCCGCGCCACCGCCGCGTCCCGGTCGACGGCGTCGAACCCGACGCCGAGGATATCGATCCGGCTCACCGCGCGAGGTCGGCGGCGAGGGCGGGCGCCAGCGCCGCGCGCTCCCGCAGGGGCGCGACCGCGGCGAGCAGGCGCGCCCGCCGGGCGGGACGCTCCGCGGCCGCCGCCTCGATCGCACGGATGATCTCATCCGGATGCATCCGCGACGCCGGGAGCGGCGTGGGCGCGCCCAGGTCGCGCGCCAGGGCGTCGACCTTCGGATCGTACGCGATGGGAACGATCGGGACCCCCTGGGCCGCGGCGAACAGCAGCGCGTGGAGCCGCATCCCGACCAGGAGGTCGAGGGTGCCGATGAGCGCGAGCATCTCCCGCGGGCCGAACGGGGCGCGCACGACCGTGGCGGCCTCTCCGAGGTGCGCGGCGAGCGCGTCGCAGACGGCCAGGTCGCTTGTCCGGTGCATCGGCAAGAGCGCCCAGCGGACCCCGAGGCGCTCCGCGGTGAGGCGGGCGGCCGCGGCGGCGGCCCGCACCGCGTCTCCCGAGCCCCACGGGCGCATCGCGAGACCGAACCAGGCCCCCTCCCCCCACCGCGCCCGCTCCGCCGCGGCCGCCGCGGACCAGTCGGGGGTCAAGAGCAGCGACGGGTCGGCGCTGAGCACCGTGCGCGGCCGGCGGACCCCGAGCTCGGCCAGGACCCGCTGCGACGTCGCATCGCGCACCGTGATGAGGTCCACCCGGTTCAGGAGAAAGGCCATCGCCGCCCGGACGTGCGGGCCGCGCGGTAGCTCGATGCCCTGCGCGTAGATCGCCGTGCGGCGGGCCAGGATGCGGGCGGCGGCGACGAGCGCGAGGTAGTACCAGGGGCTGCGCCAGCTCGTCGCGTCCTGAAACAGGCTGCCCCCGCCCGACAGGAACACGTCGCAGCCCCTGAGGGCGCGCAGAACCGCCCCGAGACCGCCCCGGGGGATCCCGCGCACCCCGTGCCGGCGCGACGTCTCTGCGGGCGAGGCGGAAAGCACCGCGATCTCAACGTCGGGGATCAGGCGCCGCAGCTCCCCGACGGTCGCCGCCAGGACCGCTTCGTCGCCCAGATTGTCGAAGCCGTAGTAGCCGGAGATGACGATCCGCCGGCTCATGCCCTCGGAGCGGCCACCGGCGCGCGGGCGGGCGTCACGGGGCTCGGCCGCGGGGACGGCCACCACCGGCGGCTCCACCACAGGCACCCCACGAGCACC
>JAPVSX010000098.1:0-3656 GCA_047519495.1 Armatimonadota bacterium
CCGGGCAAACGCACCGCGGCTGCCCGCGGCATCCCGCATCTGCATCAAGCGCTCGAAATGCGACCACTATAACATAAGGGGAGGTTCCGAGGAGGGAGCCTCCGAGGGCCGGTGTCGAAGTAGTTATTGGAGGGAGATGGTCGGACGTACTGGCTCACGCCGTAGGCACGTATTGGCTCACGCCGTAGGCACATACTGGCTCACGCCGTAGGCCCGGGCCCGGGCAGGGACGACGCCGGTCATCCGTGTTTGGCCCGAGGCACTCAGTCGAAGGAGGCGGTCTTCATGAGGAGATTTGCTCTGTACCGGCTCATCACCGCCACGGGCGTGGCGGTGGCAGTGGCGTTCGCCGGACTCTTGTCCACCGGCCCGGCCGGGTTGCCGCAGGCGTCTGGGGCGGCTCTCTCGGGCAAGCTCGAGATCTTTTCCTGGTGGACGGCGGGCGGCGAGGCGGAGGGGTTGAAGGCGCTGTTCGACATCTACCACAAGCACTACCCAAACGTCCAGATCGTGAACGCGACGGTCGCCGGCGGGGCGGGAACGAACGCCAAGGCGGTGCTCAAGACCCGGATGCTCGGCGGCGACCCGCCGGACTCGTTCCAGGTCCACGCCGGCCACGAACTGATCGACACGTGGGTGAAGAGCGGCTACATGGAGCCTCTGACCGGCCTCTTCAAGAGCGAGGGATGGGACAAGGTGATGCCCAAGGGCCTGATCGACATCCTGTCCTATCAGGGGCAGATCTGGTCCGTACCCGCGAACATCCACCGCGCCAACATCCTCTGGTACAACAAGAAGCTCTTCGCCGACAACCACCTGAGCCCGCCCGCGACGTTCGACGCGTTCTTCAAGGCGGCCGACGCGTTCAAGGCCAGGGGCATCGTCGCTCTGGCGATCGGCGACAAGGAAGGGTGGGAGGCCGGGCACACGTTTGAGACCGTGCTGATCGGCACCCTCGGCGCCGATGGCTACCGGGGCCTCTGGACCGGGAAGACGCCCTGGATGAGCCCAAAGGTCGCGCAGGCCCTGGAGACGTTCAAGAAAATGCTGACCTACACGAACTCCGACCACTCGGCGCTCACGTGGGACGAGGCGGGGCAGTACATCGTCGGCGCCAAGGGCGCGATGCTGATCATGGGCGACTGGACGAACGGGTGGTTCACCTCCAAGAACTTTGCGGACTACGGCTGGGTCCCGGCGCCCGGGAACGAGAACATCTACGACGCGCTGTCGGACAGTTTCGGCTTGCCGAAGAAGGCAAAGGACCGGGACAACGTGCTGGCGTTCCTGCGCGTCCTCGCGTCCAAGGAAGGGCAGGAGGCGTTCAACCCGCTCAAGGGCTCGATCTGCGCTCGCAACGACTGCTCGCCCAAGCTGTTCAGCCCCTACCAGCAGTGGACGATGCAGCACTGGCAGACCGACGCGATCGTGCCGAGCGTCATTCACGGCGCCGCGGCGAGCGAAGGCTGGGCGACGGACTACAAGGATGCGATCGCCCTGTTCGTCACTTCCCGTGACGTGGCCGGGACCCAGAAGGCGCTTCAGAAGGCCTGTGTGAACGCGGGGATGTGCAAGTAGCCACACCGGGCGGGCCTGGGCCTACGGCGTGAGCCAATACGGGCCTACGGCGTGAGCCAATACGTCCGGCCGGTCCGCGCGCGGCGGGGGCCCGCCGCGCGCAGGGGCTGGTCATGGGATCGGGTGGCGGCCATCGCGATGATAGCCCCGTCGGTGGCCGCCATCGCGGTCTTCGTGTACGGTTTTGTCGGCTGGACGGGGTTTGTCTCCCTTACGCGCTGGAACGACGTCCTCCCGAACTACGCCTGGGCGGGGTGGCGCAACTACCTGGACCTGTTCGAGACGTTCCGGTTTCGCATCGACATCGTCAACACCGTCAAGTTCACTCTCGCCTTCCTGGCCGGGGGCCTGGCGATCGGGTTTACCCTGGCCGTGCTGCTGGACCGGGGACTCCGGGCGGAATCGCTGTTCCGCACGATCTATCTCTCGCCGCTGGCGATCTCGTTCATCGTGACCGGGGTGGTGTGGCGCTGGCTCCTGAACCCCGGCAGTGCTCAGTTCGGCGACGTCGGGATCAACCAGCTGCTGGCCTGGCTTCACCTGGGGGCGCTCCGGACCGGGTGGTACACGGACCCGCGGATCGGCATCCTGGCGGTCGCGATCGCGGCCACGTGGCAGATGTCCGGCTACACGATGGCGCTGTACCTTGCCGGGCTGCGCAGCATCCCGGACGAGATCCGGGAGGCCGCGCGCGTGGACGGCGCCTCCGAGTGGCAGATCTACCGCCGGATCCTGGTGCCGCTCCTCCAGCCGATCACGCTGAGCGTGGTCATCATTCTGGGCCACATCTCGCTCAAGATCTTCGATCTCGTCGTGGCGATGACCGGGCCGGGCCCGGGATTCAGCAGCGACGTGCCGGCCTACTTCATGTTCGACACGACGTTCCGGGGGAATCACTTCGCTCAGGGGGCCGCGATCGCGGAGATCCTCCTCGTCCTGGTCGCGGTCCTCACCGTGCCGTACCTTATCTACAGCACACGCACGGAGGTCGAGCGGTGAGCGCGCTCGGGCCTACGGCGTGAGCCGGTCCGCGCGCGGGCCGATACACACCCCCATCGTGTGGGGTCGGGTCGTGGCCTACGCGGTGCTCATCTGCGCGGCGGCGCTGTACCTGCTGCCGGTCTACGTGCTCGTCGCTACGTCGATGAAGAGCTTCACGGAGGTCAGCCTCCCCCGGATGTGGGCGGTGCCTTCCGGGCTCCACTTCAGCAGCTTCGCGGAGGCGTGGGGCGGCAGCGGGACGCACCGCGGCCTCGGGCCGAACTTCCTGAACAGCCTCAAGCTGACCGTCCCGGCAACGCTGCTCTCGGCCGTCCTCGGCTCGATGAACGGGTACGTCCTGGCCAAGTGGCGGTTCCGGGGCGCGGACGCGGTGTTCCCGGCGATCCTGTTCGGGATGTTCATCCCGTACCAGAGCATCCTGATCCCGCTCGTGCAGACGCTCCAGCGGATGCACCTGTACGGGACGCTCCCCGGCCTCATTTTCGTTCATATCGTGTACGGGATCCCGATCACCACGCTGATCTTTCGCAACTACTACGCAGGGGTGCCGACGGAGCTGGTCGAGGCCGCAAAGATGGACGGGGCGGGGTTGTGGGGAATCTACCAGCGGATCGTGCTGCCGCTGTCCATCCCGGCGTTCGTCGTCGCGGCGATCTGGCAGTTCACGTCGATCTGGAACGACTTCCTGTTCGGCGTGACGGTGACGAGCAAACCGGATGTCCAGCCGATCACCGTGGCCCTGAACAACCTCGCCGGGAGCTTCGTCGTCGAGTGGAACGTTCAGATGGGGGGCGCCCTGCTCGCCGCGCTCCCGACCCTGCTCGTTTACGTCTTCCTCGGCCGCTACTTCATGCGCGGGCTCATGGCCGGCTCGCTGAAAGGCTAGCACGGGATCCCCCGTGGCCGGGGCAGGGCATCTGACGCGCACGGCACCCATTTGACACGCGCGTCAGGTCTTCGTACAATCGCTCCATGGCGACGTTTTACCAGATCGGAGAAGCGTGCCACCTGACCGGCCTGACGCCGCGCGCGCTGCACTACTACGACGAGATCGGCCTCCTCGTCCCGAGCGAGCG
>JAPVSX010000099.1:0-7811 GCA_047519495.1 Armatimonadota bacterium
AGCCGGAACGTGGCGCTCCTCAGGAGGCCGTGGACGCTTGTCCCCCATACCAGACCGCCGTCCGAGACGCTCCCGTCCGGCTCGCCGGCGGGAGCGCCGCCCCGGCGGTCGATCCAGAGGAATGGAGGCCCCTCCGCGATGGTGCGTCCCAGGTGAATCTCGTACCCGTCCACTTCCAGCGGGCCGGACGCTACGGCCGCGCCTGCCCACACCGGTGCCACGACGCGAGCGCGCACTTGCGCGGTCCGCTTCTCCGGGGCGAACGTGGTCACCGCGCGAAGCAGCCCGAGGCCCTCGGTCGCGGAGGTGGTGGACTCTACCCCGTGCGGGTCGAGCAACCGCTCGCCGAGCATCTGGTACCCTCCGCAGATGCCGAGCACGGGGATGCCGGCCGCCGCCGCGCGCGGGATTGCCTCGGCCATGCCGGAGCGGCGGAGGCACTCGAGGTCGGCGACCGTCGCCTTGCTGCCGGGGAGCACGATCAGATCGGGGCGCCCCAACAGCCCGGCGGAGCGGACGTACCGCACGCGCACCCCCGGCTCGCGCTCCAGCGCGTCGAACTCGTCGAAGTTGGAGATGTAAGGGAGGTGCACGACCACCACGTCCAAAGGGACGCCGCGCCCGCTTGGGCCGTCGCCCGTCCGCGCGTCGAGCGCGCCCGCGTCCTCTTCCGGCAGGCGATGCTCGGGCGCGTACGGCAAGACGCCGAGGACCGGACGGCGGGTCCGCGCCTCGAGCTCGGTGATCCCGCTCCGCAGGCCCGCGGGATCCCCTCGGAACTTGTTGATGACAAACCCGCGGACCAGCCTGCGCTCGTCCGCCGCGAGCAGCGCCATCGTGCCGAGGAGCGCCGCGAACACGCCGCCGCGGTCGATGTCGCCGACCAGCAGGACAGGCGCCCGCGCGTACCGCGCGACGCGCATGTTGGCGAGGTCCCACCGGCGCAGGTTGATCTCCGCGGGAGAGCCCGCCCCCTCGATCACGACGAGATCACACCGCGACCGCAGCGCGTCAAGCGAGCGCGTGATCGCGCGCCACAGCACGGTCCGGTCCGGCGAACCCGCCGGCCCCGCCCCGGCCCCGCCACCGCCGGATCCGCCGTCCGGCCCGCCGAACCGCCAGATCCCGGCCACCCGGCCCAGCAGCACGATCTGGGCGCGGCCGCCGGCTTCGGGCTTGACGAGGACGGGGTTCATCTCGACTGTGGGCGCGATCCCGGCGGCCCGGGCCTGCACCGCCTGCGCGACGCTCATCTCGCCGCCGTCCGGGGTCACAGCCGCGTTGAGAGAGATGTTCTGGGCCTTGAACGGCGCAACGCGGAGGCCCCTCCGCGCGAACACGCGGCACAGCGCAGCAACGAGCGTACTCTTGCCGGCGCAGGAGGCGGTCCCCTGCACCATGAGCACCCGGGCCCAGGCGCGCCGCCGCACTGCGCGCGTCATCGCCGGAAAGGATTCGGTCCGCGCGCTGGAGAACCCAGCACGCTGGTGAGGAGAGGATGCGACAGCGACCTGCCCTGATCCCGTGGATCGGCGCCTTGCCATACGCGCTCATCGTGGCGGGTGTCGTGCTCCGGGTCGTGCCCCACCCGCCGAACTTCGCGCCGATCGGCGCCATCGCCCTGTTCGGCGGCGCCGTGCTGCCGCTGCCCTGGGGCGTCGTCGTGCCCCTGGCGGCCGTCGCCCTGTCGGACGCGGTGCTGGGCTTCTACCCGGGGATGGTCTGGGTGTACGCGAGCTTCGTGCTGATCGCGCTCCTCGGCCTCGCGGCGCTCCGGCACCGCCGGACCGTCCTCCGGATCGGCGGCACTGCGCTCGGCGGATCGGTGCTGTTCTTCATCGTGACGAACTTCGGGGAATGGCTCGGGCCGCTGTACCCGCATACGCTGGCCGGGCTGCGCGCCGACTACATCGCGGCGATCCCGTTCTTCCGCAACACCGTTCTGAGCGACCTCGGCTACTCGCTCGCCCTGTTCGGCATCTACGAGAGCGCGCTGCGGCTCGCCCGCCGGGCCGGACATGCGTACGCGGCCGCTCACCGGACCACGTAGCGGATCCTGAGCGTCACGTAGGCGTCGATCGGCGCGCCATCCCGGGTCGCCGGCGCGAACCGCCAGCGGCGCACAGCCTCGACCGCCGTCCGGTCCAGCACCGGAGAGCCCGACGAGGCCGCGACTTCTACGCTCCGCACCACCCCGTCCGCCGAGACCAGCGCGCGCAGTGCCACGGTCCCCTCCGTCCCCTCGACGACGAGCGCCCCGCCGAGATCCTGCCGCCGCACCGTCAGGTGAAATCCCTCGCCGGGATAGTCCATCCCTGACGTCGCGAGCACCCTCGGGGGCGTGACGTCTGCCGAACTCATCGGCGCCGCGCCCGATCCTTCCTCCCCGCCTGCGCTGCCCGGTCCCGGTTGCGCTCCGCCGGATGCACGGCTGCCGGTACCCTGCTCGGGCGAAGCCGTCTCCGGCGGTGCGGTCGTCCGTCCCGCCGGCGCCTGCGTATCAGTGGGCGCCGCCTGCCCCGCGGCCCTGGGGCCCTGAGCAGCCGGAGTGGTGGCCGGCCGGGGAGTCTCCGTGACGGCGCGCCGCGGCAGCGAGCGTGCTGAGGTGGACGGCGCCGCGGCCGGCGCGGGAGGCCGATGCGAAGGCGCCGGGCGCGCCGCATCGAGATGCGGCCGGGAACGCCCGGACCTGTCCAGCCGGGCCGGCGGCGGCATCAGGTCCCCCTCGTCCCGAGCTGTGGGCGCGGAGACCTCCGGGCCGGGGCCCGCGTCGCCCGTGACCGCCTGCGCCGCAGGTGAAGACGGCGCCTGCGCATGCCGCCAGGCCGCCCAGGCGGTGCCCGCGGCCAGCGCGGCGGCGACGCCGAACATCACAAGCTGACCTCTCCGCACGTCTCGCTGCTCCTCTCGCGCTAGAAGCTCTTTGTGGCCGCGACGAAATATCTCCTCCCCGGTTCCGGGAATCCGAGCGACTCCTGGTACACCACGTCAAAGAGGTTCTGGACCCCTGCCTGGATCGTCCATCCCCCTCCGGCGGTCCACGTGGCGGTCAGCGCGGTGAGCCAGTAGCCGGGGACGATCTGCGTGTTCGCGGCGTCGGCGAAGCGGTCGCCGACGTAGCTCACGATCGCGTTCAGGGTGGTCCCCGGCGCCGGCTGATACGTCAGCTCCAGGTTGCCGAGGGACCGCGGCACGTAGATCACGTCGAGCCCGGTCGCGACGTCGCGGGCGAGCTGGCCGGTGAAGTTGGCCCGGACGAACCACCGGTCGCCGAGCTGCCCCACGAGCTCGGCCGAGCCGCCCGAGACGGCCGCGTGGCCGACGTTCGCCGGGATAAACAGCGGCGGGGGTGAGGTGATCAGGTTCGTCGCGTCCTTATAGTAGCCGACAAGACGCAGCGTGAGCCCGGGGGCCACGGTGTACTCGAGCCCGAGATCGTACGACCACGCTGTCTCGGGCTGGAGGTTGGGGTTCCCGAAGAGGGACGGGGCGAGCTCATCGAAGCTCGGCGCGCGAAACGTCCGCCCGGCCCCGGCCCGGAGGACCAGGCGGCCGGTGAGCACGACGAGGAGCCCGATCCGCGGGTTCGTCTGGGACCCGTAGAGCTCGAACGTATCCTGCCGGACCCCGGTGGAGAGGAGCACGCTCGGGGAGATCTGCCAGTCGTCCTGAACGTAGAGGCCGAGATCGTAGCCGCGGTTGCCGAACGCGGCGGGGGAGTTGTCGGTGTGCCCGATCGTCTGCCCCTGGTACTCCGCCCCAAGTGTCAGGAGGTGGCGCGGCCAGGGCGCCAGGACGACCTGGCCCTGCGTGCCCCAAAGGTGCGCCACGTCCTCCGACTGGAACGCGATCCCGGGGCTAGTGAACGAGACGTCGTCCTCGAGCCCGTACACGCGCAGCATCGCGCCGGGCCCGCCGGACTGTCCGCCGCGCCAGGCGAGGTCAAGGAGGGTTCGCCCCTCCCAGAGCCGGGCCAGCAGGTCCTGGAACGGCGCCGGGCCGGGGGTGCCGGTGACGTGCCACAGCCGGTTCACCGTGAGCGTGACCCCCGCGTCCTCGGCCGTCGTCCAGTGGAACCTGGCCATCGCCGTCGAGTTGCTGTAATCTGTGTCAGGCGCAAACCCGGTGCTGCCGGTCAGGATCCCCTGGATCAGGTACGTAAGGCCGCTCACCTCGCTCCCGAACGAGACGATGTTGGCGCTCTCCCCGTAGGAGCCGATCCGGGCCGAGGCGGACGTCTGGGGGGTGGAGCGCGTCACGATGTTGATGACGCCCCCGAGCGCCGCGCTGCCGTAGATCGCCGAGAACGGCCCGCGCAGGACTTCGATGTGGTCCACATTCTGGATCGGCAGCGTGCTCAGGTCCACGGTGGCCTGGTCCGGCCGGTTCAGCGGGACGCCGTCGAGCAGGATCAGGACCTGCGTGGAGGCGGACCCGCGGATGCTCACCGTGGTCAGCGAGCCGGGACCGCCGCTCGCCTTGATCCGCAGTTCGGGCAGCACCCGCAGCGCGTCGGCCACGGTGAGGGCGCCCATCGCCGCGATCTCGTTGGCGGTGATGACGCTGATCGAGGCGGGCGTCGTGGAGGGCAGCTGCGGGCGCTTGCCGGCCACCTCGACCTCGGGCAGCTCGAACGTGGGAGGTCCGGACGGAGTTTGCTGGGGCCACGCGGGAGGCTGAGCGAGCAGCGGAAACAGGAACACCAACGCTGTGGACAGGGCTCGAAGGCAGGCAGAACGGCCAGGCATCGCGTCCCTCCGTTCGCGGTACCGTGCCCCGGGCAAACAAAACGGCCCCCGATATGGCACGGGGACCAGCACGGCACAGCACCGCGGGCGTACTTACCTTTCGGCCGAAGGTCACCGTACGCGACCGGACGGGCAGGTTTCCTGGCTCCGGATCCTCACCGCTTCGCGCCTTCCCAGTCGACCCAGTGGCGTTCGCGAAGCGGCTCCCCGTTACAGTGGCGGGACCGCGCCGGTATCACACCGGACTTCCCTTTTACCCCCGGCGAACCGGGAGCACCCGTCCAGTACGGTATGAAGTTTGAGTGCAAGTATAGAAGGGGTGGTGCAAACCCGTCAAGCGCCGTTTCCGACCCGTCCGACCCGTCCGACCCATCCGGCCCGTCGAGAAGCGCGCGCGCTCACTCGCGCAGCCCTCTGGGCTCCGGCCCGCAGCGTCGAACTTTTCGCGCGCATTCATCATCGGCCATTCCGCGGAGCACGGACAGGAAGTGGCCGGGCCGTGACGAACCCGAGGTGCTGCGGGCGACGTCTCCCGTCTCGGAGTTTGCGGATGGCACGCACACAGAATCTGGTTGCACCTGATTGGGTGGCCGCGCACCTCGACGCCCCGGACGTGGCCGTGTTCGACTGCCGGTTCGACCTCGCCCGCCCGGAGGCAGGGCGGGAGCAGTACGCGCAGGGACACATCCCCGGGGCCCTCTACCTCGACCTCGAACAGGACCTGTCCGGTCCCAAGCAGGCCCACGGCGGCCGCCATCCGCTGCCCGACCTCGGTACGTTCTGCCGGAAAATCGGCGCGCTCGGCGTCGACGGCACGGTTACCGTCGTGGCCTACGACGCTCAGCAGGGATCCGTGGCGGCCCGCCTGTGGTGGATGCTTCGCTACCTCGGGCACGAGCACGCCCGCGTGCTCGATGGCGGGTGGGGAGGATGGCTCGCAGGCGGCCATCCGGTCGGCCGCGACGTCCGCGCCCGGGCGCCGCGCACGTTTGTGCCGCGCGTCCGATCCGGCGCCCTGGCGGATGTCGACGAGGTTCGCCGCCTCCGCGGCGGGGCGGCCCGCCTGGTGGACTCGCGTGCGCCCGAGCGGTACCGCGGCGAGGTCGAGCCCCTGGACCCGGTCGCCGGCCACATCCCCGGCGCCGCCAACCTGCCGTGGAACGGGAACGTCGACGAGAAGGGGTTCCTCAAGCCGGTTGAGGCGCTCCGGGAACGGTTCGCCGGCCTGCGGGAGGGAGCGGGCGAGGTCGTCGTGTACTGCGGCTCCGGCGTCACGGCGTGCGTGAACCTGCTCGCGATGGAGGAGGCGGGAATCACCGACGCCCGGCTCTACCTGGGCAGCTGGAGCGATTGGTGCTCGTATCCGGAAAATCCTGTGGCGAGAGAGCCTGAAGAGGTGTAGGGTGCGCAGGGGGATCGTGCTGGTGCTGATCGGCGTCCTCGTGGGGGGCCTCGTAGCCGGCGTGTCCGCGCAGGGCGTGCGGCGCGGCGGGACGCTGCGGGTCGCGCTGAACGCGGATCCGCCGACGCTGGACCCACACCTTTCAGGCGCCGCGGTCGATCGCCAGGTCTATCAGAACCTGTTTGACAAGCTCATGGATACCGATGAGAACCTGACCATCATCCCCATGCTCGCGACCTCGTGGATGGTGAGCCCGGACGGCCGAACCGTGACCCTCAAACTGCGCAGCGGCGTCCGGTTCCACGACGGAACGCCATTCACCGCCGAGGCGGTCAAGGCGAACTTCGACCGCATGCTGGACCCCAAGTTCCCTCCGATCAGGCACAGCGAGATCGGGCCCGTGCAGAGGGTCGTCGCCGTGGACCCCGAGACGGTCCAGATCGTCCTCGAGAAGCCCTACAGCCCGCTCCTGTACGTGCTGACCGACCGGGTGGGGATGATGCTGTCGCCCGCGGCATTCCAGAAAGAGGGTCTGAAGTTCACCCTGCACCCCGTGGGAACCGGCCCGTTCCGGTTTGTGGAGCAGGCGCCCCAGGATCACATTGCGCTGGAGCGCACTCCCGACTACTGGGCGAAGGGACTCCCCTACGTCGACCGCGTCGTCTTCCGCCCGATCACTGACGACGGCGCCAGGGTGGCCAACCTCAAATCAGCAGACGTGGACATCGTCGCCAACGTCCCCCTTCCCCAGGCCCCGCAGCTCGCGAAGGAGGCGGCGCAGGCCGGCGCCCGGTTCCGGCTGCTCGAGCGCGGCGCCTTCGAGTGGGACGGCATGCCTCTCAATGTGACGAAGCCGCCCTTCGACAACAAGCTCCTGCGCCAGGCGCTCAACGCGACGATCGACCGGAGCGCGATCGCGAACGCAGTGCTGCAGGGCGCGGCATACCCCGCGGCTTCATTCTTCCCCAATGGGACCCCGGCCTACGATCCGGCCCTCAAGATCCCGCCGCGCAACGTGGCGCTCGCCCGCGAGAAGCTGGCCGCGGCGGGACACCCCACCGGCTTCACGTTCACCCTGCTGATCGGGGCCACGCAACAGGCCCGCGCGGTGGCCCAGGCGGTCCAGGCGATGGCCGCCGAGGCCGGGATCGAGGTCCGCCTCCAGATCGTCGAGGGAGGCGCCCTCCTCGACATGATGCAGCGCCTGCAGCACCAGGCGACGCTGATCATCTGGAGCGGGCGCCCGGACCCCGACTTCAACGTCTACCCGTTCGTGACCCAGTCGGGCATCGGCGGCCTCAACCTGGCCGGCTACACGAATCCCCGGGTGCAGGAACTCCTCGACGCCGCCCGGCTCCTCAGCGATATGGCCCAGCGGCGCCGCGCCTACCGGGAGGTGACGCAGATCCTGAACGACGATGTGCCCTACGTGGTGCTCTACTACCCGAAGGAATACAAGCTCGTCAGCTCGCACGTGCGCGGGTTTGTGCCGGTGCCGGACGCGATGGTCCGTCTCCGGGCGGTGTGGCTGGCGCTGTGAGCCCGATTTTGATTAGTGCAGCAGCGAGCTGAACGTCGCACCAAGATAGTACGGCCACAACACAATCGCGAGAACACCCTTCCAAAAAGTCAGGTGTAGAAACCCGATGGTGAAGAGCCAT
>JAPVSX010000100.1:0-7118 GCA_047519495.1 Armatimonadota bacterium
AGGCACAGGCACAGGCCCCCGGCTCACGATGTCGTGCTCCGGGCCACCGCGAGCGCTTCCGTCTGCGCCCGGGCCTCCCGGTCGGCCGCCAGCACCGTCTCGAGCGACGCCGCCGGCCGCGTCCGGTGGTGGCCCAGCACGCGCCCCACCAGCGACGCGATCTCGAGAAACGCGATCCGGCCGTCCAGAAACAGGCGCACCGCCACCTCATCGGCGGCGTTGAGCGCCGCGGGCGCCGTGCCGCCCCGCGCGAGCGCCTCCCGGGCGTGGGTCAGGCAGGGGAACCGCCCGGGATCGGGCGGCTCGAACTCGAGCGCCCCGATCGTCCGGAGATCCAGCGGCGCGGGCGGAGCCGGCCGGCGCTCCGGGTAGGTCAACGCGTACTGGATCGGCACGCGCATGTCGCGCGGCCCGAGCTGCGCGAGGACCGAGCCGTCGACAAACTCGACGCAGGCGTGCACGAGGCTCTGGGGGTGGACGACCACCTCGATCCGCTCCGGCGGCACGCCGAACAGCCAGTGGGCCTCAATGATCTCGAGTCCTTTGTTCATCAAGGTCGCGGAGTCCACCGTGACCTTCATACCCATCTTCCAGGTCGGATGGCGGAGCGCCTGCGCCGGCGTGACCGCGGCCATCTCTTCCCGCGACAGCCGGCGGAACGGACCGCCCGACGCCGTTAGCCACAACCGCGCCACGCCCCCCGGCGGGTGCCCGGCGAGGCACTGGAAGATCGCCGAGTGCTCGCTGTCGACGGGCAGCAGGCGTCGCCCGGTGCGGGCCGCCGCCGCCGTAAGCAGCGCGCCCCCGGCGACCAGCGCTTCCTTCGTGGCCAGGGCGACGTCCCGGCCCGCCTCCAGGGCGGCGAGCGTCGGGCGGAGGCCGGCGATCCCCTCGACGGCGACGAGCACGAGATCGGCCGGAACGCCCGCGGCCAGCGCCGCGAGCCCGTCGGGACCGGCCAGCACTTCCCCGCGCCACCCGGGCACGGCCGCGCGCAGGGCGTCCGCGTCTCCAGATGACGCGACCGCCGCCGCCGCGGGGCGAAACTCCCGCACCTGCTCGGCGAGGCGCACGACGTTGCGGTGCGCCGAGAGGGCTGTGACCTCGACCGCCGCACCGCCCTGAGTGAGCGAGCGGACGACGTTGAGCGCCGCGCGCCCGATCGACCCCGTCGACCCCAGGAGCACCAGCCGGCGGCTCACGTGCCGGGCCACCAGCGCATGATGACGTAGCCCGCTACCGCGGCGAACAGCAGCCCGTCGAACCGGTCGAGCACGCCGCCGTGACCGGGCAGCACCCAACCCGCGTCCTTCACCCCGACTTCCCGCTTGATCGCCGACTCCCAGAGATCTCCGCACACGCTCGCGACGGCGCACACGGCCCCGACGACGCCCGCCATCGGGAGGGACAGCCCGAAGACCCAGCCCACGGCAAGCCCGCCCGCGATGCCGGCCACGACGGCGCCCCCCGCCCCCTCCAACGACTTGTTCGGGCTCACCCGCGGGAGCAGTTTGTGCCGGCCGGCGCGCAGGCCGATGAAGTAGGCGGCGCTGTCGGCGGCCCAGACGACGCCCATGACGAGCAGCGCCGGGACCGGGCCTGCGGGGTGTCCGGGTCCGGCCGGGAGCGCCCGCAGCCGGATCACATAGCTGAACAGGTACCCGACGTAGAGGGCGCCGAGGAGGGTCACGCCGGTGTTGGCGAGCCCGCGGTCCGGACGGCCGCCGCGCAGCTGCATGAGGATCGTGTAGGCGAGCAGCGCCGGCAGAATGAACGGCTCCCACGTCGACGGCTGCGCGGCCGCGAGCGCGAACAAGAGGCCCGCGCCCAGGCCGGCCTCGCGCGCGGGGCGGTAGCCGATGCGCTCCGCCATCCGGAAGAATTCGAGAAGGCCGATGACGATCAACCCGGCGACGCCCGCGAGCAGCCAGGCGTTGCCCAGCACGATGAGCAGCACGGTCACGGGAATCCCGAGCGCCGCCGTCGCTGCGCGGCTGGCTAGGCTCCGCTCCGGTTGGGAGCCGCCCGCCGGCGCGACCGGGGACGACCCCCTGGAGGGGGCACGCAGGCTATCCAAGCTCGACGCCCCCGAACCGGCGGTCCCGCCCCTGGTAGGACTTGATCGCCTCGAACAGGTGGATCTTCTGGAAATCGGGCCAATGGACGGCCGTGAAGTACAGCTCGGTGTACGCGGCCTGCCAGAGCAGGAAGTTGCTCAGGCGCTGCTCACCGCCGGTGCGGATCAGCAGGTCCGGATCGGGGAGGTCCGGCGCGAACAGGAACCGGCGCACGACGTCCTCGGTGATCTCGTCCGGCCGGACCCGGCCGCCGGCGACGGCCTGCGCGAGCCGGCGGGCCGCCTCCGTCAGCTCGCGGCGGCCGCCGTAGTTGAGCGCGAGGTTGAGCGTGATCGCCGTGTTGGTCCGGGTCAGCGCGACCACGCGGGCGATCGCATCGCGCACGTCGTCGGGCATCTCGTCGAGCAGCCCCGAGGCCCGGAACCGCACGCCGTTGGCGTGAAGGTCGCTCGCCTCCTGCTCCAACGTCTCGATCAGGAGAGCCATGAGCGCTTCGACCTCCTGGGGAGGACGCCGCCAGTTCTCGGTGCTGAACGCGTAGAGCGTCAGGATCTCGACGCCGCACTCCCGAGCGCCCTCGAGCGTCCGGCGGATCGCGTCGCGGCCGGCCCGGTGGCCCTCGATGCGGGACCGCCCGCGGACTTCCGCCCACCGGCCGTTGCCGTCCATGATGATCGCGACATGGCGCGGGATGCGGGTCGGATCCAGCGACGCGCGGAGCGCTTCCTCGCGCCGCGCCAGATCCCCGGGGGCCTCAGAACTGGTTATGGGCCGGCCGCCGTTCACACTCGTGCGCCCTCGGCGCGCTCGCCGCACACGACCAGCGCGACCCGGCCCTCCGCGTCCACGCGCTGGCGCACGACGCGGAGCGGGCCGGAGAGGGCCCGGCGGGGCGGCCGGGTTTCACTCGTCTCGCCCGCCGGCCAGCCTGCCGCGGCCAGGATCCGGCGCGCCTCGTCCAGGGGAAACCCTACGACGTCCGGCGGCTGCCGGTCGGACCGCATCAGACCTCCGTGATCTCCGTTTCTTTCGCGGCGAGCAGCGTGTCGATCTCCTGAATGTGCCGGTCGGTCAGCTTCTGCAGCTCGTCCACGGCCCGCCGGGTCTGGTCCTCTGAGAGCTCCCCCTTCTTCTCGAGCCGTTCGAGCTTCTCTTTATGCTCCCGGCGGATGTTGCGGATCGCGATCCGGGCTTCCTCCGCCTGCCTGTGGACCACCTTGACGAGCTCCTTGCGGCGCTCCCCGGTCAGCGCGGGGATGGGCAACCGGATCACTGTGCCGTCGTTCGACGGGGTAAGCCCCAGCTCGCTTTTCTGAATCGCCCGCTCGATCTCGCGGACGAGGCTCTTGTCCCAGGGCTGGATCACGAGGAGGCGCGCATCGGGGACCGTGATCGACGCGACCTGCGTGATCGGGGTGGGCACGCCGTAGTAGTCCACCGTGACCCGGTCGAGCAGCGCCGGGCTGGCCCGGCCGGTCCGCACGCTCGCGAACTCGCGCTTGGCCGCCTCGACGGCCTTCTGCATGGACGTCTTAGCGTCCGCGACGACCTCGTGCATTCCCGGCCCCTCCTCCAACCAGGGTGCCGATTTCCTCCCCGAGCACGACCCGCTTCAGGTTCCCGGGGCGGATGATGTCGAAGACGACGATGGGCATGCCGTTGTCCATGCAGAGGGAGGTGGCCGTCGCGTCCATCACCTTGAGGCCGCGGTTGAGCACCTCCATGTAGTCGAGGGTGCGGAAGCGGACGGCATCCGGGCTCTCCCGCGGATCCCTGTCGTAGACGCCGTCGACGCCCTTCTTGGCCATCAGGATCGCGTTGGCCTCGATCTCGATCGCCCGGAGCGCCGCGGCGGTATCGGTCGTGAAGTACGGGCTTCCCGTGCCGCCGGCGAACACCACCACGCGCCCCTTCTCGAGGTGCCGGATCGCGCGCCGCCGGATGTACGGCTCGGCGACCTGGTGCATCTCGATCGCCGTCTGAACGCGCGTAGGCATACCCTCGCGCTCCATCGCGTCCTGCAGCGCGAGCGCGTTGATCACGGTGGCCAGCAGGCCCATGTAGTCCGCGGTGACCCGGGCCACGCCCATCTTCTCGGCGAGCTGAACGCCGCGGACGATGTTGCCTCCGCCGACGACGATCGCCACGTCGACGCCAGCGTCGCGGACCGACTTCACCTCGCGGGCGACCAGGCCGACGACGCCCGGATCCATGCTCAGTCCGCCGGGCCCGGAAAACACCTCCTCCCCGCTCAGCTTGAGGAGGACCCGCCGGTAGCGCGGGGCCCGCCCGGAGGATGCGGAGGCCGCCATGCTCATCCTTCGCCCAGCCGGAACCGCGCGAAGCGCCGGACCTGGATGTTCTCTCCGGTCTTCGCGATCACTTCCTTGATGACGTCCCCGACCGTGCGCGGCCTGGAGCCGTCGTCACGGATGAACGGCTGGTCGAGCAGGCAGACGCTTGCGAAGAACTTCTCCATCTTCCCGTCGGCGATGCGCCCGGCGACGGCCTCCGGCTTTCCTTCGACCCGCGCCTGCGCCAGGTAGGCCGCCCGCTCGGACGCGACGGTGTCCGCCGGCACCTCCGGCCGGGACACGTACCGCGGATCGGTCGCCGCGATCTGCATCGCGATGTCGCGGGCGAGGGCCTTGAAGTCCTGGGTCCGGGCGACGAAGTCGGTCTCGCAGTTGATCTCGACGAGCGCCCCGAGCCGCCCCTCTCCGTGGATGTAGGCGGTCACCAGCCCTTCCTTGACCGCCCGGCCGCTCTTGCGTGCCGCGGCCGCCAACCCCTTTGCCCGGAGCAGCTGCTGGGCCTTTTCCAAATCGCCGTGTGCCTCCGCGAGCGCGTTCCGGCAGTCGATGATGCCCGCCCCGGTCCGCGCCCGCAGCTCCTTTACCTGGTGTGCGCTGATCTCTGCCAACACGAGCCTCCTGCTCAGGCCTGAACCTCTTCCTCCTCGACGGGCTCTTCCGCGACCTCTTCCTCGCCCGAGAGCGGGGCCATCGGCGCAGGCTCCACCACCGCTTCCGCGGCCTCCGCGGCGGCGGCGGCCTCCTCCTCGACGATCTCGGCCTTCCGCCGCTCCTCGTAGCCCTCCTGGGCGGCGTTGGCGATCCGGTTCGTGATCAGGCGGACCGCCCGGATCGCGTCGTCGTTGCCCGGGATCGGATAGTCGGCCTCGTCCGGGTCGCAGTTGGTGTCGATGATCGCGACGATCGGGATGCCGAGCTTCCGGGCCTCGGCGATTGCGATGTGCTCCTTGCGGGTGTCCACGATGTACACCGCGGACGGCAGCGTCTTCATCGCGGCGATGCCGCCGAGGTACTTCTCGAGGCGCGCCAGTTCGTCCATCAGCGACGCCTGCTCCCGCTTCGGCAGGATCTCGAGCGTCCCGTTGTCCCGCATCTCGACGAGCTCGTGGAGGCGGTCGATCCGCGTCTTGATCGTGGTGAAGTTCGTGAGCATGCCGCCGAGCCAGCGCTGGTTGACGTAGAACTGGTGGGCGCGCGTCGCCTCCTCGCGGATCGCATCCTGGGCCTGCTTCTTCGTCCCCACGAACAGGACGTGGCCGCCCTGGGCGACCGTGTCGCGCACGAACCGGTACGCCGTCTCGATCAGCGGGACCGACTTCTGCAGGTCGATGATGTGGATGCCGTTCCGCTGCGTGAAGATAAACGGGGCCATCCTCGGGTTCCACCGCCGGGTCTGGTGCCCGAAGTGGACACCCGCCTCGAGCAGCTGCTTCATGGTGACAACTGCCACTACATCCATCCCCTTTCAGGTTTCGCCTCCGCTTCAGTCATCCCGTCGCCGGAACCCGGAACGGCCTCCGGGCACCGCCGGCGCGGTCCTGAAGCGTGCTGAAGTCCGGACGTAGTATAACATAGGCCCCCCAGCGAGACAAACGACCTCGCACGCGTGCATGGAACGATGACCTCGGGACCATGTCCTCCCTCCGAAGGACCATTCCTCCGATCAGGCGCGCCGGCCGCGGTCACGCGCCGAACGGGATCCTCTCCGGGAGGACATGGTCCCGAGGTCTCCCCCCAAGAACGCCTGGGGATATGTCCTCCGAAGGGCGCCCCGTTCGCGCTCGGTTTCGATCAATGCGGAGTGTGCCCGGAGGCCCGCTTCCCGGAGGAGGACATGTCCCCGGGCGCCCGTGATCGCCGGGGAGATCTGGACTAGAGGATGTAGCGGCTCAGATCGCGGTCGGCCAGGATGCCGCCGAGGCGCTCCCGAACGTACGCCGCGTCGATCACGACGCGGGCGGGGACCTCGGGGGCGGCAAACGAGATCTCCTCGGTCACCTTCTCGAGGATGGTGTGCAGGCGCCGGGCGCCGATGTCCTCGGTCTCCGCGTTCACCAGGTGGGCGGTCCGCGCGAGCTCCTGCACCCCGTCGGGCGGGAACTCGACCGTGACCCCCTCAGTCGCGAGCAACGCGGCGTACTGCTTGGTCAGCGCGTTCTCCGGCTCGACCAGGATCCGAACGAAGTCCGCCTCGGTGAGCGGGGCCAGCTCGACGCGGATCGGCAGGCGGCCCTGCAGCTCCGGGATCAGGTCCGACGGCCTGCTCACGTGGAACGCCCCGGCGGCGATGAAGAGGATGTGATCGGTCCGCACGGGGCCATGCTTGGTCGTCACGGTGGACCCTTCGATGATCGGCAGGATGTCGCGCTGGACGCCCTCCCGGGAGACGTCGGGCCCGGCGCCGCCCTCCCGCCCGGCGATCTTGTCCAGCTCGTCGATGAAGACGATCCCGTTCTGCTCGGCCCGCCGGATGCCCTCGCGGACGACCTCGTCCATGTCGATGAGCTTCTGGGCTTCCTCCGCGGTGAGCGCCCGGAGCGCCTCGGGAACGGTCATCCGCCGGCGCCGCCGGCGGCGCGGGAGGATGCTGCCGAACAGATCCTGGAGGTTGACGCCCATCTCCTCGACTCCCTGCCCCGAGAACACCTCGATCATCGGGGTCGGCGTCTCCTCGACCTCGATCTCCACCGTCTCCCGGTCGAGCTCGCCCCGATCCAGCCGGTCG
>JAPVSX010000101.1:0-3469 GCA_047519495.1 Armatimonadota bacterium
GGCAAAGCCGAGAGAACCGCCGGATCCAGGTGAACCGAACGACCCCACATTGCCGAACAGCCATGCCGCGCTCGACTTCATGAAGCCCAGGGAGAATTGTACTCCGTCGCCCTTCAGGCACTCATCGCAAAAGCCGCGCGCCGGGGGGATCGCCGGAGCCGCCAACAGCTCGAGGGTCTCCGGGCGCAACCCCAGTTCCCGTCCTCCCGTGGCAAAGACGCTGTCCCCTCGGGAGCCACCTATCGTGTCGGCATCACGCGAATCGCGTGTCCGAACTCAAACTACAGCAGCCTCTGCGGCACCACAACCGACCGGCTTGTGATTGTGCTGGTGCAGTATCAGGTGTGGCGCCTCACACCGCTCACGGGGACGATTCCGTTCGCGGGATCGCTCACTTTCCCCCCGTCGGTGCAGGTGACCGGGTTCTCGACGATGAGAGTGTTCGGGACGGCGCAGTGAGCGCCGGCGTGATGGGACATGGTCGAAGCGCCCGTGCGAGGTTACCCCTACGCCGCCGACGTCGAGCTCTGCTTCTACCGGGGCAAGCTCGCGGCGATTCACCTGATCTGGCCCTCGTCCGATTTTCGAGCTTCGGTGACCGACTGGCAGCTGATGGTCAGGGCGCTCGCGGGCGCGCTGGTGGCGTCCTATGCGCCCGGGCTCGTGCTGCGCAATTCTGTTGATGACGATACGGGCGCTCTGGTAGAGTAGCCGCCCGGAATGCCTCAGTCTGAATAGCCTCAGCTTCAAGACGCGATCACGAGCGCTCCGGACGTCTGTCGCGGCGTCCGCGGGGAGTGCTGCGGCCCGGGCAACCGTCCCTGTCCGGCCGCCCTGGGTCGAACCAGGGGCCGCCTGAGGCAGGGGAGCTCCCCCCACCTACGGGGATGCCTCCGGGCTCTCCATCAGCCGCGTCGATCGCGCGCGCTCTTGCGGTGCGGTCTTCTGCTGTCGCTCCCCGCGCGTTCGGAGCAGGGCGCGGACACGTTCCGGGGTGAGCGGCAAGTCGACGACCTCGGCTCCAACGGCATCAGCCACCGCGTTGGCGAGGGCCGCGACCGAGCCGATGGTGCCGCCCTCCCCCATCCCCTTGAACCCTCCCGGGCGATCCTGGGCCGGATGGCCCAGGTGCGTGGTTTCGATGTCGGGCATCTCCTCCGCCGTCGGGATCAGGTAGTCGAGCAGGGTCGCCGCAAGCGGCTGGCCGTCCGCATCGTACACCACATGCTCCAGCAGCGCGCCCCCGATGCCCTGGGCGAGCGCTCCGTGGACCTGGCCCTCGACAATCAGAGGGTTCAGCACGCGGCCGCAGTCTTCGGCCACCACGTACCTCAGAAGCCGGAGTGCGCCCGTCTCGGCATCCACCTCGACGACGACCAGGTGCGCGGCGTTTGAGAACGTCGCCGGGGGCGGATCGAAGTACTCCACGGCCTCGAGCCCGGGGGCTACCTTCCCCGCCATCCCCGGGGGAATGTGGGCGGCCACCCGGGCCACTTCCGCAAAGGGCACGCTGCGGTGGGGCGTCCCACGCACGGAAAACCGGCCGGCGACGAGCTCGATGTCCGCCGGCGCCGCCTCGAGCAAGGTCGCGGCGATCGCGGTTGCCCGCGCCCGCACCGCCAGGGCCGCCGCCATAACCGCGCCGCCGCCCGCGACGGAGGCGCGGCTCGCAAACGTGCCTGAGCCATGCGGCCCCGCCGCCGTGTCCACCCGCTCGACCCGAACGTGTTCGACCGGCAACTGGAGCGTCTCGGCCACAAGTTGGGCCATCGTCGTTTCATGACCCTGGCCCTGCGACGGGAAGCTCAGCGACACGCGGACGGTTCCCGACGGATCGACGCGGACGGCGGCCGCCTCGTGGCCGGGGAGATCCGTCATGCCGCGGCGGGCAAACGTGGCAGAGCCCATTCCCGTGTATTCCATATAGCAGCTCACCCCGACGCCAATCGATCGTCCCGCGGCCCGCGTCCTGCGCTGCGGGCGCCGCAGCGCAGGGTAGTCGGCCGACGTACAGACTCGCTCGAGCGCCTCGCGGCACGAGCCGCTATCGTACACGAGGCCGCTCGCCGACCGGTACGGAAATGCCTCGGGCGGGATCAGGTTCCGCCGCCGCACCTCCACAGGATCGAGGCCGAGCGTGTGGGCGAGCATGTCGATCAGCCGCTCCATGACGAGCACGCCGACGGTCAGGCCGACCCCTCGGTACGCGCCCGTGGGCGCCTTGTTCGTGCACACGGCGCGCACCTCATAGGCGTAGTGCTGGATGGCGTAGGGGCCCGGGAGAATCTGCCCCACGCCAAGGGGTTCGAGCGCTGCGGTGGTGGGGAACACGTGGTAGGCGCCGACATCGCCGTCGACCTGGGCGCGCAGCGCGAGCACGGTGCCGTCGCGCCGCGCGGCGAGCTCAGCCGCGACGCGCTCCTCCCGGGCCTGCGTCCCGGCGGTGAGGTTCTCGCGGCGGTCTTCGATCCACCGGACCGGACGGCCGGTCCGGAGCGCCAGCGCGGCGATGACCACTTCCTCAGGATACAGATGCATCTTCTGTCCGAACCCGCCGCCGGTGTCGGGCACAACCACCCGGACACGGTGCTCGGGCAGCCCCAGGCAGACGGCCAGGCTGGAACGGATCAGCGAGGGCACTTGCGTGCTCGTCCATACCGTGAGGACGTCCCCGTCGAGCGCCGCCGCGACCCCCCGCCCTTCAAGGGGGACGGCCGTGGCGCGCGGCGTGGTGAAGGTAGCACGCACGGTCACTTCGGCCTCGCGAAACGCAGTGTCAGGACCGCCGGCCGCGTGGGTCCGGCGGAACAGGACGTTCTCGGGATGCGGGTGCAGACGGGGCGCCGCCGGGTGCAGGGCGGCATCGATGCCGGCCACCGCGCCCAGCGGAGCGTAGCGCACGACGACGCGCTCGGCGAGGTCCTCCGCGGCGTAGCGGTCCGCCGCCAGCACCACCGCGACGGGCTCCCCGACATACCGGACGCGGTCCCGGGCAAGCGGCCACTGGGCCGTCGGCAGGAACCCCTCCCCGTCCAGGTGCGCCGTGATGGGCCGGAGGCCTGGGAGATCGGCCGCAGCAAATGCCCCGGCCACGCTCCCCACCTCCACGGACAGCACGGTTGCGTGCGCGTGGGGGCTCCGGACGAAGGCCGCCGTCAGCACGCCCGCGGGCCGGACCTCGTCCACAAACTGGCCCCGGCCCGTGAGCAGGCGCCGGTCCTCGCTCCGATGGACGGGTGCGCCAACGTAGCGGATCATCTCAGAGATCCATGAGCGCCTTCCGCTGGGCTCCGTCGAGCGTGATCGAGGCCCCGTTCATGAAGCTCGCGCGGGGCGATGCGACAAAGACCACGACCGCAGCCACTTCCCCCGGGGTCGCGATGCGGCCGAGGGGAATGCTGCGGAGCGCGCGCGCGCTGGCCTCCTCCCGCGAGATTCCCTTGTCGCGGGCGTACGCTCGCACCAGCCC
>JAPVSX010000102.1:0-10226 GCA_047519495.1 Armatimonadota bacterium
ACGAACGGTGAGCGCCTGATCGAGGTCCACGGCACCGACCTGGCCCAGGCGATCGAGGAGCTGGACCGGCGCTTCCCGGGTATCCGGGCCAAGATCCTGGACGAGCGGGGCGAGGTGCTCCGCTTCGTCAACATCTTCGTGAACGAGCAGGACATCCGGTTCCTGGCCGGCCTCGCGACGCCGCTGGCCGAGGGCGCCGAGGTGTCGATCGTCCCCGCAATGGCCGGCGGCACCTGAGCCCCGCGCGCTCCCGGCCCCGCCGCCCGCAGTCCTGTGACGGTGTGGCGCCCGTCACCCGGCGCTCGTGATCGTCGTCATGGCCTGGCCTCCCTCCTCCGCCTACGATCGGGCTGCATCAGACGAAGGGAGGGAGCCCAATGCGAAGCCTCACAGCCCTGATCATCGGCGCAGCCCTGATGCTGAGCGCATCCACCGCCGTTGCCTGCGGCCGGGCGAACACCGTTGCCTTCGCGTGCGGCCGGGCGGATACCGGCGTCTCTGCGTGCGGCCGGGTGAATACCGTTCTGTTCGTGGGGACAGGCGATGGCGTACGGCCCACGGTGAAGCTCGTGGCGATGGATGATGCCCCTGTCCTGCCCGCGTGTAGCCAGCAACACGACGAGAACATCGGCGACAAGCCCTATGACCGGTGACGTCATCATCGGCCGCGGCCGTCCGGTCTGCTCCCGTCCGGCCGGCTGCCGGCCGGACTAGGGGCCCGACTCGCCCGCGCCGAATTCCCTCGTAAGACCGCGCGCTCCTACCGCGCGCTATTCCCCCACGTCTGGAGGATCCGTGAGCGCCAAGGCCAACCGAGAGCGGACCCCCGCCCGGCGGGGGCCGGCGAGCGTGGCCCGGCGGATCGAAGAGCTCCGGGAGCGGATCCGCTACCACAACTACCGGTACTACGTCCTCGACGCGCCGGAGATCTCCGACGAGGCGTATGACGTGCTCATGCAGGAACTCCGCGACCTCGAGGCCGCCCACCCGGAGCTCGTCACGCCCGACTCTCCGACCCAGCGGGTCGGGGCGCCGCCGTCCGAGGCGTTCCGGCCGGTCACCCATCCGCAGCGGATGCTGAGCCTCGCCAACGCGTTCAGCGAGGACGACCTGCGCGCGTGGCACAAGCGGGTGGAGACGGGGCTCGCCGGACAGCCGGTGGAGTTCGTCTGTGAGCTGAAGTTTGACGGCGCTGCCGTCTCCCTGATTTATGAGGCCGGTGTATTCGCCCTTGGGGCCACCCGCGGCGACGGCGTCCAGGGAGAAGACATCACTCCGAACCTCCGCACCGTCCGCTCCCTGCCGCTGCGGCTGCGCGGGGAGGCCGGCGTGCCGGAGTTCGTCGAGGCGCGCGGGGAGGTCTACCTCCTCACCCACGCCCTGGAGGCGATCAACGAGGAGCGCGTGCGCGCCGAGGAGGCGCCCTTCGCCAACACGCGGAACGCCGCGGCGGGCTCGCTCCGCCAGCTGGATCCGGCCGTGACGGCGCAGCGGCCGCTCGACCTCTTCGTCTACCAGATCGGCGAGGTGCGCGGCCGCCGGTTCCGGACGCACTGGGACGCGCTCGCGTGGGCGCGGGACGCCGGCCTGCCCGTCAATCCCTACATGCGGCGCGTCGAGACGCTCGACGACGTCCTGGCCTACGTCCGCGAGTGGGTGGAGCGCCGCGCCCGCCTGCCGTACGGCATCGACGGGATCGTGGTGAAGGTGGACTCGCTCGACCAGCAGGCGGAGCTGGGCGCCACGAGCCAGGCCCCGCGCTGGGCGATCGCCTACAAGTTCCCCGCCGAGGAGGCGGAGACGCAGGTGCGCGACATCACGGTGCAGGTGGGCCGCACGGGGGCGCTCACGCCGGTCGCCGACCTGGAGCCGGTGCGGGTGTCTGGCGTGATCGTGCGGCGGGCGACGCTCCACAACGAGGACGAGATGCGGCGAAAGGACGTCCGCATCGGCGACCATGTCGTCGTCCGGCGCGCCGGCGAGGTCATCCCCGAGATCGTGCGCGTCCTCACCGGGAAGCGCACCGGCTCCGAGCGCCAGTTCCATATGCCGACCCGGTGCCCGGTGTGCAGGTCGCCGGTCGTGCGGCTGCCCGGGGAGGCGGTGGCCCGGTGCACCGGGGGTGCCTCGTGCCCGGCTCAGGTGCTGGAGCTCCTCATCCACTTCGGCTCCCGGGACGCGCTCAACATCGAGGGCGTCGGGCCCAAACTCCTCCAGCAGCTGCTCGACCGGGGGTTGATCGAGGACGCCGCGGACCTGTTCCGGCTGACCAAGGCGCAGGTCCTGGGGCTCGAGCGGATGGCCGACAAGTCGGCCGGCAATGTGATCGCGGCGATCGACCGCAGCCGGCACCCCAGCCTCGCCCGCCTGATCTATGCGCTCGGCCTCCGCCACGTCGGGTTGCACGTCGCGGAAGTGCTCGCTGCGCATTTCGAGGACCTCGCCCGCCTGAGCGCCGCCTCGTTCGAGGAAGTGCGGGACATCCCGGGGATCGGTCCGACGATCGCCGAGAGCGTCGTGGAGTTCTTCAAGCGGCCCGCCACCCGCAAGCTCCTCCGGAAGCTCCGTGACGCGGACGTCCGCCCCGTCACCGTCCGCGCCGGGGGCGGGCGCCTCGCCGGGAAGACGTTCGTCTTCACCGGGACGCTCGAGCGGTTTGCCCGGCGCGAGGCCGGGGAGCGTGTCCGGGCCCTCGGCGGAACAGTCGGCGACGGGGTCAGCGCGGACACCGACTATCTCGTCGCCGGCGCCGATCCCGGCAGCAAGCTGGACCGGGCGAAGAAGCTGGGGGTCCGGGTCCTGGACGAGACGCAGTTTCTCGCGCTGATCGAGGGCCGGTGATGGCGAGGAGGCGGCGGGGGGCCGGGCGGGGGAGGCGCGGGCTGTGGTGGCTCGCGCTGCTCGCCGTGCTCGCGGCCGCGGCCGTCATCGTGGGGCGGGTGCAGCTAGCCCGGCCGGGGGCCGTCGACGTGTTCTTCGTCCGCTACGCGGCCACCGGCCGCAGCGGCACGCTCGTGCCGGTCCGGCGTGCCGCGCCGCCCGGCGGGGCGGACGCGCGTCTCGGCGCGGCGCTACGCGCGCTCCTGGCCGGGCCGTCGGCCGAGGAACGGCAGCGGGGCCTGGTCAGCGAGATCCCCCCGGGCACCGGCATGCGAAGCGTCCGGGTACAGGGCGGGCTCGTGGTCGTGGACCTGACGCCGGCGTTCGGCAGGGGCGGGGGGAGCACGAGCATGCTGGCGCGGGTCTGGCAGGTCGTGTACACCGCGTCGCAGCTGCGTGGGGCCCCGGATGTGCAGATCCTGCTGGACGGCCGCCGCGTCCCCGCACTCGGGGGCGAGGGCGTCCTCATCGGCACGCCGCTGCGGCGGCCGGCTGCCGTTCCGACATTTTGATGTCAGTCTCCTGGAGCTTTTGCGGTCCGATGGGCGACGTCGTGATTTCGCGGTCGCCTGCGGGTGCCGCGTGATGCGCCGATGAGTGCAGGGACCCCCTCCGGTCGGGGAGAATAGCCGGGCGATGCCGAGGGAGGTGTTTGCCGAAGAGATCGAGCGGTTCCTCGGAACGCTCGACGGCGTCGCATCCGCGCGCGTCTTCACGAGCCCGGCGGGAGACATCGCCCAGGTGTACGTGACCGCCGAGACCACGGCCGATCCCCGGGCGGTCCGCGGCGGCGTGGCCACCGCGCTCGTCTCCACCTACGGCCTGCCCGTCGAGCCGTGGCGGATCCAGGTGACCCGGTTCCGCGGAGGCCTCCGGCCGTCCGAGATTCCACGCTTCCGGGTCGTGCGCGTGGAGGAGAGCGTCTCGGCGGCCGAGATGACCGCGTGCGTCCAGGTCGCCTGGCTGCACGCAGGCGAGGAGCGGTCCGCGACCGGGCGGGCGCGGGGACCCGCCGGCCCGGCGAACCGGCTTCGCACGCTGGCAGCGGCGACCGTGGAAGCGGTCCGGGACGCGCTCGAGCCGGCGCACCGGCGTGTGAGCGTGCAGCAGGCGGCGTTTGCGACGTTCCTCGACCAGCCGGTCGCGCTGGTCGGCATCGCGGTCGTCACCCCGCGCGGACCGGAGACCGCGATCGGCGCAGCGCGGCAGGAGGAGACGTCGGAGGCGGTCGTCGCCGCGACGCTCGACGCGGTGACGAAGTGGCTGCTCGCGGCGGCGTTCTCGGCTGCGGCGCCGCGGGCCTCGGACCGGCGGACGCAGCTCGAGGCGATGCGCCACTTCGTCCGCGTCGCCGAGCGGGGCGGGGTGGTGTCTGAGGTCGACGCCGGAGACGAGACCGCAGCCGAGCAGGGGAACGGCGCGCACGTCGTGCCTGCGCATCACGCAGCCGCCGCTCCCGAGCCTCAGGCGCAGGCGCCCGAGCGCACGGCCGGGGACGCGGGCGCCCCAGGCGCGCGTCATGCCGGCGGGCCCGCCGCGGCAGTGGAGCAGCCCCCAGAGGATCCGGATGTGCTGATGGACCTGAGCGAGATTCGTCCTGAGAAGAAAGGAGGCGCCGCAATGTCCGTGCACCAGGAACCGTCCCGGGCGGGGCTGGTCCCGCCGCGCGCAGGGCGTTCCTCTATGGAGGAGGCGTTCTACCAGTCCCTCATCGAGGCACAGACCCCCGTTCACCTCCGGTGCCGGGACGGCTACGAACTGCCGCGCGCGACCGTCAAGGAGGTCGGCACCTACACCCTCCTGGTGGAGGCGGCCGGCGGCACCGAGCTCGTCTACAAGCACGCGATCATCTCCATCCGGCTGCTGCCGCCGCAACCCGCCGAGGCCTGAGGGCCAACGTGCCCGACCGTCCGGATCCCCGCCTGGAGGATCTCCGGGCCCGCCGTGCCCGGATCGAGGCCGGCGGGGGCGCCGAGCGGGTCGCCCGGCAGCACGAGGCCGGCAAGCTGACCGCCCGCGAGCGTCTCGCGGAGCTGCTGGATCCCGGCACGTTCGTGGAGCTCGATCGCTTCGTCACCCACCGGGCGACCGCGTTCGGCATGGACAAGGTGGAGGCGGCGGCCGACGGCGTGGTCACCGGATACGGCGCGATCAACGGGCGCCTGGCCTACGTCTTCTCCCAGGACTTCACGGTGCTCGGCGGATCGCTGGGCGAGGGGCACGCGCAGAAGATTTGCAAGATCATGGATCTCGCCCTCCGGAACGGCGCGCCCGTGATCGGCCTCAACGACTCGGGCGGCGCCCGGATCCAGGAGGGCGTCGAGAGCCTCGGCGGCTACGCGGAGATCTTCCTCCGGAACACCCTGGCGAGCGGCGTCGTGCCCCAGATCTCGGCGGTCATGGGCCCCTGCGCCGGCGGCGCGGTGTACTCGCCGGCGATCACGGACTTCACGATCATGGTCCGCGGGACGAGCTACATGTTCGTCACGGGTCCCCAGGTCGTCCGGGCCGTCACCCGCGAGGACGTGACGTTCGAGGCGCTCGGCGGGGCGGAGGTCCACGCGAGCCGCAGCGGGGTCGCGCACTTCATCGCGGAGAGCGACAGTGACGGTCTCCACCTGATCCGCCGCCTGCTCGCGTACCTTCCCCAGAACAACCTCGCTGAGCCGCCCCGGACCGCGTGCACGGACGATCCGCGCCGGATGGACCCCGCGCTCGACGCGCTCGTGCCGGAGGATCCCCACCGTCCGTACGACATGCGGGACGTGATCGGGCACGTCGTCGACGACGGCGAGTTTCTCGAGGTCCACCGGCACTTCGCCCCCAACTTAGTCATCGGGTTCGCGCGGCTGAGCGGGCGGCCGGTCGGGATCGTGGCGCAGCAGCCGGCGGTCCTCGCGGGCGTGCTCGACATCGACAGCGCGGTCAAGGGCGCGCGGTTCGTGCGCTTCTGCGACGCGTTCAACATTCCCCTCGTGACGTTCGTCGACGTCCCCGGGTTCCTCCCCGGCACGGCGCAGGAGCACGGCGGGATCATCAAGCACGGGGCCAAGCTCCTGTACGCGTACTGCGAGGCGACGGTCCCCAAGCTGGCGGTGATCACCCGCAAGGCCTACGGCGGCGCGTACGACGTCATGTCGAGCAAGCACGTCCGGGGCGATCTCAACCTGGCCTGGCCCACCGCCGAGATCGCCGTGATGGGGCCGGAGGGCGCGATCGACATCATCTTCCGCCGTGAGCTGGAGGAGACCGAGGACCGGGAGGCCGCCCGCGCGCGCCTCGTCGCCCAATACCGGGCGCAGTTCGCCAACCCCTACATCGCGGCCAGCCGGGGCTTCGTGGACGACGTGATCGAGCCGCGCGAGACGCGCCCCAGGCTGATCTCGGCCCTCGAGATGCTGCAGGGCAAGCGGGACCGGAACCCGCCGAAGAAGCACGGCAACATTCCCCTTTGATGCCGCTCCGCAAGGTCCTGATCGCCAACCGCGGCGAGATTGCGCTGCGCGTGATCCGCGCGTGCCGGCTGCGGGGCCTCGAGACGGTGGCGGTCTACAGCGACGCGGACCGGGCGGCCCCGTACGTTCGGGCCGCCGACGAGGCGTACCGGATCGGGGAGGCCCCCGCCGCGGCGTCCTACCTGAACGTGGAAGCGGTCCTCGGTGCCGCGCGGGCATCACGCGCCGACGCCGTCCACCCCGGCTACGGGTTCCTCGCCGAGAACGCCGCGTTTGCCGGCGCGTGCGCCCGGGCAGGGCTCGTCTTCATCGGCCCGGCGGCCGAAGCGCTGGCGCTCTGCGGGGACAAGAGCGCGGCGCGCCGGGCCGCGCGTGCGGCGGGCGTCCCGGTCCTGCCGGGCACTGACCCGGTGGACGACGAGGCGGCGGCCGCCGCGGCGGAGCGGGTGGGGTTCCCGGTGCTGATCAAGGCGGCGGCCGGCGGGGGCGGCAAGGGGATCCACCTCGTGCGGCGGCCGCAGGACCTGCGGGGCGCGCTGCGCCTGGCCCGCGGCGAGGCGCAGGCGGCGTTCGGCGATGCCCGGGTGTACCTCGAGCGGTGGGTAGATGAGCCCCGCCACGTCGAGGTGCAGATCGCGGCGGACGCCCACGGCGAGATCATCCACCTCGGTGAGCGCGAGTGCTCGATCCAGCGCCGCCACCAGAAGCTGATCGAGGAGGCCCCGTCGCCCGCCCTGTCGGGCCCGCTCCGGGCGTCGATGGGCCGCGCCGCAGTGGCGGCGGCGCGTTCAGTTGGGTACCGCAACGCCGGCACGATAGAGTTTCTCGTCTCGGGCGACGAGTTCTACTTCCTCGAGATCAACGCCCGTCTTCAGGTCGAGCACCCCGTGACCGAGTGCGTGACCGGCGTGGACCTGGTCGGGCTGCAGCTCGGGATCGCGGCCGGCGAGCGGCTTCCGCTGCGGCAGGAAGACGTGGCGCTCCGCGGCCACGCGATCGAGTGCCGCATCTCGGCTGAGGATCCGGAGGCCGACTTTCTTCCCTGGGCCGGGCGCGTGGAGGAGGTGCTGCTCCCCGGCGGACCCGGCGTCCGGGTGGACAGCGGGCTCGCGCCGGCCCTGGAGGTGACGCGGTTCTACGATCCCCTGCTGGCCAAGGTCATCACGTGGGGGGAGACGCGCGGCCGCGCGATCGCCCGCATGGAGGCCGCCCTCCGCGAGATGGTCGTGACGGGCATCCCCACGACCACGCCGTTCCTCCGATGGGCCCTCGGGCACCCGGCGTTCCGGGAGGGGAGATACAGCACCCGGTTCGTCGAGGTGGAGTGGCCGCGGCGCAGGCGCGGCGACATGCGGCTCGCCGCCCTCGCGGCCGCCGCGCTGGCGCACCGGGAGGAGCGCCGCGCGCCCCTGCTCCCACCACAAGATCCGGGCGCGTGGGCGCGCGAGGCGCGGCGGGAAGCGCTATCGTGACGCGCTCCTACCGTTTCGGGAATATCCTTCGCGAGACGTAGGGGACAGTGGACTACCTGGTGCGCGTCGGGGCAGAAGAGTTCGAGGTCACCGTCGAGGAGACCGGCGGGGTGCTCCTGGTCTCTCTCGGCGGCGCCGCCCGCCGGGTCGATCTGGCCGAGGTCGTGCCGGGGTGCTATTCGCTTGTGGTGGACGGCCGGTGCCATGATCTGCGCGTCGCGCAGCCAGCGGCCGGGGGCCCGGGTCCCCGCCGGTGGGCGATGACGCTCGACGGCGAGGCGTGGGTGGCGGAGGTCGGCGGACGCGTACGGGCCGGGGCAGGGCGCGCCCGCGCGTCGTCCGGCGCGGCTGAGGTGCGCGCCCCGATGCCCGGGCTTCTGGTCGCCCTCCAGGCGGCGGAGGGGGCGGAGGTCGCGCTCGGCCAGCCGCTCATTATAATGGAGGCGATGAAGATGCAGATGGAGATCCGTGCGCCCCACGCCGGTACGGTGCGGCGGGTGCACGTTGCGCCCGGGCAGGAGGTCGCCGGGGGCCAGCTCCTGGTGACGATCGCGTAGGAGCGGCGCGCGGGAGGGACCGGGCAGATGGCGAGCAGGAAGGGACGGAAGGCGCGCACGGCGCGACGGACGGAGTCCGGCGGGGTCCGGCAGGCGCAGCCGCGCATCCGGCAGGACCGCAACGCACGCAGGCCACAGCGCCGGGCGCGGGAGCGGTGGGAAGCCGGGACGCTCGGCCCGCTGCTGGCCCGGGCCCCCGAGCGGTCCGAGACGTTCGCAACACCGTCCGGCATCAGGATCGAGCGCCTCTACACCCCGGACGACGTGCGCGGGCTGGACTACGAGCGTGACCTCGGCTATCCGGGAACGTATCCATTCACGCGGGGCATCTACCCGACGATGTACCGGGGCCGCCTCTGGACGATGCGGCAATATGCCGGGTACGCGGGTGCCGAGGAATCGAACCGCCGCTTTCGCTATCTGCTGGAGCAGGGTCAGACCGGCCTGTCGGTCGCGTTCGACCTGCCCACCCAGATGGGGTTCGACTCCGACCATCCAATGGCCGAGGCGGAGGCGGGGAAGGCCGGGGTGGCGATCGACTCCCTCGCCGACATGGAGGTGCTGTTTGGCGGCATCCCGCTCGACCGCGTCAGCACCTCGATGACGATCAACGCCACCGCCCCGATCCTCCTCTGCATGTACGCGGCCGTGGCGGAGCGCCAGGGCGTGCCCGCGGACCGGCTCGATGGGACCACGCAGAGCGACATCCTCAAGGAGTACATCGCCCGCGGCACCTACATCTACCCGCCCGGACCGTCGATGCGGCTGGTCACCGACACGCTCGGGTTCTGCGCCGAGCGCCTCCCCCGGTGGAACCCTATCAGCATCAGCGGGTACCACATCCGCGAGGCCGGCGCGACCGCGGTGCAGGAGGTCGCGTTTACCATCGGCAACGCGATCGCCTACCTCGAGGCGGCCCGGGAGGCGGGGCTGGTGGTGGACCGGATCGCCCCGCAGCTCGGGTTCTTCTTCGACGCCCAGATGCCGTTCTTCGAGGAGATCGCAAAGTTCCGGGCAGCCCGCCGCCTGTGGGCCCGCATCATGCGCGAGCGGTTCGGCGCGCGCGATCCGCGGTCGTGGAGGCTGCGCTTCCACACGCAGACGGCGGGGGTGGCGCTGACCGCCCAGCAGCCCGACAACAACGTCGTGCGCGTGGCCCTGCAGGCGCTCGCCGCAGTGCTGGGGGGGACGCAGTCCCTGCACACCAACGCCCGGGACGAGGCCCTCGCGCTGCCGACCGACGAATCCGCCCTCCTCGCCCTGCGGACACAGCAGATCATCGCCTACGAAACCGGCGTGGCCGACACGGTGGACCCGCTGGCCGGCTCGTACTACCTGGAAGCCCTGACGGCGGAGATCGAGCGGCGCGCCGAGGCGTACCTCGACCGGATCCAGCAGATCGGCGGCATGCTGCGGGCGATCGAGCAGGGGTACGTGCAGCGGGAAGTCGGCGAGGCGGCCTACCGGGATCAGCAGGAGGTCGAGGCGGGACGCCGGGTGATTGTGGGCGTGAACCGCTTCCAGGCCGCTGAGGAGCACCTCCCGTTGATTCTTCGTGTCGATCCCGCGGTGGTGGACCGGCAGAAGGCCCGCCTCCGGCGGGTGCGGGCCGAACGGGACGGCGCGCGCGTGCAGGCCGCCCTCGCGGCCCTCGGGCGGGGGGCGGCCGGCCGCGAGAATCTGCTGCCGCTCATCCTGGAGGCCGTCCGCACGTACGCGACGATCGGGGAGATCTGCGACACCCTTCGGGCGAGCTTCGGCGTCTACCGGCCACCCGTGGTGGTGTGACCGGTGACGCTGGCCGAGGCCGTCCTCCAGGGGTCCTCGCAGGCCGTCGCCCGGTTGATCTCGCTGGTCGAGAG
>JAPVSX010000103.1:0-6933 GCA_047519495.1 Armatimonadota bacterium
AAGAACAACGCCTATCCCGACCTGCTCTACGTCTAGACACTGATCGGTCCGGACACGGTCAACACGCTTCCGCCTCAGACCATCGCGGCGTTCCGGGACCACGGCCGGATCGTCCCCGGGGCCGTGATGGAGGACGTGGAGGGCGCGCGCCGGGTGTTCGCGCGACTGGCCGAGGCCGGGATCAGCATGGACGACGTGACCCAGACCGTGCTGGACAGCGGGGTCAAGCTCTTCGCCGACTCCTTCCGGCAGCTGCTCCAGAGCATCGAGCCCCGCCGCCGGGGCGTGCCGGAGACCCGCCCCGCGAAGACCGCGGGCTGATGGCGTGGTGCGAAAGTCCAACGACGGAGGGCAGGCTGCCGTCCCAGCGCGTCGGTCGCGAGGCTTGTCAGCGGGTGCGTAGTCGGGGAGAGGGGGAACAGATGAAGGTTGGGTTCGTCGGGTTCGGCCGCATGGGCGGCAACATGGTCACCCGCCTCGTCGGCCGGGGCCACCAGGCGGTGGTGTACGCTCGCCGGCCGGAGGTCCTGGCCGAGGTGAAGGCCAAGGGCGCCAGCCCGGCGTCTTCGCTCGAGGATCTGGTCGGCCAGCTCGCGCCGCCCCGGGTCGTCTGGGTGATGGTCCCGGCCGGTGAGGCCACGGAGCAGAACATCACCGCGCTCGCCCCGCTGCTCTCCCGGGGCGACATCCTGGTGGACGGCGGGAACTCATTCTTCAAGGACTCGATCCGGCGCGCCGAGATGGCCCGCGCGCGCGGCCTCCACTTCATCGACGCGGGGACGAGCGGAGGCATCTGGGGCCTCCAGGTCGGGTACTGCATGATGGTCGGCGGCGATCCCGAGCCGGTCCGGATCGTGGAGCCGATCTTCCGGGACCTCGCGCCGGAGGGCGGCTACATGCACGTGGGCCCGAACGGGGCCGGCCACTTCGTCAAGATGGTCCATAACGGCATCGAGTACGGCATGCTGCAGGCCTATGCCGAAGGGTTTGCGGTCCTCCACGCCTCCCGCTTTGGGCTCGACCTCAGGGCGATCAGCGCGCTGTGGAACCACGGCAGCGTCGTGCGCTCCTGGCTGCTCGAGCTGGCCGAGCGGGCGTTCTCCGACGACCCGCAAATGGAGAAGATCCGCGGCTACGTGGAAGACTCCGGGGAAGGCCGGTGGACCGTGCAAACGGCGATCGAGCACGACGTTCCGGCTCCGGTGATCACCCTGTCGCTCCTCCAGCGCCTGCGGTCGCGCGAGGAGGAGAACTTCGGGGACAAGGTGATCGCGGCCCTGCGCAACCAGTTCGGCGGCCACGCCGTGAGGCCTGAGTAAGCCGGCCTGCCTCCGATGAGCGCGGTATCGACGTCCACCCATCTCCACGAGATGGTCCGGATGCGCGGCGTGCCGGACCCGGTCGCGATCGTGATCTTCGGCGCGACGGGTGACCTGACGCGCGGGAAGCTGATGCCCGCCTTGTACACGCTCGTCCGCCTGGGCCTGGTCCCCCCCGAGTTCGCGGTGGTGGGCGTGGCGCGGCGGCCTAAGACCGACCAGGTCTTCCGCAGCGAGATGGCGGATGCGGTGCGGGCGGTGTCAGCGTCCGCGCCTGACGGCACGGCGTGGGAGCGGTTCGCGCAGGGGCTGTTCTACGTCCAGGCCGAGTTCGGCGACCAGGAGGGGTACGCGCGCCTCCGGACGACCCTGGAGCGCCTCGACCGGGAGCGGGGGACCCGCGGCAACCGCATCTACTATCTTGCGACGGCGCCCGAGTACTACTCGGAGATCATCCAGGGTCTGGGCAAGCAGGGTCTCGTCGAGCGGGCGCCGCTCAGCGGGGACGGGCGGGGGCCGTGGATGCGGGTGATCGTCGAGAAGCCGTTCGGCCGGGACCTGGCGAGCGCCCAGGCGCTCAACCGGACGCTGCTCCGCGTGTTCCGGGAGAACCAGATCTACCGGATCGACCACTACCTCGGCAAGGAGACGGTCCAGAACATCCTGGTGTTCCGCTTCGCCAACGGGATCTTCGAGCCGCTCTGGAGCCAGCACTACATCGACCATGTGCAGATCACAGTCGCCGAAACCGTCGGCGTCGAGGAGCGGGCCGGCTACTACGATACGGCCGGCGTCGTCCGCGACATCGTGCAGAACCACATGATGCAGCTGCTCACGCTGGTGGCGATGGAGTGTCCGGTCGCCTACGACGCCGACGCGGTCCGCGATGAGAAAGTCAAGGTCCTGCGCGCGGCCCGACGGATCCGCCCCGACGACGTGCCCCTCAACGTCGTGTTCGGCCAGTACGGGCCCGGCACGATCAGCGAGCAGCCGGCCGTGGGCTACCGCGAGGAGAGCCGGGTCGCGCACGACTCGCGGACGCCGACGTTCGTCGCGCTGCGCCTCCAGATCGACAACTGGCGGTGGGCCGGCGTCCCGTTCTACCTCCGGTCCGGCAAGCGGCTCCCCAAGCGGGTCACGGAGATCGCGGTGCAGTTCAAGCGGGCGCCCCTCCCGCTGTTCGGGGACTGGGGCCAGGAGCCCAACCTCCTTCTCCTCAACATCCAGCCGGACGAGGGGATCTCGCTGCGGTTCATCGCGAAGGTGCCCGGCACGGCGACGACGCTGCGTCCTGTGGACATGGGCTTCCAGTACGGCGCGGCGTTTGGGCGCGAGGAGCTCTCCGCCTACGAGCGCTTGCTTCACGACTGCATGCTCGGCGATCCCACGTTGTTTACCCGCCGGGACGAGGCCGAAGAGGCCTGGGACATGCTCGATCCGGTCCTGACCTGGTGGGACAAGTCCAAACCCCGGCCCCAGCCGGCGGGGTACGCTGCGGGGACCTGGGGGCCGGAGGCGGCCCAGGACCTGATCGCACGCGACGGCCGCCGGTGGCGGA
Organism: Armatimonadota bacterium; assembly: GCA_047519495.1. Lineage (GTDB taxonomy): Bacteria > Sysuimicrobiota > Sysuimicrobiia > Sysuimicrobiales > Segetimicrobiaceae > JAPVSX01. Next base: position 2,878 of record JAPVSX010000103.1, read on the forward strand.
GCTCCTGAGGTGGCCGGCGGTCTGGAGGTCCTGATCGTGCCCGACCCGGCGGCGCTCGCGGCGGCCGGCGCCGAGCGGGTGGTTCGGGCGTGCCGGGAGGCGATTGCCGCGCACGGCGAGTTCGCGATCGCCCTCTCCGGCGGCGAGACGCCGAAAGCGCTGTACGCGCGCCTGGCCGGGGAGCCGTTCCGCCGCGCGATCCCGTGGGACAAGGTGCGGGTGTTCTGGGGCGATGAACGGTGCGTCCCGCCCACGGACCCTCGCAGCAACTTCCGGATGGCGCAGGAGACCCTCCTGGCGCACGTGCCGGTGCCCCCCGGGCGCGTGCACCGCATGCCGGCCGAGCGCGCCGACCTCGACCAGGCGGCGCGCGACTACGCGGAGGTGCTGCGGGCCCGCCTGCCGCAGACCCCCGATCGCTGGCCGCGGTTTGACCTCATCCTCCTCGGTCTCGGGGAGGACGCCCACACCGCCTCCCTGTTCCCGGAGGCGCCGGCGCTTCGCGAGACACGCCGGCCGGTCGTCGCCTACCGCCTGCCGTCGCAGGACATGGATCGCATGACGCTGACCGTCCCCGTCCTCCGCCGGGCCGTCGAGGTGCTCTTCCTGGTGTCCGGGCCGAAGAAGGCAGACGCGTTGTGGCAGGTGCTCGAAGGGCCGCGCCGGCCGGACGCCGTACCGGCCCAGCTCATCCAGCCCGTGACCGGCGGCCGCGTCGTCTGGCTCGCGGATGCGGCCGCCGCATCCCGGCTCTCTCCCCGCGTTTCTCCGCGGATGCAGGCAGACGCCGGCTGAGGTACACCGTGGTGCCCTCCGGCCCCTGCCGGACCCTCCACGCGGTCGTAAAGCTCTGGATCACGAACAGCCCGCGCCCGCTCTCTGCGGTTGGCTCCGGCAGGACCGGCGCCGAGCCCGCCCACCCCGTGCGCGGGCTGGTCACCGCGATCGTCAGGGACGGCCCCTCGACCGAGACCCTCACGGTCACCTCGTCCGGGCCGGCCGCGTCCTCGACCGGGCCTCCGTGCATGACCGCATTTGTCACCGCCTCGCTGACCGCAACGAGGAGCTCGTCCACCGCCTCCTCGGGGAACCCCAGGGCGCGCAGACGCGGCCGGAGATAACGCCGCGTGAATCCCGGCGCGATCGGGTGCCGCGGCAGGGTGAGGATACTCAACTAGCAGCTCGCCTCCAGGTACCTTTTTCCCCGTTTGTCCCCACGATTCACAGCGCCCATCGACGGCACGCCGCGGCGGCGGAGACCGCAAGGCAAGAGGGTTTCCTGGGATGTCGGCGGAATATCTCCGGGCCGAGTCGCCCGGGAGATCCCCGGTCATGCGCTGGCGTGCGATGGCGGGACCGCCGGGTGGGGCCAAGGGGAGGTGTTCACCGTATGTTCCGGGGGGGCAAGTGCGGGGTCTTCGTTCTCATCGGCATCCTGATCGCGACGCTCCCGGTGGTGTGGCCGGCGCGCCCGGCCAGGGCCGCAGCGGAGACGCTGCGCCTGGGGTACTCGACGTGGGTAGGGTACGGCCCGCTGTTTCTCGCCCGAGACAAGCGCTTCTTCGACGAGGCCGGCGTCAATGTCGAGCTGACCAACGTTGAGGATCCCAAGCTGCGGTTCGCGGCCCTGGCCGCCGGCAAGCTCGACGGCCTGGTCACGACGCTCGACACGATGAGCCTGTATTGGAAGCCGTCGCTGCAGTTCCAGGCCGTCCTCGGGCTCGACGACAGCAAGGGCGGCGACGGGATCGTGTCCAAGGACTCGATCCGGACGATCAGGGACCTCCGGGGCAAGCGGGTCGCGGTCAACCGCGGCTCGGTCTCCGACTTCTTTCTGAACGTCCTGCTGCAGCAGAACGGGATGGCGGAGAAGGACCTCGACATCGTCAACATGCGGCAGGATGACGCGGGCGCAGCGTTCCTGGGCGGCAAAGTCGATGCGGCGGTCACGTGGGAACCCTGGCTGAGCCGCGCGAAGCGCGCACCGGGCGGGCACATTCTGATCGACAGCAGCAGGACGCCCGGCCTGATCGTGGACGTGCTGGTGATCCGTCGGGACGTGATCCAGGCGCATCCCGACGCGGTCAAGGCCGCCGTCGCCGGCTGGTATCGGGCCGTCGAGTACTGGAAGCGCAACGAGGACGACGCGGACGCCGTGATGGCCCGGGCCGTGGGCGGGTGGCTCAAGGACGTGAAGACGTTCAAGGAGACGCTGAGCGGCGTCCGCTACTTCGATCGCGCGATCAACAAGGCGTACATGGCGCCGGGCGGGCAGATCTACGTCACCGCGCAGAACGCGATCGACATCTGGACTTCCTTCGGCAAGATTGCGGTGAAAGAGGCCGCCGGAGACATCGTCAATCCCGAGTTTGTGAACGCCCAGTAGGCGAGGGGCCGGGCCGGCCGCCAGAACAGGCGGCGCGGCCGGCCCGGCCTGCGGTCGTGAGCCTCGTCCATCCCCGCACGTCTCCGCCGCGCCAGGCGCGGCACACCCTCTGGGACTACCTCCGGCCGCAGGAGCCGATTCCCCGGCGGACGTACCTCGCGATCCTGTTCGCCAGCGCGGTCGCGCTCGTGGCCATCTGGTGCGCGCTCACCTACGGCGGCATCGTCGCGTCGCTGTTCCTGCCCAGCCCGAGCGCGGTCATCCAGTCCGGCGTCACCCTGGTCAGGGACGGCACCCTCATGCAGAATGCGGAGGCCAGCCTGTCCGTCATCCTGACCGGCTGGGCGCTCGCGGTCGTCGTCGGCGTGCCGGTCGGGATCCTCATGGGCTCGTTCAAGGCCGTCGAGGCACTGATCGAGCCGGTGATTGATTTCGTCCGGTACCTGCCGGTCAGCGCCCTCATCCCGCTCCTGATCCTCTACATCGGGATCGGGACGGCCGAAAAAGTCGCGGTGATCTTCATCGGCACGTTCTTCCAGCTCGTGTTGCTCGTCGCCGACGTCGCCGCGCACGTCCCGCGCGAGCAGATCGACGTCTCGTACACGCTCGGGGCCTCCCGCGCCCAGGTGATCCGGCGGGTGCTCGTCCCGGCGACGCTGCCGGGCGTCATGGACACCCTGCGCATCACGATGGGGTGGGCGTGGACGTATCTGGTCGTGGCGGAGCTGGTCTCCGCCGATCGCGGCCTCGGCTTCATGATCCTCGACTCGATGCGCGGATTCTTCGTCGACCGGATCTTCGTCGGGCTCGCGGTGATCGGTGGGCTCGGGCTCGGCTTCGATCTGGCGTTCAAGTGGCTGCACCGGTGGCTGCTCCCGTGGTCGCCGAAGGCGTGAGGCGCGCCCCGATGGCAGGCCCCAAGCTCGGCATCCGCGATGTGACGGTGGCCTTCCGCGGCCGGCGCGGCCCTGAGGTGATCGCGATCGACCACCTTTCGCTCGACGTCGCCGACCGCGAGATCGTGAGCATCGTCGGCCCGAGCGGCTGCGGCAAGAGCACCCTCCTCCGCCTCGTCGCCGGGCTCGTCCGGCCGACGTCGGGCGAGATCCGGCTCGACGGGCATGCGGTCACCGACCCCGGCGCCGACCGCGGGATGGTGTTTCAGTCCTACACCTTGTTCCCCTGGCTCACCGTCCAGGGGAACGTGGAGTTTGGGCCGCGCCTCCGGGGGATGCCGGACCGCTACTGCCAGGATGTCGCCGCGCGGCACATCCAGATGGTGGGCCTGACCGGGTTCGAGCGCGCCTATCCCAAGGAACTATCCGGCGGGATGATGCAGCGCGTGGCGATCGCGCGCGCGCTCGCGAACGACCCCGAGGTGCTGCTGATGGACGAGCCGTTCGGGGCGCTGGACGCGCAGACGCGGGCGTTCATGCAGGAGTTCCTCCTCCGTATCTGGGAGAAGACGCCGAAGACGATCCTCTTTGTCACTCACGACATCGACGAGGCGCTGTTCCTCGGGGACCGGGTGTATGTCATGACGGCCCGGCCCGGCCGGCTGCGCGCAGAGGTCTCGCTCGACCTGCCCCGGCCCCGGACGCTCGAGGTGACGACCTCCGACGCGTTCGTGCAGAGCAAGCGCCGCGTGTTCGCGATGATCCGGGAGGAGG
>JAPVSX010000104.1:0-3915 GCA_047519495.1 Armatimonadota bacterium
CGAGCACCAGATCAGCGAGTTCGTGACACCGTCGCGCTTCATCGACGCCTCGTACACGGAGCACGCCGTCTCCATCCTCGGCCCGGCCCGCCCCTAGTGTTGCGTCTCACAAGTCCGGCAACAGATCCTGCGGGGGCCCGGGGCTAGTGGGCATGGCCGCCGGCCCGAAGATCCGGATCCGCGGGCTGCGCAAGTGGTTCGCCGCCCGGTTCGGCCGGATCGAGGCGCTGGGCAGCCTGCATCTCGACGTCCGCGACGGCGAGCTGTGCGTGCTGGTCGGCCCGAGCGGCTGCGGGAAGTCCACCCTGCTGCGGATCCTGGCCGGGCTGGAGACGGCGAGCGCGGGGGAGGTCGAGGTCGCCCGCGGCCCCTCGCGCCGCCCCCTCACGGCGATGGTGTTCCAGGAGCCGTCCGCGCTGCCCTGGCTGACCGTGTGCGCGAACGTCGCGTACGGCCTCCGGATGCAGGGCGTGGACGCGGCTCGCCGGGCTGCCGTCGCCGACGCGTACATCGAGAAAGTCGGCCTCGCCCGCTTCGCGCGCGCCTACCCGTACCAGCTCTCGGGCGGGATGAAACAGCGCGTCAGCGTGGCCCGGGCGTTTGCGACCGACCCCGAGATCCTCCTGATGGACGAGCCGTTCGGCTCGCTGGACGAGCAGACCCGGCTGGTCCTCCAGGCGGAGCTGCTGCGCCTGTTCGAGGAGACCGGCAAGACGATCCTGTTCGTCACGCACAGCATCGACGAGGCCCTGACCCTCGGTGACCGCGTCGTGGTCATGTCCGCGGCGCCCGGACGGATCCTGCGCGAGATCACGGTCCCGTTTCCGCGTCCCCGCTCCATCGTCGCGCTGCGCGGCAACCCCGAGTACGGCCGCCACGTGGCGCAGATCTGGGACCTGCTCGGGCTCGGCCACGCCGCCGCCTCCGGGGAGCCTGCCGCCCCCGTGCGGGGAAGAGGGTAGCCGTGCGGCCCCCGCACAGGCTGCTGTCCGTGCTCTCGCCGCTGCTCCTCCTCGCGGTGTGGGAAGCGCTCGCCCGCGGCGGTGTGATCGACGTGCGGTTCTTCCCGGCCCCGACCGCGATCCTGGCCGAGACCTGGCGGACCGCCCAGAGCGGGGAGCTGTGGGCGAACCTCCGGATCAGCCTGGCGCGGATCGGCGTCGGCTTCGCCCTCGGCGCGCTTCCGGGGATCGCGCTCGGCATCGTGATGGGGCTGACCCCGTGGGTCCGCTCCGCGTGCCTGCCGCTCGTGTCCGCCATCTACCCGATCCCCAAGAGCGCGATCCTGCCGCTCATCATGCTGATCTTTGGGATCGGCGAGCTGGCGAAGTGGGTGTTCATCGCAATCGGCGTCTTCTTCCCGGTGCTCATCAATGCGATGGCCGGCGTCCTGACGATCGACCGCATCTACCTGGACGTCGGCCGGAACTACGGCGCGCGCGGGGCCAGCTTCCTCCTCACGATCGCCCTACCCGGCGCCCTGCCGGTGATCTTTGCCGGCATCAAGCTCGGCTTCGGCCTGGCCCTCATCCTCGTCGTGATCGCCGAGATCGTCGCCAGCCACGCCGGGCTCGGGTTCCTGATCTGGAACGCCTGGCAGATCTTCGACGTCGAGAAGCTCTACGCGGGGCTGATCGTGATCGGCCTCCTCGGCTACCTCTCGAGCGAGGCGATCGACGCGCTCGAGCGGCTCGCCGTCCCGTGGAGGGCGCGCGGATGACGCGCCGCATCCGGGGCACCGCCCCCGCGCGCCGATAGGTCGCATCAGCTTGCGACGACGCGGGAACCCGGTAAGCGGCGCGGGCAGGCCGCGAAGGACGCGGGGATGATCATCGACGTGCACACGCACTTCTATCCGGAGGGCTACCGGGAGGCGCTCGAGCGGGATCCCGAGCCGTACGCGCTCGGCCGGGACGCCCTGGGACGCACGATCCTCACGCTCCACGGGGAGCGCATCGTGACGATGACCCCGGAGATGACGAGCCCCGAGGACCGCATCCATGAGATGGCGCGCCTCGGCGTCGACCTCCAGCTCGTCTCCATCACGATCCCCAACGTCTACATCGGCCCGCAGACCCGCCGGCGGGACCTCGCCCGTCGGGCCAACGACGGCGTGGCCGACCTCGTCCGCCGCTATCCGCGTCACTTCGCCGGCCTCGCCAGCGTCCCGCTGCCCGACGCCGACGCGGCGGTGACGGAGCTGGAGCGGGCGGTCGGCGAACTGGGCATGGTCGGCGCCCTGGTCGGCAGCAACGTCGAGGGGCAGTACCTCGACGACCCGGCGTTCTTTCCGCTGTTCGAGCGCGCGCAGGAGCTCGAGGTACCCCTCCTCGTGCACCCGATGCCGCCGGCGGTCCCGGACGCCACCTTCGCGCCGGGGCTGGTGCCCCTCCTCGGCTTCGTGTTCAACACGTCCGCGAGCGTCGCCCGGATGGTCCTGGCCGGCGTGTTCGAGCGCCTGCCGCGGCTCGTGGTGATCCTCGGGCACCTCGGCGGCACCCTGCCGTATCTGATGCAGCGTCTCGACAACGGATACCGGGCGTACCCCGAGATCCGCGACGCCCTGCCCCATCCCCCCAGCCACTACCTCAAGCGGCTGTTCTACGACACGGTGTCGTTCTCGGTCCCCTCGCTGCAGTGCGCCCTGGGGGCCGTGGGACCCGGCCAGATCGTGATGGGCACCGACTATCCCCACGTCATCGGCGACATCGGGGCCGCGCTGGCCACGGTCCGGGCGCTCGGCCTGCCGGACGCGGACGTCGCCGGCATCCTGGGCGGGACCGCCGCCCGCATCTTTCCCCGGCTGAACGCGCGCTAGCGCACTGTCTCCGTCCTCCCCTCGTCAAACGTGCGAGACAAAGCACCTCGCGCCACCCCAACACGGTGCGGCGACGATGCAACCTGCCGGTGCCTGCGCCCCCAAGACCTATGACGCGGACCACATCGGCGCTGTGACCCCCCGCATCGCCCCTTCCCGGCGGGCCGCGTAGAGTGAAGGCGACACAAGATCGAGGAGGGAGAGCGATGTGGCCCCAGCCCGGCCTCACGGCACACCGGCGCCCGGCGCCGTGGCCGCCGACGCGTAACAGGCGCGTAAAAATTTCACGGTAACAATGTTGTGAAGATGCGGTCCTGAAGGAATGCGCACGCTGATCATAGGGTTAGAACGGAATGGCACAAGAGAACACAGGTTGCGCACGATCGGTGAAGGACCGATCGAACAGTGTCAACCGGCTTCTCAAGTCTGTGCAGAAAGGAGGGACACCATCATGCGGCGGATTCTCGCGATCGTGATTCTCGGCAGCGCGCTGGCTGCGACGGCATCCGCGGCGTTCGCGGAGGACGGCCTCAATGGGCTCCCGCGCGACACCGGCACGCCGAGCGTCGTTTCAGAGAGCCCGGCACCAGGCGCGACGGTGGCCGGCGCCGGCGAGTACCAGAACCCGACGAACCCGTACCGGCAGGAAAACATGGTCCCGTAAGATGTAGGCGGGAACACACTGACCGCCCGGGGCGCGCTCCGGGCGGTCAGCCTTTCTTGTCGACTCCGTCTCACACGGACCTTACGGCCTCGGCCCTACGGCTGCTCCTGCCTGGGATCCGGGCCCGGCGCTGGATGCGCTGTCTGTCAGAGCACCTGGGGCAGGTCTACCGGCAGATCGCCCCCTGGGCGGCAGACGAGACCAGCTTCGCATACTTCGCAAGCGCGCCCGTCCGATAGCGCGGCTCCGGTGCCGTCCAGGAGCGGAGCCGCGCCCGGATCTCGTCCGCCGGGACCTCGAGGTCCAGGCGGCGGTTCGGCAGGTCGATGCCGATCGTGTCCCCTTCCCGGACCGCGGCGATCGCCCCGCCGCGCGCCGCCTCCGGGGCGACGTGCCCGATGACGAACCCGTGGGATCCCCCCGAGAAGCGGCC
>JAPVSX010000105.1:0-2220 GCA_047519495.1 Armatimonadota bacterium
GATCCTGCTCGGGGGATGGGCGTTCGCCGGCAGCCGCGGCATCGCCAAGGTGGAGATCAGCGCCGACGGCGGGAAGACGTGGTTCCCGGCGGCGCTCAAGGCGGCGCTGGGGGAGAACTGCTGGCAGTTCTGGTCCGCGGAGTGGACGCCGCCGGCGCCGGGCACCTACAGCCTCATGGTCCGGGCGGCCGACGGAAAGGGCTCCCTTCAGCCCGCCGAGCCGAAGCCGACGCTCCCGGACGGCGGCCAAGGCTACCACACCGTGACCGTGCGCTTCTAGCGACGGCTGACCGGCGCGGGTCCCAGAGCTTCCGGCGTCAAACCGGCAAGGGATTTACGCACATTTCACCAAGTCTATCACCGTGAGGAGACGAGTCCCCCGATCTCGCCCGGTCCCCGGTCTCAAACGGCTGCGCGGACGCGCGCGGCGCATCGTCACAGTGGATGATCCCGGTCGTGCAATCTTGCGGTCGCGCAGCCGCCCCGTCAAGATCGTGGATGCGGCCATCCGGCGGTTGATCGCGGACATGATCGTCACGATGCGCCGCGCCCAGGGGGTGGGCCTCGCCGCGGTCCAGGTCGGCGTGCCCCTGAGGGTGCTCGTCGCGGATCCGGGCACGGGGCCGGTCGTCCTCGTGAACCCCCGGCTCCGGCGGCGCTGGGGGAGCCAGATCGGCCCGGAGGGGTGCCTCAGCATCCCCGGCGCCATCGGCTCCGTGCGGCGGGCGCTCGGGGTCGAGGTCGGGGCTCGGAGCGTTCGAGGGCGGCCCGTCGCGGTGCGGGGGACCGGGCTCCTGGCCCGGATCCTCCAGCACGAGATTGACCACCTGAACGGCGTGCTGTTTCTCGACCGCGTCCCGGCGCGCCGCCGCCGCGCCGGCCGGGGCCGCTCGCGGGCGGCGGCCGGGGTCTCGTCGCGGGCGGTGGCCACACGTGCGCGGGTTGGGCGGGGACAGCCGCCGGTGCGCCGGACGGTTGTGGCGCGGCTCGGGCGGGCGAGGAGGACAGGCCGTGGCGACCCGCTTCTTCAGCCTTGACGAGGCCGCAGGGCTCCTCCCGCGGCTCTCCGAGATGCTCGAGGCCCTCCGGCGCCTCCGCGATCAGGCGATCCTCAAGAAGACCCAACTCGATCTGCTCTGGCAGCGCCTCAGCCGGGGCGAGTCTGTCCTGGGCAAGCTAGGGGAGGAGCAGCGGGAGCTCGATGCCCTGACCGCGCGCCTTGTCGCCGTCGCGATGGACCTGCAAGCGACCGGGTGCATCCTGCGCGATGTGGACGCGGGCCTGGTCGATTTTCCGTTCCGCGCCCGCCGGGAGACGACGGTGTTCCTCTGCTGGCGCCTGGGCGAACCGGAGATCGCGTTCTGGCACGGCACGGACGAAGGCTTCGCCGGCCGCAAGCCGATCGCCCAGCTGCCGCTCGACCGGGCGTGAGCCCGTCCTCCGGCTCGGCGGGAGGAGAGGCACATGGCTGATCCCTACGATCTGATTGTGCTGGGCGGCGGCCCGGCCGGCTACGTCGGCGCGATCCGGGCCGCCCAGCTCGGTCTGCGGACCGCGCTTGTGGAGCGGGACAAGGTCGGCGGGACGTGCCTGCACGTCGGCTGCATTCCGACGAAGGTGCTGCTCCACACCGCCGAGCTCCTCGAGGAGATGCGCGGCGCGTCGGAGATGGGGATCGCCGCCGAGGGGGTGCGCCTCGACTACGCCCGGGTGCAGGCGCGCAAGGACCGCGTCGTCACGACGAACTTTCGCGGCGTCGAGTACCTGATGCGGAAGCACGGGATCACGGTCGTCCCCGGCGAGGGCCGCCTGCTCGGTCCGGCGCGCGTGCGGGCGACCGCGGCGGACGGCTCTCGTACAGACCTCGAAGCGCGCCACATCCTGCTCGCCACGGGGTCGCGGCCCCGCAGCCTGCCGGGGGTGGCGATCGACAACGACCGCATCCTCGACAGCACCGGGGCGCTGCGCCTCCCCGCGGTCCCCCGCTCGATCGCGATCCTCGGCGCGGGCGCGGTCGGCGCTGAGTTCGCCAGCATCTTCGCCGGCTTTGGCTCGTCGGTGACGCTCATCGAGATGATGCCGTCGATCCTTCCTCTGGAAGACGAAGAGGTGGCGGCGGTCCTCGCCAAGAGCCTCCAGCGCCGCGGGGTCTTGGTCCGGACCGGGACGGCGGTGACGGGTGTCGAGGGGGCGGGGCGGCCGGCCCCCGCCGGGGGGTGC
>JAPVSX010000106.1:0-11892 GCA_047519495.1 Armatimonadota bacterium
CGTCCGGGCGAGCGCGTACACGAGCGGAGTGTGGATGTGCGAGAACGAGTTGACCAGGCCGACCTGGCCGATCGCGCCGACCATCGCGGCGGGGAGCACCCACCGGCCCGCGCCGAGCGCGGCCAGCGCGAACGCCAGCACCATGAACGGATCCCCGATCAGGTACTCCTTCGTCCGGGGGCGCGCGACCAGCACCCGCTGGAGGATGACCCGGCTCTTGAGCTCGAGGCTGCTGAGCAGCGGCAGGCCGGAGTTGCCGGTCCGGCCGAGCGCAAACACGACCAGCACGCCGACGACGATGAGCGCGATGCCGTACTCGAGCAGGAGCGGCTGGCGCAGCCACATCCGGAGGCGCGGCCGCAGCTCCCCGCGCGGCGCGCTCGCCGCCGCGATCAGCAGGCCGATCATGACGACCGGGATGATGTGGGCGAGCTTGACCCCGAGGAACTCCCGCATCGCCATCATGAACTGCCACTCGCTCAGGAGCGCGGCGACCATGAGCGCGCCGAGCGTCGTCACCGCGGAGACCGTCCACAGGCCGCCCACGCTGCGGGCGAGCACGCGGAGGGCCGAGGGCCGGATCTTGCGCGACGCCGCGGACTGTCCATCCGATGCGCCCAGGTGCGCCTCCCCGCGCCGGGCACCGGGCACCAGCCACAGCATCGACACCGTGGGGAACGCGAGGGCGGCGAGGAACGCCAGGAGCTGCCGCCACAGCGTGGCGTGGTGGACCGCGAGGACGGCCCCGGTGAGCACCAGCCCCGCGCCGACGCCCGCGGAGAGGAGGCGGGCCGGGACCGGGCCGGCGAGCGCCTCGCCCACCTCGCCCACCGCGATCGCCGTCGCCGCGAGCGTGCCGAGCGCCGCGAGCAGGAACAGCGGGCCCGGCGTACCCGCGGCCGGCAGCGGCGCGGCCTTGTCCATCTTGTAGCCTGCGCGCGCGAGATCGTCGGCGATCGAGCCGACGTAGTCCAGGTTGGCCTCGATCGCGTTCACGCCGGCCGGGGTACTGAGGAACGGCCGGATGTAGAGAATTCGGACGTTCCGCTCGCGCGCGGCGAGCACGAACTTGTCGCGGGCCTCATCGGGCGTCGAGCCCGCCAGTTCTTCGGGAGCCATGCTGAACACCCGGATGACGTCGGGGGCGACGAGGCGGGCCAGGAGTTCCTCGCCCTTCTGCTGGCGCCGGGCCGTGAACGCCTCGATCCGGCCGAACGCGTAGCCGTCGCGCCGGAGCGCCGCGGCCACGTCCGGCAGCAGCTGGTCGTAGCCCAGGACCTGGTCGCGGTCGAAGATCAGCGTGAACGCCTGCCCGACCTGCCCGAGCCCCGCGAAGAACGCGTCGAGCCCGCCGGGGGCGACGTCCCGGAAGTTGCGCACGCGGAGCTCCACGGCGAGGTGGTGGACCCGGGCGGCCTCGACCTCCTGGGGAAGCACGCCGAGCGAGGCATCCTCGAGGTCGCGGCCGCGCCCGCCGATCTCGAGCACCGGCCCGCTGCCGGCGAGGAGCGTGCCGCTCAGGAGCCTCGCCTGGAACGCTCCCATCTGGATGGCGAACCCCGACTGGACAAGGCGGAGAACGGGCAGCGGCCCCAGAACGTACGTGTCGTCCAGGCGGATGCGCCCCGCCTTCGCCAGGTCGGCGAGCGGGCCGCTGAGCGATCCCGACCGCATCGCGCCCAGGGCGTCCGCGCCGGACATGTACGTCACCAGCCCCGCGTCGGCCAGGCGCCGGAGCGACGCGGAGTAGACAGTTACGCTCCGGACCCCGCGCCGGTACAGCTCCGCGTAGAGCTGCTCCCGCTCTATCCCGCTCCGGCGGGCCAGGCTCGCCCAGTCGTCGCCGTCGATCGTGATCTCGACCGTGTGATAGGCGCGCTCGATGGCCAGGCGGTGCGCGAGAATCGCGAGGGCGGCCGCCACTCCCGCGAGCACGCAGACGGTCAGGAGCGGATAGCGGCGCCAGAGGTGTCGCAGCATGCCCGTTAGTCTCCTATGAACGGGGTCCTACTCATGGCCCGTCGCCTCATGGCCCGTCGCCGCCTGGAGCATCGCCTTCCCCTCCACGACGGTGAGGCCGGTCAGGCGGAGGCCGAACGGGAGCGACCGCACATCCAGGACGGGATTCACGGACCGGGTCAAGGCATCCGCGACCGCCCCGGGGAGAGGCATCCCGCCGACCGAGATCTGGTCGAGCACAAGGTCCACGGCGGTGTCGCCGCGCAGCGCGAGGCGCCCGGCGGCCGTGGCCCGGAGCGACGCCCCCAGCACGGAGACCGTCGCCCCCAGCGAGACCCGGCCGGGCGCGAGCGCCACGGCGACATCTCGCAGGGACGGCTGGGCCGCGAGCAGCGCTGCCAGAGCCTCCTGAGTCACGGTCATGTGCGCGACCCCGGAGCCGAGCGAGCGGATCACGAGCGCGCGCCCCGCGTACAGCGCCGTGGGATCGAACTGCACGCGGTTGAGCGTGGCGTCGAACGCGTCGACGTCGAGCGTCCCCACCCGGAGGTGCCGGGCCGCGACGGCCAGGACGTCTACCTGCCCCCACCACATCGCCGGGGGCGGCCACCCGGCCGCGGTTACCTGGATGTCCCCGGTGCCGAGCACCCGGCCGAGCACGACGCGCAGCGCGGCGTTCGCGATCGGGGGTGTCAGAAGGCTGATCGCGGCCGCGGCGGCGAGGAGCCCGACGACGGCGAACCACGCCCCTCCGGGGCTCCCTCCGGCGGACGCCCGGCGGCGCCGCGCGGCCTCGATCACGGCGTCGCCGCGGGACCCACCCCGCGGCCCCCGGCCGGCGCCGCGCCCCCCGCGGGCGCGCCCGCCTGCCCGAGCCGAAGGTAGGCGTCGATGAACAGGTCGAGCGCACCGTCGAGCACAGCCTGCGTGTTGCCGGTCTCGATGCCGGTCCGGTGATCCTTGATAAGCGTGTAGGGGTGCAGAACGTACGACCGGATCTGATTACCCCAGGCCGCGTCGCGGTGCTCCCCCCGCAGCGCCGAGATCTTCTCGCGCTGCTGCTCGGTCTGGACCTCGAACAGCCGGGCCTGGAGCAGCTTCATCGCCGTGAGCTTGTTGGCGTGCTGGGAGCGCTCGTTCTGACACTGGACGACGATCCCGGTAGGCAGGTGGGTGATCCGGACCGCCGTCTCGACCTTGTTCACGTTCTGGCCGCCCGCGCCGCCCGACCGGAACGTGTCGATCCGCAGCTCGTCGTCCCGCACCTGGACCTCGGCCGCCTCGACCTCCGGGATCACGTCCACGAGCGCGAACGACGTGTGCCGGCGGTGGGCGGCGTCGAACGGCGAGATGCGGACCAGCCGGTGTACGCCCCGCTCTCCCCGAAGGTACCCGTAGGCGTTCGGGGCGGTGACGATCACGGTCACGCTCTTGAGGCCCGCTTCCTCGCCAGGTGAGACGTCCACGACCTCCGTCCGGTACTCATGGGTCTCCGCCCACCGCAGGTACATCCGCAGGAGCATCTCGACCCAGTCCTGGGACTCGGTGCCGCCGGCGCCGGCGTGGATCGAGAGGATCGCGTTCCGCGCGTCGTGCTCGCCCGCGAGCAGGGTCATGATTTCGAGGCGATCGAGGGTCTCGCCGAGTGAGCGGACCTCGCGCTCGAGATCGGCGAGCGCCGCCTCGTCCTCTCCCGCGGCCAGCTCGACGAGCTCCAGCAGATCGGCCATCTCCCGGTTGAGGCGGTCGACTTGGTCCAGCCGCGACCGCAGGCCGGCGACCTCCTGAGACACGCGGCGCGCGGCCTCCTGATCGTCCCAGAAGCCGGGCTGCTGCATTTGCCGTTCGAGGGTGGTCAGATGAGCCTGCTGGCGGAAAAGGTCAAAGATGCCTCCCGATACCGTGGAGACGTTCGCGGTACGTACCGAGCGTGCGCCTGAGTTCGTCAACCGTCACCGATGCTGACCTCCAGATCTCCGGCAGCCTGCGCCCTGGGCGCCCTGCCAGCTTAACATCATATTATACCATTCATGCCGCTCACCAGGACGAAAGCAAGAATCCGAGCGCGACGTTCCCCGCCCCGTGAGCGATCGCGAGCGCCGGCACCTGCGGCCAGCGGGCCCGGATCAGCCCGAACGCGAGCCCGGACACGAGGCCCCAGACCATCGCCTCCGCCCCCCGAGGGACGCCGGCCGCCGCGCCGAGCAGCGCGGCCCACACCGTCGCCACCCTCCAACCCCTCCAGGCGGCGGCCTCGGCGAAGACCAGCCCACGCAGCCACCACTCGAACGTCAGCCCGACGACCAGGATCTGCGCCGCGCTCCCCTGCACCCAGCCGCCCGGGGGCGGCGACGGCTGCGGTGGGGCCCCGTGCACGGACATCGCTCGAACGGCCAGCCCGGTCAGCCCGGCGACCACGGCCAGTCCGGCCAGGAGCGCCGGCGCGAACCCCGCCGCACGCAGTCCGAGATCGCTTGGGGAGCGCCCCAGGCTGAGCAGCAGCGTCGCGGCAAGGGCGGCGAGCACGGGAAGCGGCATTACCGCCCCGGCCCCCGCGGCGGGCAGCCACGTCGCGGCGACGAGCGCCGCAAGCGGCAGGACCGAAACCGCAACGAGCCGGGCGAGCCCGGGCCTTCCGGACGGATCCACGGCCAGCGCCAGCACCCGCGGCAGGACCATGAGCGCGCCCGCGAGCACGGCCGCCCATCCGAACCGAAACCCATACCGGGTGTAGGGCGTGAGCTCGTGGCGGGGCGCCACGCGCGCCGCGAGCACGCCCCGGTTGCCGAGAGGGAGCGCGGCGACCACCCGTCCGTGCGGATCGATGATCATGCTCTGACCGCTGTTGGCGGCCCGCAGGAGGTAGCGCCCCTCCTCGATCGCCCGGAACGGCGCGATCGCCGCGTGCTGCGCGGGGGCCACGGCGCCGTCGAACCACGCGTCGTTGGTGAGAACGGTCAGCACCTCCGCACCGGCGGTGACGGATCGGCGGGCGAGCTCTGGGAACGTGCTCTCGAAGCAGATCGCGACGCCGGCTGTCCCTACCGGCGTGGGGAGGATCCCGGGGCCCCGGCCGGCCCGTTCGCCAAACTCGGCGAACGGCACGAGACGCACCTTGTCGTACCGTCCCATCAGCACACCGTCGGGCGCCATCGAGAACGCGGAGTTCGTCACCCCGCCTTCGAGGCTGCTGGCGATGAGCGCGACGTGGTCGCGCCGGACCCAGGCGCGGAGGGCCGCGAGCGTGGCCGGATCTCCCGCCACATCGGTCGGGGACGCGGTCTCGGGCCAGACCACGAGCACGGGGCCCTGGGCGGTTGCCGCCTGCGCGCCCTGCGAGACTGTCGTCTGCGCGCCTTGCGCGGCTGCCTCGTGCGTCAGCCGGCTGAGGACGTCGAGGTCGCGCGCGGCGCGGTCGGGGTCCCACTGCGTGCGCCTCGCGTAGTCCGGCTGGACGATCGCGGCGGCGAACGCCCTGCCGTCCGGCGGAACCACCGGCGCGCGCAGCGCCGCGTTTCCCCAAAGAACGGCTGCGACCACCGCCATCGCGGCCGCCATCGCCGAGCGCAGGACCTGGCGCCTCAGGAGGAGGCACGACAGGCTCGCGTTGACCAGCGCGACAAGAAAGCTCACGCCGCAGACGCCCAGGACCGAAGCGATCTGACTCACCACCAGGGCGCGGTGCTGGGACTCGCCCAGGAGCGCCCAGGGAAAGCCGAGCGGCCCGAGGCCGCGCAGGTACTCGACGGCGGTCCACATGACGGCGAGCCGGAGCGCGTCGAGCCGCCCCTCCCTCCCCCCGCCGATCGAGGCCGCGGCGCCCAGCGTCAGGGCGGGAAAGACACCCATGAGGGCGGCAGCCAGCGCCCACACCGCGGCGCCGAACGTCGTGAGCCACCACAGGACGCCGCCCAGGGCGACGACCCCCCATGCGTACCCGAGCCAGAACGCCTCCCGCGGGGGCCGCCGGCCGGCGGCGATGAACAGGGGCACGAGGGCGACCCAGGCGAGGCCGCCAAGATCGAAGGGGGGAAACGCCGCGACAAAGGCGGCGCCGGAGACACCCGCGGCGAGGAACCGGAGCAGGGTCAGACTATTCGCCGCGCCCGTGGCACTTCTTGTACTTCTTGCCGCTCCCGCACGGGCAGGGATCGTTGCGCCCGACCTTCGGGACCCGCACCTGGGTGGTAGCTCCCCCGCCCCCTGCGCCCGCCGGTCTGCCGCCCCCAGCCGGACGCCCGTCTCCACTCCGCGAAGATCCATCCGCACCGCTCTCGCGGGTGACCCGGTACCCGGGCCGCTCGGCCGCGCGCAGGGCGGGAACCGCCGCGGCCGGCTGGATCTCGACGAGATAGAGGAACTTGACCGTCTCCTCCTGGACGTCGCGCTTGAGCTGCTCGAAGAGCGCGTAGCCTTCCTTCTGGTACTCGATAAGGGGGTTGGCCTGGCCGTAGGCGCGGAGCCCGATCCCCTCACGCAGCGCGTCCATCGCATACAGGTGGTCGATCCACTTCCGGTCGAGGGTCTGAAGCAGGATCAACCGCTCGAGCTCCCGCATCGTCTCCGGGCCGATCACCTGCTCCTTGGTCTCATAGGCCTGGAGCGCCGCCGCGCGGATGCGCTCGGAGACCCCGTCGGCCGAGAGGCCCGCGAGCTGCTCGGGCGTGAGGCCGGCCGGCAGCGGGAAGATCGCCCGGGCCTCTTCCAGCAGCCCGGCGAGATCCCAGTCCTCGGGCCGCGCCTCGCTCGAGCAGAACGCGTCCACCGTTTCGCCGACCAGCGTCTCGATGAAGTCCAGGATGTTCTCGCGGAGGTTCTCGCCCTCCAGGATCTTCCGGCGCTCGCCGTAGATGACCTGGCGCTGGACGTTCATCACGTCGTCGTACTCGAGGACGTGCTTGCGGACGTCGAAGTGGTAGGCTTCGACCTTCTTCTGGGCGTTCTCGATCTGCCGGGTGACGAGCCCGTGCTCGATCGGCACATCGTCCTCGATCCCCAGCCGTTCCATGATCCCCGCGATGCGGTCGCCGGCAAAGAGGCGCATCAACTCGTCGTCGAGCGCGACGTAGAAGCGCGACGACCCGGAATCGCCCTGGCGTCCCGCCCGCCCCCGGAGCTGGTTGTCGATCCGGCGCGCCTCGTGCCGCTCGGTCCCGATGATATGCAGCCCGTCGAGCGCACGGACCGTCTCGGCGTCGGCCGGGTCGGGCGGATTCCCCCCCAGGATGATGTCCACGCCGCGGCCGGCCATGTTGGTCGCGATCGTGATCGCCCCCGGCCGGCCGGCCTGTGCGATGATCTCCGCTTCCTTCTCGTGGTACTTGGCGTTCAGCACCTGATGCGGGACGCCCCGCCGGCGGAGGAGCGCCGAGAGCGCCTCGCTCTTCTCGATCGACCGCGTGCCCACGAGGACCGGACGCCGCTGCTTGTACCACCCCTCGAGCTCGTCGGCGACGGCCGTGAACTTGGCCTTCTCGTGCTTGTAGACGAGGTCGGAGAGGTCCTTGCGGACCATCGGCCGGTGGGTGGGGACGACGACGACCGGGAGGTTGTAGATCTGCGTGAGCTCGGCCTCCTCGGTCTTGGCCGTGCCGGTCATCCCCGCGAGCTTGTCGTACATGCGGAAGTAGTTCTGGAACGTGATCGTGGCGAGGGTCTGGCTCTCCTTCTCGATCTTGACGCCTTCCTTTGCCTCGATCGCCTGGTGGAGCCCGTCGCTATACCGGCGGCCGAACATCAGCCGGCCGGTGAACTCGTCGACGATGATCACCTGGCCGTCCTTGACGACATACTCGACATCTTTGTGGTAGAGCGTGTACGCCCGAAGGGCCTGCTGCGCGTGGTGCATCAGCTCGATGTGCCGCGGGTCGGTGAGGTTGTCCACCCTCAGCGTCCGCTCGAGCGCCGTGACGCCCTCCTCGGTCAGCGTCGCGGTCTTGAGCTTCTCGTCCACGTGGTAGTCCCGCTCCACCTGGAGGCGCGGCATGAGCTTCGCGAACTGGTAGTACAGGTCCGTGGCCTGCTCGATCTGGCCGGAGATGATGAGGGGGGTCCGCGCCTCGTCGATGAGGATGAAGTCCACCTCGTCGACGATCGCGTAGCGCAGCTCCCGCTGGACCAGGTCCTCCCGGCGGATGACCATATTGTCGCGCAGGTAGTCGAACCCGAACTCGTTGTTCGTGCCGTACGTGATGTCGGCGAGATACGCCTCGCGCCGGTGCACCGGCCGGAAGTGGTTCAGGCGGTCGTCGCCGTGGGGCGACGGATCCTCGAACGACGGATCGTAGAGGCCGGCGAACTCATGCGAGAGGACGCCCACGCTGAGCCCCAGCAGGTGGTAGATCGGCCCCATCCAGCCCGCGCCGAGCCGCGACAGGTAGTCGTTGGGCGTCACAAGATGGCCCCCCCGGCCCTCCAGCGCGTTCAGGACAAGCGGCAGGGTGGCTACGAGGGTCTTGCCTTCGCCCGTCTTCATCTCGGCGATCTTGCCGCTATAGAGGACGGCCCCGCCGATCAGCTGGACATCGTGAGGCCGCTGGCCGAGGGTGCGCTTCGCGGCCTCCCGGACGAGCGCAAACGTCTCGGGCATCAGGTCCTCGGGCGCCTCCCCGCCCCGCGCCCGCTCCCGCAGCTCGTCCGTCTTGGCCCGCAGGCGGTCCGTGCCGAGGCCCTGGAGCTCTTCCTCCAGCGCGTTCACCTGGGGCACGAGCCCGTCGCGCAGCGACTTGACGATCCGCTCGCTGGGATCCCCGAGCAGACTTTGAAACAGCTTCAGCATCATTCGCTCCAACGAGACCCGGATCCGGCCCGGAGGCCGGCACAAAGAGCTACCTTAAGGCATTACGCACAGCTACATTATTATAGTCCACGGCACAACACCGGACCGGAGGCCCGGCCGGTCACGGTGCGGGGAGACGGAGCTTGCGGGCGAGCACCCCGGATGAATCGTCATGGGCGACCCGAACCCGCTCGAGGGCAAACGGCATGCTTCCGGGCGTCACGACCCCCGGCACCTCGGTCAGGGCGCCGCGGTAGCCGACCTCGCCGAGCAGGCGCTCAAGCGCCGGCGAGAACCGCCCGGCGGGGTAGGCGAAGAACGTGACCGGGCGGCCCGTCCATCGCGCGATGATCTCGCGGCTGCGCGTCAGTTCGCCCCGCGCGACCGGCAGGGAGAACCGGGTGAAATCCAGGTGATGCTGGCCGTGCGACTCGATCTCCATCCCGCTTCTCGCCATCTCCCGGAGCTGGGCCGCCGTCATGTGGCCCGGGGTGCCGATCGTGGATGTCACCACGAAGAACGCGGCCCCAAAGCCGTACCGGCGCAGGAGCGGAAACGCAACCGTGTAGTTGTCCGCGTAGCCGTCATCGAACGTCAACACCACCCGGCGCGCCGGGACCGGCGCGTGCTCCACCAGGGCCGCCCAGAGATCCTCGAGGCTCATCGACCGGTAACCGGCAGCGCTCAGCAGGCGGAGCTGGGCCTCGAACGTGGGGGCCATGACCGTCAGAGAGACCGTGATGGGGTCATGCGCGGAGAGCGCGGTATCGACGCGGTGGTACATGAGGATGGGCACCCGCCACGCCTCCGCGGCATCCGCACCAGGGGCAGCGATCCCGCCGGGGGCCCACGCCACCGCGGCCGCCGCGAGGGCGGCCAAGAGCCTGGCAGCCGTTCGCACCTGCGGCTTACCGGCTCCCGAGCCAGCCCACCGAGCGGTTCACCGCATCGAGGACGGCCCGAACGACGGCCTCCCGGGGATCATCGCGCACGAGCGAGGACCCGCTCAGCAGATCCTCCTCCGGCCCGAGCCAGGACACGAGGACGAGCGCGAGCTGGCGGCCCGCCAGGGGGATGACGGTCGCACCTTCCAGGAGGAACAGCCCCTGGGACCGCAGGTAGGTCTCGACGGCCCGCAGCGTCGCCTGGCCGACAAGTTCGAGCCGGTGAGATGACGCGTTGGGACCGGAGGCCGCGCCTTCGTAGAGCAGGCCCTCCTGCTCGAGCTGGACTTTGACCTCTGCGCTCGCCCGCAGCGTCGAGACCGTGATCCCGACGAACTTCAGGCGCGCGCGGACGGGCGCGGGACCCGCCTCTTTCTGGCCGGGACGCAGGGTCGCGACGCGAACCCGGACCGGCTCGAGGCTCACGCCCAGCTCCGCCGCGAGCGCGGCGACGACGTCCGAGACGACGACCCGGGGCGTCCGCTCGGCGGACCCAAGC
Organism: Armatimonadota bacterium; assembly: GCA_047519495.1. Classification (GTDB taxonomy): domain Bacteria; phylum Sysuimicrobiota; class Sysuimicrobiia; order Sysuimicrobiales; family Segetimicrobiaceae; genus JAPVSX01. The sequence goes on from JAPVSX010000106.1 coordinate 10,181, forward strand.
ACGTGAATCCGCTCGATCGCCCCGTCCTCGCCGAGGTCGACCCGGACGGCCGAGACCCCACGGAGGCGGCGTACGACCGCCTCGGCGTCACGCGCCAGAGACCGGCGCTCCGGTTGTTCCATCATCTCGTCTCCTCTACGACCGTTGCCACCCCGGCCTGTCCTCTGGTCCCGCGCGTTGGACGCGCACCGCCGTTTTCCCTAGTCCTCGGGCTCGATCAACCCGTAGCTGCCGTCGCCGCGGCGGTACACGACGTTCACGCCCAGCGTTTCGGAGTTCCGAAACACGAAGAAGGTGTGGCCGAGCAGCTCCATCTGGATCGCCGCATCCTCCGGCGTCATCGGCTTCAACTCGAACCGCTTGCGGCGCTGGATCGAAACGGCGCCGGCGCTCCCTTCCGGCGCCGCCGGTTCGTCCAGAGCGCCGGGCTCCGCCGCCGCCTCCTGCTTCCGCCGGCCGGCGAGGATCCGCCGCCGGCCGATCACCTTGCTCCGAAACCTGGTGATCTGCTTCTCGAGTCTGGCGGCGGCGAGGTCGATCGAAGCGTACATGTCCTCGCTCGCCTCCTCGCCGCGGAGCACCACCCCGTCCGCCCACAGGGTGACCTCCGCCACCTGGTTGCGGCCGGGATGGGCCTCGACCCGCAGCCAGGCCTGGGCCTTCTGCACCTGGTCGAAGAACCGGGCGAGGCGGCCCACTTTCTCCACGACGCGCATCCGCAGCGCGTCGGTCACCTCGATGTGCCGGCCGGCCACGATAATGTTCATATTATACCCTCCCGGCTCCTTCGGACGGCGCCCCGACGGGCTACAGATGCCAGCGCCGCCGCAATTGGTCGAGCCCGCCGTCCTGCAGGAGCTCCCGGAGCGCGGCGGAGACGAACGCGGCGAGATCGGGCGCATCCGGCCGCACCGCCGCGGCGAGGGGGACCTCCTGCCACGAGCCGGCCGTCACGCCGAGGTGCGGGTGCGCCTGCGCAAACCCGAGGAGCAGCGGCCGGTCGCCGACGGCGGCCTGGGCCCGGCCGTCCGCGACCGCCGACAGAGCGTCCACCGGCAGGTACCGGACGACGAGGGCGCCGGCGCCCTCCGCCAGTGCCTCTCCCGGCGTGCCCGGGGCGACGGCCACCCGCAGGCCGCGCAGCGCCTCCGGCGTGCGGACGGCCGCGCCATCGCGCGAGAGGATCGCCTGCCCCGATACATAGTACGGAATCGACGCGATCCCCGGCGCCCCGTCGGCCGGCAGCGCGCTCAGCAGCAGGTCGACGCTGCGCGGAAATCTTGTCCGCATGGCGGCGAGCGGGGTGTCCACGACCTCAAGACGCACGCCGAGCGCGCCCGCCAGCAGGCCGGCCAGATCGATCTCGAACCCCTGCGGGGCGCCGTCGCGGTATGCCATCGGCGGGTACGACAGATCCGAGGCCACGCGGAGGACGCCGGCGCGCTGCACACCGGTGATCGCCGGGCCGTGCATCGCCGGATGAGGCGCGCGAGGAAGCGGAGGCACTGCGGCCGTTCGCGGACCGCACGCGGCGGCGGCGAGGGCCGCGGCGGTCGCGAGCGCTCGCCACAGGTCTCGACCGGGAGAGCGCCGCCGATGACCCGTACCGTGCCTAGCCGGGACGGACGGCACGCGGAGCCTCGGGGTTACATCGACCGTTGCTGCGCGCGGATCTCGCGGAAACAGTCCTGACAGTACACCGGCCGGTCCTC